>CALGYO010000180.1 GCA_937934715.1 uncultured Desulfovibrionaceae bacterium | reverse complement strand
GCGGATACGCCCCGGTTCCGGCGGATACGCCCCGGTTCCGGCGGATACGCCCCGGTTCCGGCGGATACGCCCCGGCTCCGGCAAGGGCGCCGGAGCCGGGACGCGGCCGGCCCGGATGAATCGCCCGCTTCTGACGCATGGTCACCAAATCGTCACATTTTTGCGGTCATGCCGACGCCGCGCATGCGCCAATGTGGACGGCCAACGCGTATGAAACCGGGCCGAGGAGGACGACATGAGCGGGGAACTGCGGATCGAGCGCCATATGCCGAAGGAAGGCCTGCCGGCCTTTTTCCGGGAACTGGCCGAGGCGATTGAAAAGGGCGGAGGGGAAGGCGAATTCGAGAACCTTGACGGTTTCGTCAAGCTCAAGCTCTCGCTCAAGGAAGCCTTCGGCGGCTTCAGCCTCAAGATGAAGGTCAAAAGCCCCCGGGAGCTCCCGCCCGCCGCCGGAGCATTGTTTCCCGGCTTCGGGGAGGGCGAGGCGCCCGTCTCTGTGGGACAGGACGAGTTGCCCCGCTACAAGAGCGTAAAAAAACGCATGAAGACCAGCTTCAAGGTCATCCTGCGCATGCTCCACGAGGGGCAATGCCCTCCGGCCGAGGCCGTGGCCTCCTTTCTGGCCGACGCGGAGCTCATGTGCGCCTACCCAGGCAAGGGCGACGTCTTCTACCCCGATTTTCTCCAGGTCTGCCGGGAGTTCGCCGACGCCTACGATTCCTGCGACCTGCCCCGCATGGGGGCCATGGCCGAGGAACTGGCCCATCAAAAAGCCCGTTGCCACGCCCTCTACGATTAACCGGGGACCGCGCATGAAGATCGTGAAAAACGCAGCAGCCGCCTGCGAGCAGTGGAAAACCCTCCTGGAAGCCCTGGACGAGGACGTGTCCCAGGAGGATGCGACCCGCTTTTTCGAGGTCGTCTCCACGGAGCTGGCGGATTGGCAGGTGGAACAGGTGGTCGCGCCCGAGACCGTCCACCGCCGCCAGGAGGCCGTGCTGGCCGTCCATTGGCACCCTGAATTCGTCCCCATGCCCCTGATCGAGCGGCGCATCGCGGCCATGTTCCCCAACATGCGCGATTCCCTCATCATCCCCACCCAGCACAACGAGTTGACCGGACTGGGGGACTACGCCGGGGTGGAGGTGGACTGCTATTCCCACGGGTTCAACCGCAAGGTGCAGTTGCTCCTGCATTTCACCAGGGACCGGCTGGAAAAGGCCGACACGTTGCGCCTCATCCTCTCCCACACCTACAAATACCGCTCCTCCCAGCTGTTCGCCTTCCTGGAGGCCCTGACCAAGCCGGACCGCGACTGCCTGGAGCCCGCCGTCCGGGAAACCGGGGCGGACGAGGACGTGGTCGCCTTCACCCGGACCCACGCCTCCAAAATCGAACAGCTTCTGGACATGTACTGGGACCAGGTCCCCGGCATGTCGCTCAAGAACAAGCTTTTGCGCAACTGGTTCGACGCGCTTCGCTCCACGGCCGGCGATGCGGCCATCGACCGGGTCCAGGCCTTTTTGACGGCGGTCAAGCGCCGGGTGAAGGCCACCTTCCCGCTCAACTATTTCTACCGGGCCAGCGAAGTCATCGAAGAGGCCAGAAGCCTGGGCGCGGGCATCGTCATCCCCCACCCCGAGCAGTTCTGGCCCATCCTTTTGGCCAATTACGACGTGGACGGCATCGAGGTCTGGAATCCCCAGTCCCTCGAATACACCGAATTCCTCATTTCCGTGGTGGGGGAAAAGAACCGGGCCGCCCGGACGCATGACCGGCCCATCCTCGTTTTCATGGGCGACGACTGCCACATGGGCGAAAAAACCAGGCCCAGGAGCCAGCGGGACGCGGCCAAGGCCGGACGCGAGATCGGCTATCAGCCCGCCTGGGACGATCTTTCCATCCGCAAGAAGCTGATCGTGGAGGGCGTCAGCCGCTCCTCGGTCATCCGCCAATACAAGGAGCGCCTGGCCGGATAGGCGCGGGCGCCGCGACGCAAGGAGGAACGCATGGCCGACGAAAAATTCATCTACGATTCGCTGCAGGATGCGGAAAGCATCACCCAGTTCATCGCCACCCTGCGCGACGGCTTCGAGAACGGCAAGATCAGCCTGTTGACCAACGGCGAGGAGATCGTGCTCTCGCCCAAGGGCCTGCTCAATTTCTCCGTCAAGGCCAAACGCAAGCGCGACGGCGAAAGCAAGCTCAGCATCAAGATCGCCTGGAAGGAATCCCGGGGCGGCGCGGTCATTCCCGGAACAAGCCCGATTCGGATCGAAAGCTAGACGGCATGTACACGTTCGAAGGCATCGACGAGAACTTCAAGTTCATCGTCATGGACGTGGACGCCCAGGCCCGGACCGCCCGGGCTTTCATCGAATCGCCCGAGGCGGGGCTCTATCGCAAGATCGCCTCCCGGGACGACTACATCGACAACCTGAAAACCATCATCGAGAACAAATGCTACGCCAGGATCAACGGGGACAAGACCCTGGACCCGGCGCAGCTCAACAAGATCCGGGCCATCCAGGTCATCTGCGTCAACCTGGAACGCATCGCCGACTTCCTGGTCAACATCGTGCGCCAGATGGGCTTCATGGAGGATCAGGCCTTCATCCACCGCTACCTCTGGCGGGATTCCTTCGACGTCATCCAGGAAAGCCTGGGACACATCCTCGACGGCTTCCGCAAGGAAAACATGTCCAAGGCGCTTTCCATCTGCAAGGCGGAGAACGTCCTGGACAAGCTCTACAAGGAATCCTTCGACCGGATCATGCTGGAGCTCAAATCAGGCCAGAACATCCAGGACCTCGTCACCACGCTTTTCATCTTCCGCTATTTCGAACGCATCGGCGACTCCATCCTGAACATCGGCGAAGCCATCATCTTCGCCATCATCGGCGAGCGCATCAAGATTGAGCAGTTCGAAGCCCTGCAGCGCACCCTGTCCAAATCCGGCTTCAGCGAATCCGTGGCCGAGATCGATTTCAAGGCCATCTGGGGCACGCGCTCGGGCTGCCGCATCGGCCGGGTGGGCAGGCACGACAGCGAGGCCAACCCGGCATCGGACCGCCAGAGCAGCATCTACAAGGAAGGCTCCCTGGAGAAAATCCGCCAGGAAAAAGCCAATATCGAACGCTGGAAATCCCTCTTCCCCGGTCTCGTGGCCGACGTCTTCGGCTTCCACGAGGACGAGGAGGAAGGCAAGGGCGCCATGCTGGTGGAATTCCTCCAGGGCTGCACCCTGGACGAGGTGGTCCTCACCTCGGAAGAGGAATTCATGCGCAACGCGCTGTTCGTCCTCGAACAAACCGTGCGCCATACCTGGACCGCCACCCTGCGGCCCGGGACGTTCGCCACCGGCTACATGTCCCAGTTGCGCAAGCGCCTGGACGGAGTTCTGCGCATGCACCCGGAATTCTGGCGCCTGCCACAGGCCCTGGGACGGGCCGTGGTCCGCTCCACCGAGGACCTGCTCGCGGAATGCGAGGCCGTGGAGCAGGACATCCCCGCGCCGTTCACCGTCTTCGTGCACGGGGATTTCAACATAAACAACATCGTCTACAACCACGAAACCCAACAAGTCCACTACATAGACCTCTACCGGTCCAAGGACTACGACTACCTCCAGGATGCGGCCACCTTCCTGGTCTCCAATTTCCGCATGCCCATTTTCGAACCGGCCCTGCGGGGACGCATCAACCTCAGCATCGCCATCTTCCATGATTTCGTCAAAAGCTTCGCCGCCGAACGCGGGGACGCGACCTATGAGGCTAGGCTGGCCCTGGCCCTTTCCCGGGCCTTCTACACCTCCACCCGCTTCGAGCTGAACCACCGGTTCGCCAAGGAGATGTTCCACCGGTCCGCGTATCTCATGGAAAAAATCGTGGACCACAAGGACGCCGGGGACTGGGAAGCCTTCCGGCTGCCCGAAAACATCCTGTACCTCTAACGACGAAAAGGACGCATCCCGTGAATATTGGCGTGATCGGAACCGAGGGCGGCTGGTCCTCCGAAATGCTGGCAGACGCCGTGGCCTCGCGAACCGGAAAACGGCTTCTGGCCAGTATGGAAAAAGTACGCCTGGACCTGCCCTCGGGCCGGGTCTTCTTCCAGGGCATGGACCTTTCCCAGTGCGACGCGCTGGTCATCAAGAAAATCGGCGCCCGCTATTCCCCGGACCTTCTGGACAGGCTGGAAATCCTGCGCTTTCTGGAAGAGCGCGGCATGCCCGTCATGAGTTCCGCCATATCCATCCTGCGCGTGCTGGACAGGCTGGCCTGCACCATCACCATGCAGCTGGCGGGCGTGCCCATGCCCAGGACCACCATCACCGAGGACGTGGAGGAGGCCCTAAGCGCTGTGGCCGGCTACGGCCGGGCCGTGTTCAAGCCGCTCTACACCTCCAAGGCCCGGGGCATGTTCATCCTGGAGGACGGGCCGGACGCCCGGGCCGCCATCGAGGAATACCGGGCGGAACACCCCATCATGTATATCCAGAAGGCCATCGACAGGCTGGACAGCGACCTGGGGGTGACCTTTCTGGGCGGGGACTACGTGACCACCTACGCCCGCTGCAAGACCAACGGGGCCTGGAACACCACCACGGCCTCGGGCGGCAAATACGAGCCCTTCGATCCGCCCCGGGAGGTGATCGATCTGGCTTACAAGGCCCAGGCGCTCTTCAACCTGGATTTCACCTCCGTGGACGTGGCGCTTACGGACGACGGCCCCTTCGTGTTCGAGGTCTCGGCCTTCGGCGGCTTCCGGGGGCTTCTGGACGCGCGCGGCATCGACGCCGCGGCGCTCTACGCGGACTACGTCATCGCAAGGATCAGCAAATGAACGCATGCATCAAGGATTTGGCCGAGGACTTCACCAGGCGCATGTCCGCCCCCTACGAGCTGTTCCTCGATCTCGGGGGCTGCCGCATCCAGGTTTCCACCAACGAGGCCGGACTTCGGGACGAACTGGCGGACTATTTCAAGGAATTCGCGGCCGCCGAAGGCGAGGCCGACATCGACGTGATCGCGCTGGAATGTCCGGCGCCGGATCTGGGCCTGGCCTACGAAATCAAGCAGCCGGACCCGGGCAAGACCAGGATCAAGGAGGAGTTCGCCGACCTCCTGGACGGCCGGGCCGTGCGCAAGCGCCTGACCGGCATGGTCTTCCTCTTCGGCCAGGGGATCAACCTGGCGCTTGGACCGTGCCTGTCCAATCCCAACCAGGTCATCAACTTCATCAACAACCGCTTCCTGGAGAAAAAGCTCAACGAGGGTTGTCTGTTGGGCCACGCCGCCGGGATCGTCCGCAACGGCCGGGGCCTGTCCCTGGCCGGGTTCTCGGGCATGGGCAAATCCACCCTGGCCATGAGCTGCTTAAGCCGGAGCGCGGATTTCGTGAGCAACGACCGCATCCTGGCCGAGCAAAACGAGGACGCCGTAGTCATGTACGGCGTGCCCAAGCAGCCCAGGGTCAACCCCGGGACCCTGCTCAACAACCCCGACCTGACCGGGGTGATCGAGCCGGAAAACCGCGAGGCCTTCCTGGCCCTGCCCCCGGAAGAGCTCTGGAAGCTCGAGCGCAAGTACGACGCCCTGATCGACGAATGCTACGGCCCGGGCCGGTTCGTCCTGCGCGCGCCCATGAACGGGCTGGTCATCCTCAACTGGCGCCTGGACAGCGGCCCCCTGGTCATCAAACGGACCGATCCCAGGAAGCGCGCCGATCTCCTGCCCGCCTTCATGAAGGACACGGGGCTTTTCTACCTGGCCTCGGACAAGGGCGCGCGGACCGACCGGACGCTCGCGGCCTATGCGGACATGCTCGCCAGATGCGACCTCATCGAGATGTCCGGGGGCGTGGATTTCGACATAGCGGCGGACGCCTGCCTGGAATATCTCGAAACCGGCCGGATTCCGGGCGTCTGATCCCGTTCATGCGCATCGTCATTTCGCGCGAGGCCGACATCCCGGATCCGCTCAAGCTGGAGCGGTTCCGGCGCGCCCCGGAGTTCGGCCCGAAAATCCTGTTTTTCAGCGGCGGGTCGGCCCTCAGGCAGACCTGCCGGGAGCTTCTGCGCTTCACCCACAACTCCATCCACATCATCACCCCGTTCGATTCCGGGGGCAGCTCCGCCGTCATCCGCAAGGCCTTCCGCATGCCCGCCGTGGGGGACATCCGCAACCGGCTCATGGCCCTGGCCAACCAGAACGTGCAGGGCAACCCGGACATATTCGAGCTGTTCGCCACCAGGCTCCCCAAGGATTCAAGCCCCGCTGAACTGACCGGGCAGCTTACGCGCCTGTGCTCGGGCCGCCATCCCCTCATCCGCAAGGCGCCCGATCCCATGCGCAAGATCCTGCGCAACCATTTCATGCGGTTTCTGGAGCTCATGCCCGATAGTTTCGACCTGGCCGGGGCGAGTCTGGGGAATCTGGTCCTCACGGCCGGATATCTCGACAACCGCCGCCGCTTCGACGCGGTCATCTACATTTTCACCAAGCTGGTGGACGCGCGCGGGGTGGTGCGGCCGGTGATCAACAAGGACCTGCATCTGGCGGCCAGGCTCGCTAACGGCCGGGTGATCGTGGGGCAGCACAGGCTGACCGGCAAGGAAGCCGCGCCTCTTACCTCCCCCATCGTGGAGTTGTGGCTGACCAGGGACCTGGACGACCCGGCCCCGGTCCAGGCGGGCATCCGTTCGAAGATCCGGGAGAAAATCGCCGAGGCCGAACTCATCTGCTATCCCATCGGCAGTTTCTACTCGAGCGTCATGGCCAACCTTTTGCCCGCCGGGGTGGGCAAGGCGGTGACCGCCAACGCGTGTCCCAAAGTCTTCGTCCCCAACCCCGACGCCGACCCCGAGGTCATCGGCCAGAGCGTGGCGGAACAGATCCGCATCCTGCGGCGGCGCCTGCTCGCGGACGCAGGGGAAAATCCGCCCCATACCGCTGTGGGCTATGTCCTGGCGGATGTGAAACGGGGACGCTACCCCAACGGTCTTGAGCCGGACGCCTTGCGCGAGCTGGGGGTTCAGTTGATCGACTGCCCGCTCATCAGCAAGGAAAGCGCCCCGCGCATCGACCCCGGGCTTCTGGCCGGGGCTCTGGCCTCCCTCACTTAACCCCGCGAAAGGAGGAAATCATGGACAAGAAAAAAATCAAGCGCAAGGAAACGGCCGGATTCGCCGAAGCGTCGGCGCTTCTGGAACGTCTTTTGGCCGGGCTTGGCGCCGGGGCCTTCGTCCTGGAGCATGAGGACGAATCCATGACCCTTTTCGCGCCGGAGACGGTGAAGCTCGAAATCTCGGCCAAGAGCAAGAAGGACAAGCAAAAATTTTCGCTGGAGCTCGAGTGGGAGGCGCAAATCGCGCCGGGCCTTCTCATCGCCGGCGGCCAAGCGGCGGCGCGGGAAGAGCCGGAGCAGGCCGCGCCGCAACCCGAACCCGAGCCGGAAGCCGCGCCGGAGCCTGAGCCTGAACCGGAGCCCGCTCCCAAACCGGAATCCGAGCCTAAGCCTGAGCCGGTCCCTGAAGCGGAACCGGCGATCAAGACGGAACCCGCTCCCGAAGCGGAGATCGAGTCTCCTTCCGAACCGGCTTCGCAAACCGTGAAGGCGGCCGGGGCTGCCGCGCCCGAAGCGCCCGCGCCGCTGGTTATCGAAGCCGTTTCGGAGAAAGCCGCGCCCGAACCCGTGGCCGTCAAAACGGCGTCCAAGCCCGCCGCGAATAAAGCCAAGGCCCCGGCCAAGCCGAAGAAAGCTCCGGCCAAACCCAAGCCGAAGGCATAGCGTTCTTCCTCCGCCCAGGGCGGCGGAAGTCCTCGAACCGGGCGGCGGCGTCACCCCCAACCGCGCCGCCGCCCTCGCTTTCATCCCTCCATTTCGCCGAAGGGCGGTCGACGACATACGCTGGTTCTTGCGGTCACGAATACCGTGGACGCAATGGCGCCCACGGTGAATCCCATCAAGACACTCGCGGGCAAGGACGCCGAGCGCCCGCATTGAACAAAGCGGAGGCGGATGAACCTTTGAGGGGAAACAGCCGCCCTTTCTTCCAGGGCGACGCCTCCATGCTCCTCACAAATCGTTGCGGCACAAACTCCAGAAGGATCTTTACGGCCCGGCGCCCCTGTTCGCATTCTTTGCGAAGCGGCGGCGCGCGGCGCATGACGCCCCATACAGTATCCGGCTATTTGATAACGAAATGCTTTCAAGTCGCAAACCAATTTGCATTGGACAAATCAGACGGGACGACATATTGGAATAAGCGCTGAAAATGCTGTATGTTGAGCTTATGATTCCGCATGGTTCGAACGATGTAAATGAGGGGAATGCGCAAGCGTCAAGAGCCTCCTTCAGCTCTCGGCGCGGCGTTCCTGCGTAAAGCGTTAAGAGGCTGGGCCTGATTGACCGAACGGAAAACGAAAAAGCAAACAAGCTAAGCGGAGTATGCGATGAAAAGGATGGCGTGGCTACGTTCCGGTTTTCTGTGCCTTCTGTTTTTCGTCGTCATTGTCCCCTGCCAGACGCTTGCGGCGGAAACGGGCGCCGCTTCCGGGAAGTCCGAGGCGCCTTCCGCAAAAGTTTCCCTGGAATTCGGCCAGGGGAGCTTTATTCTGAGCACGTCCGGCGGTCAGGGAACCCTTCTCTTCAAAGGGCGCGAATATCCGTTCAAGATAGGCTCTGTCGGATTCGGCGGCCTGGGGGTTTCCAAGGTCACCGCCACGGGCGAGGTGTACAACCTGAAACGGCTCGAGGATTTTCCCGGCGCCTACGCGCAAGTCCGCATGGGCTATGCGGCCGGCGCAGGAAAGGGCGCGCAAGCGCTTAGAAACGCCAACGGCGTCGAAATCAGGCTGCAAACGGTTACGAAAGGCGTCGCGCTGAATCTCGGGGCGGACGGCATGTTCATCGAGTTTGGAAAAATCCGCAAATAGAGCGCGGAGGCGGTGAAATTCGTTTTCCTGGCCTGAGGCGATGACGGCGGGCTCATTCGGGCCGCCAGCCGCCTCTTGCCGGGAACGGAAAAGCCGCAACAACCCGCGGCCCGTGGCATGCGCCGCGGGCCGCGCGGCGTCTCAACCCGCCAAGCATGTTGCGCGCTCAGCAATACCACCAGCCGCTCCCCCCGCGTCCGGACCGTCTCTTTTTCGCGCCCCAAAAAACGCGCCGGAGGGAAATCCCTCCGGCGCGTTTTCGTCAGCGTGAACCCGCGATCTACCGGCGATCCGCCAGGGGGCTAGTAGATGGATTCGGGCTCGTAGTAGTCCTTGGCGTTTTCCTTGGTCACGAGCTCCGCCGCCAGCACCACCTTGGAGGGCATCTTCTTCTGGTAGAAGCCTTCAAGCTGCTGGTTGGTGGCGCCCATCACCGCCAGGCTCACGGCCGTGGCCACCATGGAGGGCGGGTAGGTCACGTCGGCCTTGACCATGGGGTCGCCGTCCATGACCATCTTGATGATGTCCTTGGAACCGGCGCCGCCCAGGAAGATCTTGATGTCCTTGCGGCCGGATTCCTTGTAGGCTTGCATGACGCCCTTCAAAACGTCGTCGTCCTGGGCCCACACGGCGTCGATCTTGCCGTATTTCTGCAGATAGTTCTCCATGATCTCCAGGCCCTTCTGGGTGGACCAGTGGGCGGGCTGGGAATCAAGGATCTTGATGTCCGGGAAGTTCTTCATGACCGCGTTGAAGGCTTCCACGCGCTCGGTGTTGATGACGCAGGGAATGCCTTCCAGCACCACGACGTCGCCCTTGCCGCCAAGCTCCTTGGCCAGCCATTCGCCGCTCACCCGGCCAAGGCCCGGATTGTCGCCCGCGATGTAGACGTTCTGCGCGTGCTTGGTCAGCCCGCGGTCCACCACCACGGTGTAGATGCCCTTGGCGTAGGCTTCGGCCACGATGGGGGTCAGCGGCGCGGAATCGTGGGGCAGGATGACCAGGGCGTTGATGCCCTTGACCATGAGATCCTCCACGTCGCCCACCTGCTTGGCCGGAGAGTCGGCCGTGACCAGGAAGAATTCCACGTTGGGATTTTTCTTTTTCCAGTCCTCCACCGCCTTCTTGGCCCACCAGACGATGCCGCCGGTCCAGCCGTGGTCCGCGCTCGGAATGGACACGCCCACCTTGATCTTGTCCGCGGCGAACGCCGGGGTCAGAGACAGGACGAACAGCAATGCGACGCAGAAAACCAATACGCGTTTCACCATCATGAATGCCTCCTGTAACGGTTTTATCCGACTATCCGGGAACCCGGATCTTCCACAACCCCACGCCCCTCGCGCCGCATCCCTGTTCCGGAAGCCGCGCTAATTCGACTTGCGCTTGTACTGGGCAAGCACCGCGAAAATGATCACCAGACCTTTGACCGTGCCCTGCAGATAGGGCGACACCCCCACCATGTTGAGCATGTTGTTGATCATGCCCAGAATGACCGCGCCGATGACCGTGCCGAAAACCGAGCCCGCCCCGCCTGAAAGCGAGGTCCCGCCGATGACCACCGCCGCGATGGCGTCCAGTTCGTAGAACACGCCCGCATTGGAGGAGCTCAAGGAATTGAGCCGGGACGACAGCAGAATGGCGGACACGGCCACGGACAGGCCGGTGAGGACGTAGGTCAGAAACTTCACCAGATCGATCTTGATGGCCGAATATTCGGCCACCCGCTCGTTGGCGCCCACGGCGCAGACGTACCGGCCGAACCGGGTGTTGTTCAGGATGATGTGAAAGCCCACGGCCATGAGAAAGAATATCCAGACCGGAATGGGCAATCCGAGGATGTAGCCCGAGCCGAGTTCGGGATAGAGGTCGTTGGCGGAACGGAATTCCCCGGCGTTGCTGATGTAGAGCGTGAGCGACCGGAAGATGGACATGGTGCCCAGCGTGGCGATGAACGGCGCGATCCGCCCCTTGGTCACGATGAGCCCGTTGACCATGCCCAGCAGCGCGCCCGCGCACAGTCCGGCCAGGACGGCCCAGACGATGGCCATGGCGCCCGCTCCGGCGGCGTTTAAGACCATGACCGCCAGTCCGCCCGCCAGGGCCACCATGGAGCCCACGGACAGGTCGATGCCGCCGCCGATGATGACGAAGGTCAGCCCCAGGCCGATGATGCCCGTGTAGGAGGATTGCCGCAGGATATTGGTGATATTCCTGAAATTGAGGAAATAGGGGCTCGTCAGGGAGGAGATGACGAACAGGAGGATCAGCGCGAAAAGCGGCGCGAATTTCGCGAATTCAAAACGTTTTTTCATTGGGCCGTCCCCTTGCCCGCTCCCAGTCCGGCGGCGAGATACATGATGGATTCCTCATTCAGGGCTTCACCAGAGACCTCCCCGGCGATGCGGCCCTCGCGCAGGACCAGGGCCCGGGAGCACAGGCCGATGATCTCCTCAAGCTCGGAGGAGATCACCATGCAGGCGATGCCGGAGCGGGCCAGGGAATTGATGAAGCGGTAGATTTCGGTTTTGGCGTTCACGTCGATGCCCCGGGTGGGCTCGTTCAGGATGAGAATCTCCGGGGATACGTCCATCCACTTGGAAAGGTAGACCTTTTGCTGGTTGCCGCCGCTTAGGCGCCGCAGTTCGATGTCCAGGGAGGCGGCCTTGATGTTGAAGGCTTCCACGTATTCGGCGGCCTTCTTGCGCTCCGCCCCCTTGTCGATGAGGCCCCGGCAGTAGTTTTTGAGCGAAATGAGGGTGATGTTCTGCGGAATGTCGAAACCGAGCACCAGACCCTTGCCCTGCCGGTCTTCGGAAAGATAGGCCATGTTCAGCAGGACCGCGTCCTTGGGGCGCCTGATGCGCGCCTCCTTGCCCTTGATCCGCACCTCGCCCGCGCTTTTTTGGCGCAGTCCCATCAGCGTCTCGGCCAGGGCGGTCTTGCCCGAGCCCATGAGCCCGGCCACGCCCAGGATTTCGCCCTCATGCAGGGTGAAGGTCATGTCCTCCACGCCCTTTGGCGAGGTCAGCCCGGCGGCCTCCAGGGCGGGCGCCTCCCGGGGAACGGTCTTTTCCGGGAAGATCTGGGTCAGCTCGCGGCCCACCATGCGCCGGGCCATCTCGCGCTCGTCCATGTCCGAAGCCGGGTCCTCGCTGATCTTCTCGCCGTCGCGCATGACCATGACCCGGTCGCAGATTTCCCGGACCTCGGCCAGCTTGTGGGAAATGTAGATCATGGCCACCCCGCGCGCCTTGAGCGAGCGCATGCGGGTGAAAAGAACGGCGGTCTCCTCCTTGGTGAGCACGGTGGTGGGCTCGTCCAGAATGAGCAGGCGCGATTCGTGGACCATGGCTTTGGCGATTTCCACCAGTTGCTTCTGGGCCACGCTCAGATTGTCCACCAGCTCCCCGGGGGAAACCGAACTGCCCAGCTCCGAAAGCAGCGCGGCGGTCTTCTCGCGCATGGCCTTCTTGTCGAGCAGGACGCCCTTTCGCAGCTCGCCGCCGAGAAAGACGTTCTCGAACACGGACAGCGAACCGATGAGATTGAATTCCTGGGGCACCACGCTGACGCCCAGCCGCTTGGCGAAAAGGGGGGTTTTCATGAAAACCGGAGCGCCGTCCAGAAGCAGGCGTCCGGCGCTCGGCTGGTAGATGCCGCTTATGATCTTGATCAGCGTGGACTTTCCCGCGCCGTTCTCGCCGATGACCCCGAGGATTTCCCCGGTGGACAGCGAGAGATCGATGCCGGAAAGGGCCGGTACGCCGGAAAATTCCTTGGCGATGCCTTGGGCCTCGAAAAATGGAGTATTCATGGCATGGTTCCGCGCTCCCTTCGCTTCGCCGCCGCTATTCGGGGGGGGGACGGCGAAGCGAAGGAGAGCTTCGCGGGGCTAGGAGCGCATGTCTCCGTCAAAAGCCACATCCGAGGGCGAGAAGTTCATGCGCTTGACGAAAGCCGCGGACTCCCGGGCGCCGAATTCCCGTTCCATGCCGTTGTCCTCCCATTCCACGGACAAGGGGCCGCCGTAGCCCATGGAATTGAGTTCCCGGATGATCTCCTCGAAATCGACCTGGCCGTGGCCAAGCGAGCGGAAGTTCCAGCCCCGGCGCACGTCGCCGAAGGGCAGGTGGGAACCGATGATGCCCGCCTTGCCGTCTTTGATCACGGCCGCGTCCTTCATGTGCACGTGGTAGACCCGGTCCGCGTATTCGCGCAGGAAGATGACGGGGTCCAGTCCCTGCCAGATGAGGTGGCTGGGGTCGAAATTGAGCCCCAGGGCCGGACGGCGGTCAAAAACCTCGAAAAGCTTCTGGGTTGTGTAGAAATCGTAGGCGATTTCGGTGGGATGAACCTCCAGGCCGAATTTCACGCCCACCTCGTCGAACACGTCCAGGATGGGGTCCCAGAGGGTTTTGACCAGGGCGAAGCCCTCCTCCACCATCTCGGGGGTGGTGGGCGGGAAGGAATAGAGGAATTTCCAGATGGGCGAGCCCATGAAGCCCGTGACCACATAGCAGCCCATGGCCGCGGCCGCCCTGGCGGTGGCCTTCATTTCCTCCACGCCCCAGGCCCGGATTTCCTCGGGCTTTCCGGCGAGCGAAGCCGGGGCGAAGCAGTCCAGGCGCTTGTCGTAGTCGTCGGCCACGCACTGGCCCGAAAGGTGGGCGCCCAGGGCGTGGCAGCAAAGGCCGTGCTTTTTCAGGATTTCCTTGCGTTCGGCCACATACGCGGGATCGGAAGCGGCCTTGCGCACGTCCATGTGGTCGCCCCAGCAGGCGATTTCCAGGCCTTCGTACCCGAAGGAGGCGGCCTTTTCGCACAGGACCTCGAAGGGGAGGTCGGCCCATTGTCCGGTGAACAGGGTGACGGGTCTGCTCATGATCATTCTCCGCTATGGTTTCGCTTTGCCGCGTCCGGCGGCGTTTTGGCTAGAATGTAACCCAGGCCGCGCCCGCTTGGGAGCTCTCCACGCATTTGCCGATGAAGCGCACGCCCGCGAGACCGGCTGCGGCAGAGGGGAAGTCCAGATCGTCTTGCGTGAGCGCCGCGCCCGAGGCCTTTTTCACCAATGCGTCGATGAACGTGGCGTAGATGTTGGCGAAGGCCTCGAAATAGCCCTCGGGATGCCCGGCCGGAATCCTGGAGAAGCGGGCGGCCTCGGGATAGAGCGCGGCCCGGCCCCGGGACAGGATTTCCGTGGGCTTGTCCAGATAGGAGACTTTTAAATAATTCGGGTCTTCCTGGGCCCACTCGATGGAGGCCTTGGAGCCGTAGACCCGGATGCGCAGGCCGTTGTCCCCGCCCACCGCGATCTGGGAGCTCCAGTACAGGCCCTTGGCGCCGCCCTCGTACTCCACCATGATGGAGGCGTTGTCGTCCAGAAGACGGCCGGAGACGAAGGCGTCGAGCCTGGCGCAAAGCCTGGCGATGGGGAGCCCGGTCATGTAGGCGGCCATGTTCTCCACGTGGGAGCCGATATCACCGACGCAGTTGGACTTGCCGGATTTGGCCGGGTCCGCGCGCCAGGCGGCCTGTTTCTGGCCGGTGTCCTCAAGCTTTCCGGCCAGCCAGTCCTGAGCGTATTCCGCGTTCACGAAACGGATTTCCCCGAGATCGCCGCGTTTTATCATCTGCCGGGCCTGCTTGACCATGGGGTAGCCCGTGTAGGTGTAGGTCACGCAGAAAAGAAGGCCCTTTTCCCTGGCGAGCCGGTCGAGCTCCTCGGCCTCATGGGCCTCCACGGTAAGGGGCTTGTCGCAGACCACGTTGATTCCGTTTTCAAGAAAGGCCTTGGCGATGGGGTAATGGGTGAAATTCGGGGTGACGATGGACACGAAGTCGATGCCGTCCTCTCTGGCGCCTTCGGCCTTGGCCATTTCCTCGTAGTTGGCGTAGAGCCGCGAGGGGTCGAGCCCCAGGGCGAGACCGGTCTCGCGGGTGTTGTCCGGGTTGGAGGAAAAGCAACCGGCCACGAGACGGGCCTTGCCGTCCAGGGCGATGGCCTTTCTGTGCACGTCGCCGATGAAGGCGCCCGGGCCCCCGCCCACCATGCCGTAAACGGGCCGCGCGCCTGCGGTTCCTGATTTGCTGGCTTCGATCATGACTGACTCCTGCGCTCAAGGTTTCGCGGCCGCTTTTTGCGCGACGGCCGCGCCGCGTTCGAATCGCCCGCACGGGCGAAGATTTTCCAGTCGATAGTAGGCCTATGCCAGCGCGCCCATACCGTCAATGCCTGTAGGGATATGCACAGGCAATGTAGTGGTCTAACTACAAACCTCATGATCTACGTCAATATTACCAAATTTGCTAAACGGAACCACCCGACAAATCAATAAAACTCAACAAAGAATATTTGTAGCATATTTCACTTAATAATTATGGCAGTTATATTTGTTATTTGCTAATCTGCTACCAATCAACATCATACACGCTTCAAACCGATGCCCGGAGAGGTCAAAATGCCATCTTGGAAATCGCTAGAAGACTTTGTGAGAAGTATCAGCACGCTACGATGGGGCTCTCAAGCTCGTTCAGAGATTATAAATGGTGTACAAATTGATTGCGTCCTAAAAAGAAATTCTGATTATTATGTCTTAGCAGAAGTTACCGAAAATGATACTCTCTCAAAAGTTCGGGATGATATAATTAAATTACAAACTGCTCGAAACTACCTTTTCACGCAAAATATCTATTCAAAGTGCTATTGTATTATTGACGGGAATGTCACCACATCGATGATTCAATCTGGAAATGGAGTGAATATCGATGTATTAACAATAAATCAATTTGAGAATGAGTACTTTAATTTCAGCAAATACCATACAATACGCAAAGAAAAAATATTTGGAAGCTGTGTAGACGCATTAACAGGAAAAAATGAGTTTACAAAATATATCAACGTTAAATATAATGTTAGATATCATGGACAAACAAAACAACTTGGGACAACAATAGACATTGATAGGATTATTGATCTGTTATGGGCTAACAACAAAATAGTAATTCTTGGCGAGTTTGGATGCGGCAAGAGTAGATGCATAAAGCAACTATTCGATATTATATCTGAAAGTGCACCAAATACAAAGCGCTATCCAATTGCAATTAACTTGAGGGACAACTGGGGCTTAAAGACACATGGAGAAGTGATAAGAAGGCATTTTGAAGACCTTGGCTTAAAGGATGAGGCTGACAGCGTTCTAAGAGCCTTACATCTTGATGGATTCTGCTTTTTACTCGATGGCTTTGATGAAATATCTACACAACTATGGAGCGATGAACCGGGAAAACTTGAAGTAACACGACATGAATCTTTATCTAGTGTTCGCGATCTAGCAAACAACATTGGCGGAGGGCTCATAATTGCTGGGCGCGAGCACTATTTTAATTCTGACAAAGAGATGCTGCATACTCTTGGCCTCGATGATACCGCAATAATCCTTGAGCTCAACAACGAATTCACAGAAAGCGAATACGAAGAATACATAGGATCTCATGATTCAGATTTTGGCTTCCCATTATGGCTCCCCAAAAGACCACTTATATGCAGCATCTTACTTAGCCTCGAGCAAGAATTTATTGATGAATTATTTGGTGACTATGAAAGTGACATCCGATTCTGGACAGTATTTATAGATGTAGTTTGTAAAAGAGAATCTAGGATTAAAGGCGTTCTAGAGCCAGAGACAATTAGGCAAGTGTTAATAAAACTTGCAAGACTGACTCGAAAAAAATCTGCAAATGTTGGTCCCGTAACACTAAGTGAAATAAAGCAATGTTTTGAAGATATATTAGGACAATACCCCATAGATCAAGCTTCTGTTATGCTTCAACGACTACCTGGCTTAGGCCGTTACGAAGCTGAAACTGAGAATAGAAGATTCGTGGACATATTTATACTCGACGGATTAAGAGCTCTTGACTTGGTCGAAATACTCAAGACCAACGACTATAAAGTCAATGATGAGCTGTGGCTAAACCCTCTTTTCGAGCTAGGTTTAAAAATTACAGGGCAATTCATATCCGAAAACACCCAACTAAAGAATAATGCGGTGCGCTATATCGATAAATTTTCCGGAAGAAACAATAAGATCATCCCCTGCGATATTTTAGCAAGCCTCTTAATGAGTGGCACTTTTAATTTTGACTTTAATAATATTTCGATTTTAGATGGAAACTTTACAGTATTAAATTTTGCCGACCAGCAAATTTCGAATTTAAACATCAGCAGCTCAACTATAGATGTTATTATTTTAAAAAATTTTAATTGCAATAAATTCACGTTATCAGATTCTTTCATAGGTATTGTTGAAGGTGTAACGGATCAACATGGACTTCCGTCTTGGATACGCGGATGTGATGTCCAAAAATATACTTCTTTAAAAACCACTGCGGCTATAAAGCGCGCTGATTTAACTACATCACAAAAAATATTTGTTGCAATAATTAAAAAAACTTTCTTTCAACGCGGCAAAGGGCGCAAGCAAGAAGCTTTACTCAGAGGGCTTGGCTTGATTGACAGAAAAGGACTTACGGATAGGATAATTAAGCTATTGATTCGTGACGGCATTCTAAACGAAACCGAAGGCGATGAGGGCCCAGTCTATATCCCTGTTCGTAAACATACAGATCGGATGAAAAAAATATTATCCGAGTTGACGCTATCTGACGACCAACTTTGGTCGAAAATTACTTCGATCTAGACATATTACTTAAACATAACGGGTTGTAATTTATGCCATACCCGAGCGCAGGGCGTACTGGATGAGCTCCGCCGTGGAGGCCGCGCCGAGCTTTTTCATGATGCGGGCCCGGTAGGTGCTCACGGTGTTGGAGCTGACGCTGAGGCGCTCGGCCACCTCCTTCACCTTGAGCCCCTGGGCCAGGAGGATGAAGACCTGGTGCTCCCGGCGGGACATGCGCGGCCGGGCGGCTTCCTCAGGGGGAGGCGGCGGCGGGGACATGCCCTGGCCCAGGCGTTTGGCGAAAAGCTGGAACTCCTCGGTGGACCGGCTGATGATCCCCTTGATGGCCTCGGTGCGGACCACCTCGGAGCTGATGTGGGTCTGTATTCCGCGCAGCCTGGCCTGGAGATCCACGAAGGCCTCCTCCAACTGGCGGTAGGAATCGGCCAGGATCTTGAGCGCCCGGCGTTCCCCGCTCACGTCGCGGAACACGCCCACCAGCACCCGCTGGCCGTCGTCCTGGGTGAAGCTGGCCTTTTTGGTGGAGATCATGTGGGTGACGCCGTTCTTGTCGGTGAAAAGCTCCTCGTTGATATTCTCCTCGCCCGAATCGAAGACCTCGTCGTCCGTGCGCCAGAACACGTCGGCCTCCTCCTTGGGAAAATAGTCCCGGTCGTTGCGGCCGATGACCATCTCCCGGGGCAGGCCGATGAAATCGCAGTAGGCGGCGTTGGCCACGATCCAGCTGTGGCGCTCGTCCTTGACGAAGATGGGGTCGGGCACGGCGTCCAGGATGTTGTTCAGGAAATCCACTTGCAGGTGCAGGGATTTCTCCAGGGATTTTCGGCTGGTCACGTCGCGGTAGGCGCCGAAATAGCGCGCCCGGCCTTCGCTTTCGATCGCCGCGAAGGACAGGAAGAGATGGCGGCGCTGGCCGTCCGGTCCGGCGGTTTCCAGATCGCCGCTGAAGACGCCCCGCTCGCGCAATGCCGGGAAAACGGTCTCGCGCAGGAAACGGGCCGCGCGCGCGTGCGCCGAATCCGGCGCCTCCTCGCCGGTCCAGGCTTGCGGCCAGGCGCCCGGCGCAAGTCCGAACAGCCGCTCGCAGGCCGGGTTGGCGTAGAGCGGAACGAAATCCGCGTCATGGATGCTCACGGCCAGGTCGTGACCGGCCACGATGGCGCGGCACACGCCGCTGAGTTCCAGGGGGGGGAGATTGTCCGGGATCATGAGCCTTCCTCCGCCCTGGGCTTTAGCGCAAAGCGCGCGGGAGGTGAAGGGCGGGAGGCGGCGCGGGGCCAGGATCAGGACCCGGCGGGCCCTTGTCCCCGGTCTTTCCGGCCGGGTTTCCGGAGTACCCTTGCGGCGCGGCCCGGTACTGTCCGAACGGTTTTGAACAAAGCGTCCGGTTTGAGGGCGCTGCGCAATGGGCTGGAAAGGAGGCCTCCGGAGGCCAAAGGGCTCTCACCCCATGGGACCTCCTTGCTCTTTCAAGCGGGTGCAAATCAGAGGCGTCGTATCCGGCGGGCCGCCGGGGAAGTCCGCATCCGTCCGCCCTAGAGCATCTTCAACGCATCCGGCCCGGTTCCCGGCCGCAAGAGCGCGCCAGGGGGGTCCAGGGAGGATGCGCGCCGGGGCCGGGGAGCGGCGTCGTAATAGGCCCAGACCTCGAAGGGCGGACGCGCTGCGGACGCGCGGGGCGGGACGTAGAGGTTGACGCCCAGGGTGGCCGGGACGACGCCCGTGGGATTGACCCTGGGATCCATGGGCGCGGCGACCCGGATCAGCCGGGCTTTCATGCCCATGGCTCCGTGAAGCCATTCCGCGAAAATCCGGGCCTCCCCGGCGGTGAACAGCTCCGCCGCGTAGCGGTCCAGGATGCGCTGCCTGGGCGCGCCCTGCTGGGCGTAGTCCCTGAACAGGCCGCTGGGCGCCGGGGGAGCGGGCGACGCGGGATCGCGGCTGGCCACGAACCAGGACAGGATCACGTTGGCGGCGCCGCGAAACCGTTCCGCCACGGACCAGATCAGAAACAACTCCGGCGGCGCTTCGCCCCTCGTGTTCTTCAAAACCGTCATGCTTCCTCCAAAATAGCGCGTCCCCGTCAAAGGCCTTGTTCCTTTATCGTTATGCTAATCGTGACATAAGCATCAAGCTCTTTTTTCCGCGTCTCTGAGTCCGCAACCGCCCTCCTTGTTTTTCTACCACTTGAAATCATGAAAGATACGCGAAATCGTTAAACCAGGGATGCCCATCCCGGCGTTGACAGGGTATGCCTCGTTTGACATAGAATCAATCAAGATCGTGACTTTAACGCGTCCCGATCCGTCCCTGTTTCATCAAGAAGGATGTTCGCCGCATGAAAATGAAAGTCGTCCCCGTCGCCGAAGCCGTCGGCATGGCCCTCCCCCACGACATCACGCAGATACTGCCCGGCGAGTTCAAGGGCCGGGCCTTCCGCAAAGGCCACGTCATCCGTCCGGAGGACGTCGAGGTCCTGCTCTCCATCGGCAAGGAGCACATCGGCGCCCTGGAGCTTGACGGCATGGTCCACGAGGACGACGCCGCAGCCCGCATCGCCCGCGCCGCCATGGGCCCCGGCCTGGAACTCTCCGAGGTCTGCGAGGGCCGCATCAATTTCATCGCCGCCCGGGACGGGCTTTTTTCCATTGATCTCGATCTGTTGGCCGAGGTGAACGCCACGCCCCAGACCGTGCTGTCCACCATCCACACGCATCAGTACGTGCGCAAGGGTCGTCCCCTCGCGGGAACCAGGGTCATCCCCCTGGCCGTGCCCGAAGAGACCGTGGCCAGCGTGGAGCGGGCCTGCGCGGGAAGAACCCTGCTTGAAGTGAAGCCCCTGCGCAGGGCCAAGGCGGGAATCGTGATCACGGGCAGCGAGGTCTACCACGGCCGCATCGAGGACAAGTTCGGCCCGGTGCTGCGCAGGAAATTCGGGGAGCTTGGAAGCGACGTGACCGCCCAGGCCCTGGTCTCCGACAGCGTGGACATGACCGTGGCCGCCATCCGCGAAATGCTCGAGTCGGGTTGCGATCTCATCGCCTGCACGGGCGGCATGTCCGTGGACCCGGACGACCAGACCCCGTCCTCCATCCGCGCGGCCGGAGCGGAGCTCGTCATGTACGGCGCCCCGGTCTTCCCGGGCGCCATGTTTCTTTTGGGCTATATCGGCGAGGTCCCCATCATGGGACTGCCCGGCTGCGTCATGTATTACCGGGCCAGCATCTTCGACCTCATCGTCCCCCGGGTCCTGGCCGGAGAGCGTCTGACAGGCCGCGACGTGGCCGCCCTGGCTCACGGCGGTTTCTGCGCCTCCTGCAAGGAATGCCGGTATCCGGTTTGTCCTTTCGGCAAAGGAAGCTGAAACGAAAGAGAGACGCGCCGCCCCGTCTTACGGCCGCGCGCCCCGCGACAACGACCGCGCCAAGGCGCGACAACCCAAGGAGGTCCCGAACATGCTGGGCAAATCCATTACCGTCAACGCCATCCCCAAGATGGCCGTGGCGGCCCCTGACTCGACTCTGGCGGAATACCTGCGCGAGCAGCTCTTCCTGACCGGCACGAAGATCGGCTGCGGCCAGGGCCAGTGCGGCGCCTGCAACGTCATCCTGAACGGCAAGCTCGTCAAATCCTGCGTCACCAAGATGAAACAGGTTCCCGAGGGCGCGGACATCATCACCATCGAGGGCGTGGGCGATCCCAACAACCTGCACCCCATCCAGATGGCCTGGATCGCCCACGGCGGCGCCCAGTGCGGCTTCTGCTCCCCGGGCTTCATCGTCTCCTCCCTGGCCCTCTTGAAGGCGAACCCCGCCCCCAGCCGGGAGGATGTGCGGGCCTGGTTCGAGAAGAACAAGAACGCCTGCCGTTGCACCGGCTACAAACCCCTGGTGGACGCGGTCATGGACGCGGCCAAGGTCCTGCGCGGCGAAATGAGCCGCGACGAGCTGGTCTTCAAGATGCCCGCCGACGGCCGCATCTTCGGCACCAAATTCCCCCGCCCCACCGCCGTGGCCAAGGTCACCGGCCTTTTGGACTACGGCGCGGACGCGGGCCTCAAGCTGCCCGAAGGGTCGCTCAGGCTGGCCCTGGTCCAGGCTGAAGTCTCCCACGCCAACATCAAGGGCATCGACGTCTCGGCCGCCGAAAAGGCCCCGGGCGTGTACAAGGTCATCACCCACAAGGACATCAAGGGCAAAAACCGCATCACCGGGCTCATCACCTTCCCCACCAACAAGGGCGACGGCTGGGACCGCCCCATCCTGTGCGACGAGAAGGTCTTCCAGTACGGCGACGCCATCGCCATCGTCTGCGCGGATACCGAGAAGAACGCCAAGGCGGCCGCCGAACTGGTCAAGGTGGACCTGGAAGAGCTGCCCGCCTACATGAGCGCCCCGGCGGCCATGGCCGAGGACGCCATCGAGATCCATCCGGGCACCCCCAACATCTACTACATCCAGAAGATCGCCAAGGGCGACGAAACCGCCCCCATCTTCGAGAAGGCGGACGTGGTGGTGGAAGACGACTTCTTCGTCGGCCGCCAGCCCCACCTGCCCATCGAGCCGGACGTCGGCTTCGCCTACATGAACGACGAGGGCAAGCTGGTCATCCACTCCAAGTCCATCGGCCTGCAGCTGCACGGCCTCATGATCGCGCCGGGCATGGGCGTGGAGCCGGAAAACCTGGTCATGGTCCAGAACCCGGCCGGCGGCACCTTCGGCTACAAGTTCAGCCCCACCATGGAAGCCCTGGTCGGCTCGGCCGCCCTGGTCACGGGCAAGCCCTGCTTCCTGAACTACACCTACAAGCAGCAGCAGCAGTACACGGGCAAGCGCTCCCCGTTCTTCATGAACGTGCGCTTCGCCGCCGACAAGGAAGGCAAGCTCCTGGCCATGGAATCCGACTGGAGCGTGGACCACGGCCCCTACTCCGAGTTCGGCGACCTCTTGACCCTGCGCGGCGCCCAGTTCATCGGCGCGGGCTACGACATCCCGAGCATCCGGGGCGAGGGCCGCACCGTGTGCACCAACCACGCCTGGGGCTCGGCCTTCAGAGGCTACGGCGCTCCCCAAAGCGAGTTCGCCTCGGAATGTCTCATGGACATCCTGGCGGAAAAGCTCGGCGTGGATCCCCTGGAACTGCGTTACAAGAACGTCTACCGCCAGGGCTCCAAGACCCCGACCGGCCAGGATCCCGAAGTCTACAGCCTGCCCGAGCTTCTGGACAATATCCGGCCCAAGTACAAGGCCGCCCTGGAAAAGGCCAAGAAGGAGTCCACCGCCGCCGTGAAAAAGGGCGTGGGCATCTCCATCGGCGTGTACGGCTGCGGCCTGGACGGCCCGGACGCCTCCGAAGCCTGGGTGGAGCTCAATGCGGACGATACCGTCACCATCTACAACTGCTGGGAGGACCACGGCCAGGGCGCGGACGCCGGAACCCTGGGCACCGCCCACGAAGTATTGTACCACGCCGGAGTCACGCCGGATCGCATCAAGCTGGTCATGAACGACTCCAGCAAGGCCCCCAACAGCGGCCCGGCGGGCGGCAGCCGCTCCCAGGTGGTCACCGGCCAGGCCGTGCGCGTGGGCTGCGAAGCCCTGGTCGCGGCCATGAAGAAGCCCGACGGAACGTACCGGACCTACGCCGAAATGGCCGCGGACAAGATCCCGACCAGGCAGATCGGCAAATGGTCCGCCCCGGCCAACGCCTGCGACGAGAATGGACAGGGCTCGCCCTTCTGCGTGTACATGTACGGCGTGTTCATGGCCCAAGTGGCCGTGGAAATGGCCACCGGCAAGACCACGGTGGAAAAGATGACCCTGGCCGCCGACGTGGGCAAGGTCGTGAGCAAGCTGGTCGTGGACGGCCAGCTCTACGGCGGTCTGGCCCAGGGCATCGGCCTGGCCCTGTCCGAGGACTTCGAGGACATCAAGAAGCACTCCACCATAAAGGGCGCGGGCATTCCCTACGCCACGGACATCCCGGACGAGATCGAGCTGATCTACGTGGAAACCCCGAGGAAGGACGGCCCCCACGGCGCGGGCGGCTGCGGCGAGCTGCCGTTGACCTCGCCCCATGCGGCTGTCATAAACGCAATCAACAACGCCTGCGGCGCCCGGGTGAAGGCGCTGCCCGCCCTGCCTGAGAAGGTGCTGGCGGCCATGCCCAAATAACGCGCCCGATCCACGGCTTAACCGCGATACCCGGCCGGGAGGCGCCTGATGTTCCGGCGCCTCCCGGCCGTTTCCACTTCAAAGGAGCGGCCCATGGACCAAAAAGGATTGCGGGACCTGGAAGCCCGATGCATCCAGGAGGAACCGCCCCGTTGCCGGGCGGCGTGCCCCCTGGGCCTGGACGCCCGGGCCCTGTGCGCCGCCGTGGCGGCCAAAAACATGACCGGCGCCTGGGCCGTCCTGCGCAGACACATGCCGCTCGCGGGCGTGCTGGCCCGCATCTGCGACCATCCCTGCGAAGAGGCCTGCCTGCGCGGCCAGGCCGGAGACCCCGTGCGCATCGGCGCCCTGGAGCGGGCCGTGGCCGCGGCCCCGGAGCCGCGCGCCCGCCCCCTGCCCATGCCCAAGCGGCCGGGGACCATCGCCGTGACCGGCTCGGGCCTTTCGTCCCTGACCGCCGCCTGGGACCTGGCGGGCAAGGGCTTTTCCGTCACGATCCTGACCGGATCCGGCGGCCTGGGCGGACGGCTGGCCCAATTTCCCGAAACGCTTCTTCCAAAAGACGTCGTGACCGCCGAGATCGAATTGCTGAAAAAGCGCGGAGCCGTCTTCAAACCGTATGACGGCCCGTGCGTGGATGCGCCCGCCTCCCTGCTGGGCGAATTCGACGCGGTTTGTCTCGGCGGGGACGACCCGTCCCTTCCCCTCTCCCTGACGGCGCCGGATTCCACGGAATTTCCCGTGACCGCCGCCCTGGAAACGCCCGGGCTTTTCGCCTGCGGCCTGGGCGCGGACGACGCGCCCTATTCGCCCATCCGGGCGGCGGCCGAAGGCCGCCGGGCCGCCCTGTCCGTCGACCGCTTCCTGCAAAAGGTCTCCCTTACCGCCGGACGCCCCCCGGAAACCCAGGCGACCAGGCTCTATACGAACATCGACGGCGCGGTCCCCCTGCCCGCCGTTCCCATGGCCGACCCCGAGACGGGCTATTCCCCGGACGAAGCCCAAGAAGAAGCCGGACGCTGTCTCGACTGCCAGTGCCTGGAATGCCTCAAGGCCTGTCCCTATCTCGAGGCCTACAAGGGCTATCCCAAGGTCTACGCCCGGCGGGTCTACAACAACCTCTCCATCGTCAAGGGCCATCACGCGGACAATATCCTCATCAATTCCTGCATGCTGTGCGGCCTGTGTACGGCCATCTGCCCGGAAGACTTTCCCATGGCCGATCTGTGCCTGTCCTCCCGGCGGGACATGACCGGAAAAAACGTCATGCCGCCCTCGGCCCACGAATTCGCCCTCCTGGACATGGCCTTCGCCCAGGGCGAGGACTGCGCCCTGGCCCGCCCGGCGCCCGGCGTCCCGGACGGCGCCGTCAAACGCGCGTTCTTCCCGGGCTGCCAGTTGGCTGGGCTTTCCCCGGACGGCGTCATGGCCGCCTATGGGGCCTTGCGCGACCTGTTCCCCGGCCAGACCGGCATCCTGCTCTCCTGCTGCGGCGCGCCCGCCCGGTGGGCCGGACGCGAGGATCTTTTCGCCGCCTCCATGAAGACGCTGCGCGCCTCGTGGGAAGGCCTCGGCAAGCCGGAGATCGTGGCCGCCTGCCCGGCCTGCATGGACATGCTGGAGGAAGGATTGCCCGAGGCCAGGACCGTGAGCCTGTGGGAGGTCTTCGATCAAAGCGGCCTGGCCGTCCCGGCGCTTCAGGGGACAGCGGTCCTGGCGCCGCTTGATCCCTGCACGGCCAGGAACCGCCCCGGCGTGCGCGACGCCGTGCGCAGCCTCCTTCGCAAGGCGGGCGCGGAGCTCGTCGAGCCGCCCTACTCCGGAGAGCTCGCCAAATGCTGCGGCTTCGGCGGACTCATGAGCGAGGCCAACCCCGAGCTGGCCAAAACCGTGGCCGGGCGCCGGGCGGCCGAAAGCCCGGAAGACTACGCCGCCTACTGCGCCATGTGCCGCGACCGGCTGGCTTCGGCGGGCAAGCGCGCCCTGCATCTGCTCGATCTGCTCTTCCCGGACGAAACCCAGGACCCGGCCGCTCAACCCGCCGCCACGGTCACGAAGCGCCACGACGGCCGGGCGGCCCTCAAGCGGACCATCCTGCGCGAGGTCTATGGGGAATCGCTCCAAGAGGAAGCCCGGCTTCAGCTGGTCATGTCCCCCGAAACGGCGGCCCGTCTCGACGCGCGCCGCATCCTGGAGGACGACCTGCGCCAGCTCATCGCCCAGGCCGAGGCCGCCAAGGCCTATTTCCTGCGCCCTGAAACCGGCCACAAGCTGGCCGGACGGCGCATCGGCAACGTGACCTTCTGGGCCGAGTACGAGATGACGGACGCGGGCTGCCTCGTCCACAACGCCTACTGCCACCGCATGCGCATCAAGACGGACGCCAAGGAGGCTCGCCAATGAACGAGACCGTCATCGGCTTCGGCCAGGACGACGCCGCCTGGATCTGCGGCGGCTGCGGGGAAAAGCTCGCTCCGGGACCGGCCACCCTGGAATACATGGGCAGCGAATTTTGCGTGACCCTCATGCGCTGCCCCGCGTGCGGCCTGACGCTCATCTCCGAAGAGCTGGCCCTTGGACGGATGCTTCGGGTGGAGCGGCTTCTGGAGGACAAATAACCGTGGCCGCCCTGCCCGCCGGACCATCCCAGGAGGCGGCGCGGGAGGGGAAGACCCCGCCGGGATCCAGGCGCGGCGCGCGGCCCTACGAAAGCCCGGTCATGCGTCAAAGCCTGGGTTGCGCGCTGAGGCCCGGCGGGCTGGCGCTCACCCGGCGTCTTCTGGCCCTGTCCGGCCTGTCCCCGGGGGCCAGGGTCCTGGACGCGGGCTGCGGCCAGGGGGCCTCCCTGGACCTCTTGCGCCGGGAGGCCGGTTGCGCGGCCGTGGGCCTCGACCCCTCGTCCACGCTTCTTGGCGAAGCCGCCCGGCGCGGACCGGTCCTTTCGGGAATCGCCGAGGCCCTCCCCTTCGCGGACGGGATTTTCGACGCGGTCCTCGTGGAATGCGTCCTCTCCCTGACCGCCGACAGGGATCTGGCCCTGGCCGAATGCCGCAGGGTTCTCGCCCCCGGGGGCCTGCTCCTTCTCTCGGACATGTACCGCAAGGATGACCGTCCGGCGATCGATCCGGCCGCCGGACCAGGGACGGCGGGCGGCTGTCTGGACGGCGCGGAGCCCCTGGCCGCTCTTTTCGCGCGGCTGGCCCGGGCCGGGTTCACGCGCAGGCATTTCGAAAACCGCGACAAGGATTTGAGAGAATTGGCCGCCCGGCTCATCTTCGCCCACGGCTCCCTGGAAGCCTTCTGGGAGGCCGTGGCCGGGACGGCCGGACCGGACGGGAACGCGATCCCGGCCCGCGTTTGCGGACGGTCCAGCGCCTGGCCGGGATATTGTTGCATCATCGCCCAAAAGGACGAATCCCTATGAATGAAACGGATCTTCGCGTCATGGAACTGGCCTCCCAGGGATTTTGCTGCAGCCAGATCATGCTCATCATGGGCCTGGAAGCCCAGGGCCGGGACAATCCCGAACTGGTCCGCGCCGTGAACGGCCTGTGCGCCGGCCTTGGCCGCATGGACGACGCCTGCGGCGTCATGACCGGCGGGGTCTGCCTGTTGTCCCTCTATTCGGGCAGGGGGACGGCGCAAGAGGAGCGCCATACGCGCTTTCCCAAGCTGCTCGATGAATTCGTCACCTGGTTCAAGGAAGACGCCTGCGCCGGATTTTGCGGCTCGCGCTGCATCGACATCGTGGGCGAGGAAGGCCCCGCCCCGAAGCCCGAGATATGCGGCCCCCTGGTGGCCAGGGCCTTCGAAAAGGCCGTGGCCATCCTGGCGGAAAACGGCTTCGACCCCGCCCAGCCCAAAGAAGGGCAACATGCCTGACCCGGAAAACGGCGGCTACCCGGAACAAACCCAAAGCCTGTGCCCCGCGTGTCTGGCCCGCATCCCGGCCGAACGGGTCCGCCGGGGCGGGGACGTCTTCCTGGTCAAGCGCTGCCCTGAGCACGGGGAGTTCGAAACGCCCGTCTGGCGGGGAACGCCGGACTTCGACGCCTGGATGCGGCCCAAGACCCCGTCCCATCCCAAGGCCCCGGCCGCGCCCCTTCGGGACGGCTGTCCCTTCGACTGCGGCCTGTGTCCGGATCACGGCCAGCATACCTGTACGCTCCTCGTGGAGGTCACAGGACGCTGCAATCTGCATTGTCCGGTCTGCTTCGCCTCGTCCGGAGAACGCCCCGCCGCCGATCCGTCCCTTGCGGACGTGCGGACCCTTCTTCATGACCAGATCGCCCTCGGCGGGCCGTGCAATCTCCAGCTCTCCGGCGGGGAGCCCACGGTCCGGGAGGATCTGCCGGAAATCGTCGCCCTGGCCAAAGCCGCGGGCTTTCCCTTCGTCCAGCTCAACACCAACGGGCTCCGGCTGGCCGAAACGCCGGGATACGCCGCCGCCCTGGCCCAGGCCGGGCTCGATTCCGTGTTCCTGCAGTGCGACGGCGTCTCGGATGCGGCGTATCTGGCCCTGCGCGGCCGGGCGCTCGCCAGGACCAAGCTCGCGGCCATCGAAAACGCCGGCAAGGCCCGGCTGGGGACGGTGCTGACGGCCACCGTGCGCCCCGGCGTCAACCATGGCGAGCTGGGCGATCTCATCCGCCTCGCCGTCTCGCGCTCCCCGGCCGTGCGCGGGGTCCATTTCCAGCCCATGAGCCATTTCGGCCGCTACCCCGGCTCGTCCGATCAAGCGACGGCGCCCCCGCATGCCTCCCGGATCACGTTGCCGGAAATCATACGCCTGCTTCACGAACAGACGGACGGCGCCGTAAGCCCGGCGCATTTCAATCCCCCGGGCTGCGAACACGCTTTGTGCTCGTTTTCGGGCAAATATCTGGTCATGCCGGACGCAAGCCTGAAGCCGCTGTCCTCCGCGGGCCGCTGCTCCTGCGCGCCAGGGGGGATGCCGGGCGGAATGCCGGACAGGACGTCAGGCGGGACGTTCGGCGGGGACGCGGAGCGCGATTCCCCGCCCAGCGCGGCCGAAGGCGCCGCCCGCGCCAAGGCGCTCACCGCCCGTGACTGGGCCGCCCCGCAAAGACAGGCCCCGTCTCCCGCTCCCCCCGCGGTCCCGGACCGGCCCAGGGACGACCTGGACCGTTTCCTGGAACGCGCCCAAACCCATATCCTGACCGTGTCGGCCATGGCCTTCATGGACGCCTGGACCCTGGACCTGGACCGCCTGAAAGGCTGCTGCATCCACGTGGCCGGACCGGACGGCCGGCGCGTCCCCTTTTGCGCCTACAACCTGACGGCGGCGGACGGGACCCCGCTCTACCGGGGACGCGGCTTTCCGGGAAAGCCCAAGGACGGGGCGGCGTGATCCCCCAAAGTCCCCTCACGGCCTGGATCGAGCGGGCCATCGGAGTCCCTCCCGAGCCCCGGCTGCTCATCCCCTGGCAAATGGCCCGCATCCGCGAAACCCTGGCCCACGCCAAGGCGAACGGTCCGTTCTACCGGGAACGGCTGGCCGGATGCGATCCCGCCTCCATCCGCACGCCCGGGGACCTGGCCGCCCTCCCCTTCACCACGGCGGACGACCTGCGGGAACGGGCGGACGATTTTCTGTGCGTGTCCCAGCGGGAGATCGCCCGCGCCCTGACGCTCCAAAGTTCCGGCACCACGGGACCGGCCAAGCGGTTTTTCTTCACCGGGGAAGACCTCGAGGCCACGACGGACTTTTTTCATCACGGCATAAGCGCTTTCGCCGGGCCAGGGGACAAGGTCTGCATCCTCATGCCCGGCGCCCGTCCCGGAACCGTGGGGGACCTGCTTTCCCGGGCTTTGGCCCTCCTGGGGGCGAACGGACATGTCGCGGATTTGTCGTTGTCTGTTGCGGATATGCTCGACCATATGGCGGCCGAAGGCTATGCCGTGGCCGTGTGCCTGCCTTCCCAGGCCATCCGCCTGGCCCGGGCCGCCCGCGCCCAGGGACGTCCCCGGCTCGTCAAAACCGTCCTTTTGGGCGCGGACCACGCCGCCGCCTCCCTGCGCGCCGCCCTGGAAGAGGACCTGTGCCAACGCTGCGTGGTCCACTGGGGCATGAGCGAGACCTGTCTGGCCGGGGCGGTGGAATGCCGGGCCGGGCGGGGCTGCCACATCCGCGAGGCGGATCTCTTTCTCGAAATCATCGATCCGGTCTCGGGCAAGCCATGCCCGGACGGGGTATTGGGAGAGATCGTCCTGACCACGCTCTCCCGCCTCGGCATGCCCCTTATCCGCTACCGCACAGGGGACCTGGCGGCCATGGACGGCGCGCCCTGCCCCTGCGGCTCGCCGCTGCGGCGGCTGACGGGGTTCGCGGGACGTCTGACGGACCGGGCGTCCCTGCCGGACGGGGGGACCCTTTCCCTGGCGGAATTGGACCAGGCCCTGTATCGCCTGCCCGGCCTTTCGGGCTATACGGCGGCGTTTGGCCTGGACGGCGAAACGGCCCGCCTCGACCTCGCGATCGAGGCGGCGGGTCAGGACGCGTCCCTCCTGCGGGACGCGGGGGAGGCCGCCGCCGCGGTTTCCGGCGCCAAGGGCGTTCGCATCCGCCTTTCGGCCGGACCCGGCGAGCCCCAGGCCGCCCCCCTGGCGAATCTCGCCAAACGCACCCTCAAGCGCTTTTAGGAAGTGATCATGCGATATTTCTTCACCCGGCTGGCCGGGGAGCTGGAATCCGGACGTCCGGCGGTCCTGGCCTCCATCGTGGGCCACGCCGGTTCCACTCCGCGCTCCTCCGGCGCGCTCATGGCCATGTTCCCGGAAGGGGACATCCTCGGCAGCGTGGGCGGCGGCGTTCTCGAAGCCAAGACCCAGAAGCTGGCCCCCGCGCTCTTCGCGTCCGGGGGAGCCGTCTTGAAGCCGTTCCTTTTGACCGGAACCGAGGCCGCCTCCCTGGGCATGGCCTGCGGCGGGGACGTGACCGTCTTCGCGCTGGCCATCCCGTCCGGCGCCGGGTCCGCCGCGCTCTACCGCGACTTGGCCGGGGAGCTGGACCAGGGCCGGGCCTGCGCCCTGGTCACGGAACTCGAGGGGCCGGACGGGGGGTTGCGCGTTCTGTCCCGGCGCCTTGCGCGTCAAGGGGAAAAGGAGGAGGCGGAGGGGTTCTCCAAACCCGGCCGGCTGCCCAAGACCCTGCGCCGGGGCGATTCCCTGCGGATCCTCGAACCGTTCGCCCCGCCCTCCGTCCTGTACGTCGCCGGAGCCGGGCACGTGGCCTATTTCATCTCCAAGCTGGCGGATCGGATCGGCTTCAAGGTGATCGTCCTGGACGACCGGGCGGAATTCGCCAACGCCGAACGCTTCCCCGAGGCGGCCGGAATCCGCGTCGTCCCCCTTGACGAAACCTGCCTGCCCGGGGACATGGGGCCCAATGATTTCGTGGTCATCGTCACGCGCGGCCATCTGGGCGACGCCGCCGTCCTGTCCGGAGCGCTGCGGACGCAGGCGGGCTATATCGGCATGATCGGCAGCAAGAAGAAAAAGGCCGCGACCTACGCCGCCTTGAAAAAAGAGGGGGTCGCGCATGAGGATCTGGACCGGGTCCACTGCCCCATCGGCCTGTCCATCGGCGCGGAAACGCCCGAGGAGATCGCGGTGAGCGTGGCCGCCGAGCTGATCCTGGCGCGGTCCGGCGCGGACCGCCCGGCCAAGGGGGGGGCGTTGCCGTCATGAACGTCGCCCATACGGCCGCCATCATCCTGGCGGCGGGGCTCTCCAGCCGCATGGGCGCCCTCAAGCCCCTGTTGCCCCTGGGCCGGGAAACCGCCCTTTGCCGCTGCGTCCGGCTGCTCAGGGAGGCGGGCGCGGACCCTGTCCTCGCCGTCACGGGGCGCGAGGCGGACCGGATGAGCGAGGCCGCCCGGGAGGCGGGCGCCGTCCCGGTCCACAACCCGGACTACGCGCGCGGCATGTTCAGCTCGGTCCTGGCTGGGACCGCCGCCCTTCCCGGGGACGCTGACGCCTTTTTCGTCCTGCCCGCGGACATCCCTCTGGTCCGGAAGGGCGTTCCGGCGGCGCTTTTACGGGCGGCGGAAAACGCGCCGGAAACGGTCCGGCTCGTCCGGCCGTTTTTTCGCGGCCGGCCCGGCCACCCTCCCCTTCTTTCGCGCGCGCTCGTCCCGCGCATCCTGGCCCACGACGGGACCATGGGCCTGGCCGGGGCGCTGTCGCCCCTTGAGGGCGCGCCGGGCGCGATCCTCGATCTTCCGGTCCCGGACGCCAACATCCTGTTCGACATGGACCGGCCCTGGGATTACCTGCGGGCCCTGGCCCGGGTCGACCGGCTGGACGTCCCCTCCCCGGCGGAATGCGCGGCCTTCTTCGACGCGTTGCCGGATAAAGGCAAGGCCCACGCCCTGGCCGTGGCCCTCCGGGCGGACGCCATGGCCCGGGCCGTCAACGCCAACCGGACGCCCGCGAAACGCCTGGACCGGGCGCTCATCCGCGCGGCCGCCCTGCTGCACGATCTGGCCAAGGGGCAAAAAAACCACGAGGCCAGAGGCGGCGAGGAATTGCGTTTCTGGGGATTTTCACGGGCGGCCGATATCGTGGCGGCCCACAAGGATCCGGTCCCGGCGGCCGGGGAGCCGGTCAACGAACGCGAGGTCACGGCCCTGGCGGACAAGCTCGTGCGCTGCGACCGGCCCGTGGACATCGCCGGACGTTTCGGGGAAAAGCTCGCCGTCTACGGGAGCGACCCGGAGGCGGCGGCGGCCATCCGGCGAAGACGGGACAACGCCTTCGCGGTGAGGGACCGGATCGAAGCCGAGGCGGGCAAGCCCCTTGCGGACATCCTGACCGGGGCGGGACTTGCCTGAAACCGCCCGCTACTGTTTGACTTCCGCGTCGCGCGCTTCCTGGCGCCTGTACTGGGCAAGTCCCTCGCGCACGGGAATCCATTCGGTTTCCTGCACGTAGCCGTCCCCGTCTCCGTCGGCCTTTTTCCAGACCTTGACCGGATACCAGCGCACGAACTCCTCCTGGGACAGCTTGCCGTCCTTGTTTTGATCCATGCGGGCGAATTCCTCGTCCGCCCCGAAGGCGGCGCCCGCGAAACACAGGCAAAACCCCATGGCGGCCACGAGGCTGACGTATCTTCTCATGATCCTCTCCCCGGCGCCGTTTCGCGCCCGCCGCGCGAGCGCGTCGCGCCCGGCGCCATCTTATCGCAGGTTTCCGCGCTTCACCTTGCCATATTCAGATTAGTTTTGTATTTTTTTACAGCCCTAGCAATAGGTTTTCCTCCCGGCGGACGAAATAGGCGCCGATTCCGCCGGAACGCCCTTGCCCCGGGGCGACGCGAAGCTTCTCCAACCAGCCGCCTGAAGCCAGCGCATGAGACGACGCGTTTTCTTCTTCCTTCTGGCCTGTTGCCTGCTTCCCAGCCTCCCAAGCTGCGGCGGCTCCACGCCCGACCCCAAACTGACCACCCCCCAGTGGACGTACGAGCCCGGCGCGGTCAAGCTGCGCTACCGGGCGGACCCCATGCTCAACAAATACGATGAGGAGGGGCATTCCCTGTTCCTTTGCATCTATCAATTGAACAGTCCCAACGGATTCAACAATCTGGCCAAGACCGAACAGGGATTGCGCAAGCTGCTCGAATGCAAAAGCTTCGACCAGACCGTGGTCTACTACGAAAATCTTTTCGTGGAGCCGGGTCAGGACCAGCTGGAATTCCTCGACCGGGCCGAGGGCGCCACCTATCTGGGGGTTGCGGCGGGGTATAACCAGCTTGATCCCCGCCAATCCACCCGCCTGTTCCAGTACCCGGTGGAGGAAAAGACCGAGGGCTTTTTCACCACCACGACGACCAGAAAACCCGGCAAGATTTTCATCAATCTATTTCTTGGACCGTTCGGCGTGCAAAAGGTGGGGTCGAATTGATGGACGCCTCGAAAATTCTCTATTGGAGCCAGGGGGTCTTTCTCCAGCCCCAGCACTTCCAGTTGCGCGATTTCGCGGCCCAGCGCCGGGTCGCCGCCCTGCAACGGACCGCCTTGAAGCATTTTTGGGGCGTGCGCCGGATCGACGTGAACGAGGCGGCGCTGGCCGCCCAGAGCTTCGAAATCCGGGCCGGGGAATTCTATTTCGACGACGGCGCCCTGGCGGCCATACCGGAGACCGCCCAGCCCCTGGCCCGCTCCTTCGCCGACGTCTGGACCGAATCCGAAAAGCCCCTGGACGTCTACCTGGCCCTGCACCGGTTCAACCCCTGGGGCCGCAACGTCACCGAGACCGCCACCCCGGAGGAGGCCAGCCAGGCCGCCACCCGCTGGGTCACGGGCAAGGACCCGGAGGAGATCCCGGATTTCCACGCCGACGGTCCCACGGCCCAGATCAAGCGCCTGGCCCACGCGCTCAAGCTGTTTTTCGGTCCGGAACAGGACCTCATGAGCGACTACCACGTCATCCGGGTGGCCAGACTTACCCGCGACGGCGAAAAGACCAGCCTCAGCCCCGGCCACATTCCGCCCTGCCCGGACGTGGGGGCCTCCCGGACCCTGGTCAACATCATCCAGGAAATCCGCGACCTGACCTCGGCCCGCTGCCGGGTGCTCGAACAGTACAAAAGCCCCAACAGCGCTCACAGCGCGGGCATGGACATGCGCTACATGATCTATCTCATGGCGCTCATGACCCTCAATCGCCACCTGCCCGCGCTCATTCATTTCAAGACCGCCGACTGCCTGCATCCCTACGAGGTCTACGGCGAGCTGACCCGGTTCATCGGCGAGCTGTCCACCTTTTCCTTCTCGCTCAACGCCTCGGGCGAGGCCAGGGACGGGACCGTGGTCCTGCCGCCCTACGACCACAACAACCTCGGCCCCTGCTTCCAGGCCGCCCGCAAGCTGTGCGGCGAGCTTCTGGAAGGCATCATCCTGGGACCGGAATACCTGCTCGCCCTCAACCGCAAGGAAGGCTTCTTCGCGGCCGATCCGCCCGAGGGCGTCTTCAAGGCGGATCACGCCTACTGGCTCATCCTGAAAAGCGCCGCCAGCCTCAAGGATCTCGCGGGCTCGGTCAATCAGCGGGTCAAGCTCAGCGCCTCGCCGAGCATCTCCACCCTGATCGCCCTGGCCGTGCCCGGCGCGGGCCTGGAATACTCCGAGGACCCGCCCTCGGGCATGCCCCGGGATGCGGCGGCCGTCTATTTCAAGATCGACCGGAACTGCCCCCAATGGCTTGAAATCGAGAAAACCAGGGCCATCTCCATGTACTGGCCCGAAGCCCCGGAGGATCTCGTGGCCGAAATCGCGGTGATGCGCGGATGATCCGGCTGACCGACTGCTACGGCGAGGCGTTTTCCTACGTCCTGTACCTTGTTTCCCCGGAATCCGGGGCGGCCGTCGGCTTCGACAAGGCCAGGGAGGACGCGCTGGCGCTTTTGCGCCAGGCGGACGAACGGGCCGGCAAGGCGGGGTTCAAGCCCGAGGACGTGGAGGCGGCCCGGTTCGCCGTCTGCGCCTTCGCCGACGAGACCATCCTGCGCTCGTCCTGGGAAGGCGCGAAGCGCTGGGCGGGCGCGCAGCTCCAACGGGAGTTCTTCGCCACCCACAATGCGGGCGTGGAATTCTACGACCGCCTGGAAGCCCTGAAAACGACCGATTCCCCGGCCAAGGAGACCTACGCCCTCTGCCTGGGCCTGGGGTTCCAGGGCAAGTTCTTCGTGGAGCGCCGGTCCGAGGAGCTCGGGGGCCTGCGCCTGCGCGTCCTGCGCGAGGCCGCTGGCGCCTCCCGGCCGGACTTCAGCGAACAGGCAAGCCTCTTCTTCCCCGAAGGCTACCAGGCCACGGTCATGAAGGGACGGCGCTTCAACCCCTGGGCCTTCGACTGGTGGATGTTCCTCATCCCGGCCCTTGCGGCCGTCATCGCCGCCCAGCTCTATTTCTACATGCGCGGCGATCTCAACCTGCGGCTCCTCGGCTTTTTCGGATCACTGACCTAGGGGGGCGCGGCGCATATGGGTAAAATATTCTACAAGGCGCTGAAAATCCTCCTGTGGATCGTCTTCATCGGGCTGATCGCGGGGGCGGTCTATCTGTTCATCCGCTTCAAGGAATGGCCCCTTTGGACCGGGGCGGTCATCCTGCTTGGGCCTCTCGGGCTGGTCATGGCCGCCATCTTCCTGCGCAAGCATTTCTTCCGGCGCAGGGAAAAACGCTTCGTCAAACGCATCGTGGAGCAGGAGCCGGACAAGCTGGCCCTGGCCCAGGCCGCCGCCGCCCGGGAGCGGGCTTCCAACGACCTGCGCGCCTCCTTCGCCGAGGCCCACGACGTCCTGCGCCGCTCCCGGCTGACCCGCTTCCGCAACCCGGTCTACGCCCTGCCCTGGATTTTGGTGGCCGGCGAAACCGGCTCGGGCAAATCCAGCGCCCTGGCCTCGGCCAAGCTCAACACCCTGCTCACCGGGCTCAACCCCACGGCCTCCCGCCTGCCGGGCGGACAGCTCGAATGGTGGTTCCAGGACAACGCCGTCATCCTGGACGCCCCGGGGCGTTTCCTCGATCCCTCGGGCGACGAGGACGTCTGGCGGGAATTCCTCTCCCTGCTGGCCAAATACCGGCGGCGCGAACCCATAAGCGGCCTGGTTCTGACGGTGGAAGCATCCAGGCTCATGGGCTCCGAGGATGCGGCCGTGGCCGCCGCCCGGGCCGCCCGCAGGCGCCTGGACGAGCTCATGCGCGTTCTCGGCGCCCGCTTTCCGGTCTACATCCTGGTCACCAAGCTCGACAGAATCCCCGGCTTCGACGGCTTTTGCGAACGCCTGACCGAGGAGGAACGCTTCCAGGCCATGGGCGCGCTCAATCCCGCCGCCCCGGAAAAACCGGACGCCAGGGCCGACGCCATCATGGAACGGGTGGCCGAGGACTTGAAAGACCTGCGTCTGGTCCTGGCCGCGCGAAGCGGCGCCGCCCATCCCGGACTGGCCCGCTTCCCCGAGGCCTTTCAGGAACTGTCCCAGGGCGCGCGGCTTTTCTGCGCCGAGATTTTCCAGAAAAACCCCTATCTCGAAACCCCGCTCTTTCGCGGCCTCTATTTCGCGAGCGCCCGGCGCGAGGGCGCGGACCAGCCCCCGGAAACGGGCGTCCTGGCCGCCTTCTCCCCGATTCCCGGGAAAAAGACCGTCCCGGGGACCTTTCTCCACGATTTCTTTTCGAAAATTCTGCCCGGCGACCGCAAGCTGCATTCCCCGCTGCCCTCGTTCGTCTCCTGGCGCGACGTCACCCGGTTCAGCGCCCTGCTGGCCGTGCTGGCCCTGTCCCTGTGCGCCGCCGGACTGTATTCCTACAGCTATCTGCGCAATTCCGCCGCCCTGGCCGTGTTCTCCACCCAGTTTCACGAAACGCCCAAGCTGACCAACGACCTGGCCAAGGACGTGGACATGATGCTGGCCTTCCGCGACGCCATCAACAACATGGCCAAGGAAAACGCGGATTGGGACCTGCCGCGCATGGGCCTCGACCAGAGCCTCACGGCCGAGCAGCGGCTCAAGGACCTCTATTGCGACCTCTTCAAGCGGGGCCTGCTCACCCAGTTCGACTGGCTCTTGAAGGACGAGGCCCTGGCCTTTTCCGCCGAGACCCCGCCCGACCAGATCCAGCGCTTCGCCGCCTACATCGTGGACCGCATCCGCCTGGTGGAATCGGCCATGAACGGCCAGCCCGATGCCAAACAGGCGGAACAGGTCTACGCGGAGCTGTCCAAGCTCTCCTTCAAAGGCGCCCGGGTGGACCCGCTGTTCGCGGACCGTTACGAATCCCTGCACCTGAGCTATCTGGACTGGAACACGGACAACGACCGCTACGAACTGGAACGGGCCAATCTCTCGGGGCTTTTGGAGCACGTGCTCAAGGTCAGCCGGGTGGAGCTCAGCTGGCTGGTGGACTGGGCCAACGGCCTGCCCGGGGTGGCGCCCGTGACCATGGAGCAGTTCTGGGGACCGGTGGCCCTGGAGCAGACCAACCTGGCGGACGTGCCGCCGGCCTTCACCCTGGACGGCCGCACGCACATCCTGCGCATGGCCAGGGAAATCCAGAAGACCCTGCGCGGGCAGGACCAGGGCGAGGGCTGGCTCGGCGGGTTCGAGACCTGGTACGGCGCCGAATACCTGAACGCCTGGAACAACTTCGCCTCCCAGTTCTCGGGCGCGGTGGGCTGGCAGCGCAGCGAGGACCAGTGGCGCATGATCACCTCGCGCATGGCCGATCCGAGCAACCCCTACCTCATGCTGCTCACGGTCATGGGCGAACAGATCGCGCCCTACGCCGGCCGCCAGAACAATCCCCCCTGGGTGGCGCCGGTCATGGCCTTCAATTTCATGCGCCTGCAGGCCATCGCCCCGCAAAAGGCCTCAATCGAGGAAAAGGTCTCCACGGACCTCACGGAAATATCCAACTACTTCAAAAGCGTAAGGATGTTCGTCAAAGGACAGCCCCTGGGGGAGCCTTCCGGGGATGAGGCGGCGCAGGACGCCTCATCCCCGGAAGGCTCCCCTGAGGCCGCCCCTGAAACCGGGGCCGCGCCCTCCCAAAGCGCCGGGAAAGACGGCATGCTTCCCGGCGGCATCGGAGCGGAAGCCTCGGCCCTCAAGGGCATTTCCTCGTTCAACGCCTACCTGAAAGCCCTTGGCTCCTTGCGGCAATCCGTCCAGAACCCCGCCTCGGCTCTGGCGCTCATGAGCCCGAAGTTCACGCCCACGGCCCAGTCCTCCCCGGTCTCGTCTCCTGGCGGCGCGGACGCCAAGGCGGGGGGAACCCCGCAATCGCCCTTCGACGCGGCCGAATCCTCAGTCAAGGAGCTGGAGGCCGCCCTGGGCGGAGAAAGCGCTCCGCTGTTCGAGGACATCCTCATCGGCCCCCTGCGTTTTTTCTGGGGCGTGGGCGTGGTGGACGCGGCGGCCGCCCTGCAAAGCCTGTGGGTGGAAAACGTCCTGGCCCAGGTGGGGCACATGCCCCAGAACAAACAACCGAACGCGCTGTTCGACGGCAATACCGGGCTGGTCTGGAAGTTCGCGGGAGGACCCGCCGCCCCTTTTCTCGGCAAGAACGGGTATGGCTATTTCGCCAAGGAGTCCAACGGCACGACCTTTCCGTTCACGGACGACTTCCTCGTGTTCCTGAACAAGGGCTCCAAGCAGACCCAGAAGATCATGCCGAGCTACGACGTGACGGCCACGGCGCTGCCCATCGACGTGAACAAGGGCGCCCAGCAGGAGCCGCTCTCCGCCCTCCTGACGCTGGATTGCCAGGAAAAGGTCCAGACCCTGGAGAACTACAACTATCCGGTCACCCAGACCTTCAAATGGAACCCGGACACCTGCGGCGACGTCACGCTGGCCGTGCGTTTCAAGGCCTTCACCGCCACGAAAACCTATTCGGGCGTTTTGGGCTTCGCGAAATTTCTCCAGGATTTCCAGTATGACTCGAAAAAGTTTACGCCCGATGACTTCCCCGACGTCAAAGACGATTTCGATATTTTCGGGGTGAAGACCCTGACCGTCACCTACAAGCTGTCGGGCGGCGTGCCCATCATCGCCCTGCTCAACGCGGAAAAATACGAGGTCCCCCAGACCATCGCCCATTCCTGGGGAATGTGAGCCCCGGACATAAACCCGTTGCGCTCGCGACCCGGCGGCCGTAGAGTGTTTGCAATCGAACGATTCCGTCCCGTGAATAAGGAACCGACCCCGAAGCCGTCCAAAAGCTCCCGGCGCTGACCGCGACCACGGACGACACCACCCGAGGAGGATGCATGGCGGCGCCCGCCCTTCCCGACCTGACCGATCTCGGCGTCACCCCCATATCGCCCGGCGCGCCGGCGGGCGCGGACGCAAGCTATGAGCCCGAATACGAGGCCATGCAGCATGAGATCGACAAGCTTTCCATCGCCTCGGAATCCGGCGAAACCACGGACTGGAACCTGACCGCCAGCCTTGCCGCCACGATCCTCTCCACGAAATCCAAGGACCTCAAAGCCGCCGTCTATCTGTCCGAAGCCCTGACCAGGACGGAGGGCCTGCCCGGCCTGGCCAAGGGCCTGCACATATTGCGGGGCATGGTGGAAACCTACTGGGATGGGCTGTTCCCCCCGAAAAAACGCCTGCGCGGCCGCCTGAACGCCATCGCCTGGTGGCAGGAGCGGGTCAAGGCCGTTCTGGAAGGCTACGACGGCGATCCGTTGCCCCAGGACCTGATCGCGTCCCTGGCGGACGATCTGGACGGCCTGGACAAGACCCTGGCCGAAAAATCCGACGAGGCCCCGCCTCTTTTTCCCCTGCTCGAAGCGGTGAAGCGGCTCCCGGCCGTGGAGCCCGAACCGGCCCCCGAGGCCGAGGCGCCCCCGCCGGAGTCGGATCAGGCCGCAACGGGAGCGCAAGCCGGGACCGCGTCCGGGGACGGGGCGGGCGCCGCTCCCGCGCCGGCGGCCCAGGCAAGCCCCCCGGCCGCTTCCGGCGCCGCCGGATCGGCGGACCAGGCCAAGGAACAGCTCGCCTCGGGCCTGGATCTCCTTTTTTCCGCCTCCTACGCCCTGTTCAAGGACAATCCCCGAAGTCCCGTTCCCTACCGCCTGGTCCGGCTGGCCGCCTGGATGCCGCTGGCCGCCCCGCCGCCCGCGAACCAGGGCAAGACCATGATTCCCCCGCCCCCCGGCCCGGTCAGGGGCGCCCTGGAACAGGCCCTGTCCGCGGGCAATTTTCCGGCAGCCCTGGAAAACGCGGAGACCCATGTCCACGAATTCCGCTTCTGGCTGGACCTCTCCCGCGTGAGCGCCGAAGCCCTGAAAAATCTCGGTCCGGACTACCAGACGGCCAAGGACGCCCTGGAGGCGGAAACCGCCCTTTTCGCCAAGCGCTTCCCCGGGGTGGAGAACCTGACCTTTTCCGACGGAACGCCCTTTGCGGACGAAAAGACCAAGCTGTGGCTCTCGCGCATCGGCCGTTCGGGCGGGCCGAATGCGGAATCCCGCGTCCCCGCCGAAGGAGAGGACGTGGACGCGGTCATGGACAAGGCCAGGGAGCTTGAGGACAAAAACCAGGCGGTAAACGCCGTCATGCTCCTCCAGGACAGGATCGGCTCGGCCAAATCCGGCCGCATGCGTCTTCGCTGGCGCATTGGGCTTGCGGAAATCCTCATGGCCTCGGGCAGCCCGGAAAGCGCCCGGCCCATCGCCGAACAGATTCTGGCGGATCTGGACGCCCACAAGCTGGACGATTTCGACCCCGATCTGGCCCTGGCCGGGCTGGCGGCGGTCAAAAAGGCCCTGGCGGCTTCCGGGGACGCGGCGGCCAAGGTTGGCGCCGGAGAAATCTTGGCCCGGATCATGCGGATCAACCCTGCGGAAGGACTACGGATATCCGGAATTCAATAGGTTGTGAAAACTCGTTCATGAACAAAATCGACAATGTCGCTTGACGGTTTTTTTTTTGTTTCAATATAAGATGAATAAAGTACGCAATTCACTAACCTGCGAGGAGTCGCCATGGCCAAAGAATCATCCGTCGCGCCCAAGGAACGGGTCAACATCACCTATAAGCCGGAGACCGGCGATGCGCAGGAAGACGTCGAACTGCCGCTCAAGCTTCTGGTCATGAGCGATTTCACGCTCAGGCAGGATGACCGGCGCGTGGAGGACCGCGACCCCATCAGCATCGACAAGGACAATTTCAACGACGTCCTGAAGGCGCAGGACCTCGACATCAAGATGAACGTGGAGAACAGGCTCGCCCAGCCCAAGGAAGGCGAGGACCCGGGCGAGATGACCGTGGACCTCAAGCTCGAAAGCCTGGACGATTTCAAGCCGGACGCCATCGTCCAGAAGGTGCCGGAGCTCAAAAAGCTCATGGAGTTGCGCGAGGCCTTGAAAGCCGTCAAGGCGCCGCTTGGCAACATACCGGAATTTCGCAAGAAAGTGCAGGACATGGTCAAGGACGAGGGCGCGCGCGAGCGCCTCATGAAGGAACTGGGCATCGAAGACAAATAAGAGGCGGAAGCGGATATGAGCGAAGACCAAGTCAAAGCGCAGGAACAGGCGGCCGCCCCAGAAGCCGCGGCCGGGGAAAACCTTCTCGACGACATCGTCCAGGCCACCAGGCTCAAACCCACGGACGAATACTATTCCGTGACCAAGGCGGGCCTGCAGGCCTTTCTTGAGGAGATGGTCAAGCCGGACAAGGCCGGAGCCAAAATCTCGGGCCAAGCCGTGGACCAGATGATCGCGGAAATCGACAAAAAGCTTTCGAGCCAAGTCGACGCCATCATGCACAACAAGGATTTCCAGCAGATGGAATCCTCCTGGCGCTCCCTGAAGTACCTGGTGGACCACACCAATTTCAGGGAAAACGTCCGCATCGACATCATGAACGCCACCAAGGAGGATCTGCTCGACGATTTCGAGGATTCCCCGGAAGTGCCCAAATCCGGCCTCTACCGCCAGATCTACACGGCGGAGTACGGCCAGTTCGGCGGCAAGCCCTACGGCGCCATCGTGGGCAACTACGACTTCGGCCCCGGCCCCCAGGACATCAAGCTTCTGCAGTACATGGCCAGCGTGGCCGGCATGTCCCACGCGCCGTTCATCGCCGCCGCGGGCAAGGAGTTCTTCGGCATCCAGTCCTGGGAGGAGCTGCCCAACCTGAAGGATCTGAGTTCCATCTTCGAGTCGCCCCAGTACGCGAAATGGCAGTCCTTCCGCGAATCCGAGGACGCCAGGAACGTGGCTCTCACCCTGCCCCGGTTCCTCCTGCGCCTGCCCTACGGCCAGGACACCGTGCCCGCCAGGAGCTTCAACTACAACGAGGACGTCTCCTCGGGCAACGACGACTTCTGCTGGGGCAACACGGCCTTCGCCTTCGCCTCCAGGCTCACGGACAGCTTCGCCAAATACCGCTGGTGCGCCAACATCATCGGCCCCCAGGGCGGCGGCGCGGTGGAAGACCTGCCGCTCTACCAGTTCGAGGCCATGGGCGCCATCCAGACCAAGATTCCCACCGAAATCCTCATTTCCGAGCGCCGGGAATTCGAGCTGGCCGAAGAGGGCTTCATCGCCCTGACCATGCGCAAGGGCAGCGACAACGCCGCGTTCTTCTCGGCCAACTCCTGCCAGAAGCCGAAGTACTTCGGCATCTCCAAGGAGGGCAAGGAAGCGGAGCTCAACTACAAGCTCTCCACCCAGCTGCCCTACATGATGATCGTCAACCGCCTGGCCCACTACATCAAGGTCATCCAGCGGGAGAACATCGGCACCTGGAAGGAACGCCTGGATCTCGAAAACGAACTGAACAAATGGGTGAGCCAGTATGTGACCGAGATGGACAACCCCGGCCCCGATGTGCGCAGCAGGCGGCCTCTTCGCATGTGCAAGATCGAGGTCCACGACGTGGAAGGCGATCCGGGCTGGTACAGCGTTTCGATCAAGATGCGCCCGCATTTCAAGTACATGGGCGCGTTCTTCACCCTGTCCCTGGTCGGCAAGCTGGAGAAGAATTAATCCGCGGCGGCCCTTCGGCGAGGCCTCTGCGGGGCCGTCGAAAGGGACGCGGGTCCATGTCAGGGACAAACCGTTCCAACCGCGCGGGGCGCTCCCCAGGGACCGTCCCCGCGTAACACCACCCCTCCAAGGAGGCGCACATGGCTCTTACCAGTTACATGAAGGTCAAAGGCAAAAAATCCGGCCAGGTCAAGGGCGATTGCCAGCAAAGCGGAGACAAGAAGGACTCCATGCTGGTCTACCAGGTGGACCACAAGCTGCACATCCCCAGGGACACCCACACCGGTCTGCCCACCGGCCAGCGCGTGCACGAGCCCTTCGTGGTCACCAAGCACATCGACAACGCCACCCCCAAGCTCAACGACATGTGCGCCAAGGGCGAGCATTGCGACGTGACCGTGGACTACTACCGCATCAAGGACGACGGCTCGGAGGAGAAATACTACACCATCCAGCTCTCCGACGCCATCATCGTGGGCGACCGGCACTACAAGCCCATGACCTTCGTCTCGGACAACGAACCGTATCACGACATGGAAGAAGTGTCCTTCACCTATTCCAAGATCACCTGGACCTACCACGACGGCAACATCGAAGCCACGGACGATTGGAAGGGCGGCAAATAGGCCCGCCTTCCGGCGAAATCAACGCGGCCGCCGGGCGCATGGCGCTCCCGGCGGCCGTCCACCCCCGGGAGCGTCGCGCGCATGCATGAAAAACGGTTGTTGGAACGCATCCGGGATTTCGAAAAGGATCAGGACCGGCGGGGCGAAATCGACCCCGCGATCCTCATGAACTCGATCCTTTCCCATTTACGGCGCATGCTCAACACCAAGCAGGGCTCCGTGCCCATCGCCGAGGACTACGGCCTGGCGGACATCACCGACATGCCGGGATCCTTTTCTCCGGACAATCTGACGGAAATCGAGGAGAAAATCACCAAGGTCATCCTCAAATACGACCCGCGCCTGGCCGACATCCGGGTGATTTTTTCGGAAAAGCAGGACGATTCCCTGGCCCTGCGCTTCAAGATCACCGGCAAGGTCAACGCCGACGATCTCAACATGCCGGTTCTTTTCGAGAGCGTGGTGGAACCCACCGGCAAGATATCCATCTCCAGTTAGGCGGTCGCGCGCATGATCTCTCCGTATTACCAGCGGGAACTCGCCCATTTGAAAGAATTGGCCGTGGAGTTCTCCAAGGCCCACCCGGCCCTGGCGCCGCTTCTTTCCGGTCCCAGCACGGACCCGGACGTGGAACGCCTGCTCGAAGGCACGGCCTTTCTGACCGGGCTCGTCCGGGAAAAGCTCGACGACGAATTTCCCGAGATCGTCCACAACCTGTTGCAGATCATCTTCCCCCACTATCTGCGGCCCATTCCCTCCGCGGTCATCATGCAGTTCACCCCCAAGCCGGGGCTGATCGAGGTGCTGCCGGTCAAGGCCGGGGCGCGGGTGGCCTCGGTGCCCGTGGACGGGACCAAATGCCTGTTCACCACCTGCTACGACGTGGACATCCAGCCCTTGAGCGTCACCAGCGCCACCCTGGAAAAGCGGCCGGGACAAAAACCCGGACTGCGGATCGCCCTGGAGCTTTCGGGCATGCGCCTAAGCGACTGGCCCGGCTCCAGACTGCGCTTTCTCATCGGCGGCTCCTACGCGGACGCGGCCAACCGCTTCTACCTGCTCCTGCACAACACCAGGCGCATCCTCTTCCGGCCCGCCGAGGGCGGCGGGGAAACCGTCCTGCCCCTCAAGAACCTGCGGCCCGTGGGCTTCGCCGACGACGAAGCCCTTCTGCCCTACCCGTCCAATTCCTTTCCCGGCTACCGGGTGCTCCAGGAATTCTTCGTGCTCCCCCACAAATTCCTGTTCTTCGACGTGGAGGGGCTGGAATCCGTGGCCAACCGGGGCGAGGGCTCACGGTTCGAACTCTTTTTCGAAATGGACGTCCTGCCCGAGTCGGCGCCCGAGTTCAAGGCCGAACACTTCATCCTGTCCGCCACCCCGGCCGTGAACATCTTCCCCCACAGCGCCGAGCCCATCGTGCTCGACCACCGGCGCAGCGAATACCGCATCCGGCCCAGCGACATGCGCGCCCAGAACTATCAGGTCTACTCGGTCACCGGCGTCACGGGCTTCGCCCAGGGCTCCGTGCGCCAGAAGAAATACGAGCCCTTCGAAATGTTCAAGGCCGTCTCGTCGGAGGAGGCCGCCTACCACATCATGCGCAAGAGCTCGGCCCTTTCCGAGTCCATGGACCAGTACCTGTCGGTCTCCTACGACAAGGGCGCGGAAACCACCCCGGAAACCCTGTCCGTGGACCTTCTGTGCACCAACTGCCGCCTGCCCGAGAGCCTGCAGATCGGCGACGTCCGCGAGGCCACGGAGAATTCGCCGGAACTGTGCCAGTTCGCCAACATCTCCCGGCCCACGGCCACGGTCCAGCCGCCCCTGGGCAAAAACCTCCTCTGGCGGCTTCTGTCCCACGTGTCCCTCAATTACATGTCCCTGGCGGACGAGAAGAACCTGAAGGCCCTGCTGCGGCTTTACATCTTCCCGGACAGCCGGGACCAGGCCTCCATCGTGGCCAACAACAAGCGGGTGGACGGCATCCTGGAATTCACCACCAAGGTGGCCAACCGCCTGTCCGCGGGCAGCGTCATCCGGGGCCATGAGCTGGCGCTTACCATCAACAGCCAGAACTTCGCCAGTCTTGGAGACATGTACGTCTTCTCCTCCATTCTCGACTTCTTTCTGGCCAGCTATTCCGGCATCAACTGTTATTCCCATTGCCACGTCAAGGACTACAACACGGGCGAGAAACACATATGGCCGATACGGCTCGGAGAACGGCGCTTACTGTAAAAGAGGACCTGCTCGCCGACCCGGCCCGGTATTCGTTCTTCCAGGCCGTGGTTTTACTGCGGCATTTCTTCTTCAACGAAACCGCGCCCCCGGACGATTTCACCTTCGTCTACGACGCCCTGCGCGTCAGGCCGCACCTGTCCCTGTCCTTCCCCGGCTCGGACATGACCAGCCTGTCCGAGGACGCAAGCGGCCCCTTCCCGGTCTACCACATCACAGCCACCTTCCTGGGGCTCTACGGCTCGTCCTCGCCGCTGCCCACCTTCTACACCGAGGACCTCATCGAGGAGCATTCCGAGGACGTCTCGGTCACCCGCGACTTCCTGGACGTGATCAACTCCCCGCTCTATCCGCTGCTTTTGCGGGCGGTGGGCAAGTACCGGCTCTTCTACCTGCTGCGCGACGCCAGAAGTCCCGAGATCTCCGAGCGCATCTTCTGCCTTCTGGGCTACGGCCACGAGGCCCTGCGCGAGCGCATCCCCCGGGTGGACCGGCTGCCCCGCTTCATCGGGCTCTTCTCCCAGTGGCCCCGTTCGGCCATGGGCCTGCGCGCCCTGGTCTCGGACGCCCTGGGCGGCGCGCCGGTCAGGATCGTCCCCAACGTGCCGCGCATGGTCAAAATCCCCGAGGACCAGCGCCTGATCCTGGGCGTCCAGGGCGCGAGCGTGGGCGTGGACGCCCACCTGGGCTGCGAAATCAAGGACATCATGGGCGCCATCCGCATGATCATCGGGCCGGTGGACGAAAAGACCTTCCACGCAAGCCTTGCGGGCCAGGAAAATTTCCACTGGGTGGAGGAGCTGGTCTCGCTCTACCTGTCCGAACCCATCGAATGCCGCCTGGAAGTGGAGCTTTACCGCGACGAGGCGCGGCCCGCCCGCCTCGGCGCCGGAAAATGGGGCGCCCTGGGCCACGACGCCTGGGTCTTCTCCGGATCGCCGCCGCAGTCCTGCCGCGCGGTCTTTGACCTCAAACCAAGCGAGATGCGTCATGATCCACGTCGACCTTAAGTCTCTGCTCATGAAGCTCAACGGATTCTGCGCCACCGCCCTGCAAAACGCGGCGGGCCTGTGCGTGTCCCGGACCAACTACGAGGTGGCGGTGGAGCACTTCCTGCTCAAATGCCTGGAATCGCCCCGAAGCGACGTCCCCCTCATCCTGGCCCGCTTCGAGATCGACCCCGGCCGCCTGGTCAGGGAGCTGAACGCCGCCCTGGAGGAAGCCCGCTCGGGCAACGCCGGAAAACCCGTGTTCTCGGCCCTGTTGACGGATCTCTTCGAATCGGCCTGGCTCGTCTCCTCCATCGACATGGGCCTTGCCCGCATCCGCTCCGGCGCCGTGCTCATGGCCCTGGCGGAAAAGCCCGGCGCCTACGCCTCGGGCGCCTACGCCGACATGCTGCGCGCCATCAACCTGGACACGCTCAAGAACGAATACCGCATCATCCTCAAAAGCTCGGACGAGGAAGCCCCCCTGGCCGCCGAGGCCGGACCGGGCGCCCCGGGCGCGGCCGGCGCCCCGGGAGGACCGGGAGCGGGCGCATCCTTCCTGGCCCGATTCTGCCAGGACTTCACCGCCTCGGCCCGGGCCGGGAAGATCGACCCCATTTTCGGCCGGGATGAGGAAATCCGCCAGGCCGTGGATATCCTGGCCAGACGGCGCAAGAACAACCCCATCCTGGTGGGCGAGCCCGGGGTGGGCAAGACCGCCGTGGTGGAGGGGCTGGCCCTGCGCATCACCCTGGAGGACGTGCCGGACATGCTGAAGGGCGTGACCGTGCTGGGCCTCGACATGGGCGCCCTGGAAGCGGGCGCGGGCATGAAGGGCGAGTTCGAAAACCGCTTGAAGGGGGTGATCAACGAGATCAAGGCCTCGGAAAAGCCCATCATCCTGTTCATCGACGAGGCCCACACCCTGGTGGGCGCGGGCGGCGCGGCCGGAGGCGGCGACGCGGCCAATCTCCTGAAACCCGCCCTGGCCCGGGGCGAGCTGCGCACCATGGCCGCCACCACCTGGAGCGAGTACAAGAAGTATTTCGAAAAAGACCCGGCGCTGGCCCGGCGCTTCCAGCTCATCAAGCTGCCCGAACCGAGCCCGGCCACGGCGGCCATGATCATGCAGGGCCTGCGCGAGAGCTTCGAGAAGGCCCACAACGTCATCGTGCGCAGCGACGCCCTGGACGCTTGCGCCTTTCTGGCCGACCGCTACATCACCGGCCGCTTCCTGCCTGACAAGGCCATCGACCTCCTCGACACCAGCTGCGCCCGGGTCAAGATCAGCATCTCCTCCAAGCCCGCCCCGGTGGAGGACCTGGAACGGGCCATCCAGGCCTTCGAGCGCGAAAAAAAGGCCCTGGACCGCGACCGGGTCAACGGCTCCCCTGTGGACGAGGAGCGCTATCAGAAGGTCCTGGACGGCATGGCCGCCAAACAGGACGAGCTCGCGGCGGTCACGGCCCGCTGGATGACGGAAAAGGAGGCGGCGGACAAGGTGCTGGCCCTGCGCGCCGCCCTGCGCCAGGCCGGCGAGCCCGCCCCGGCCGCTCCGGCGGAGGACAGCGCTTCCGGGACCAAGACCGCTCCCGAGATCGGAAGAGCGTCGTGTAGGGAAAGAGTGTAGATCTCGGTG
>CALGYO010000179.1 GCA_937934715.1 uncultured Desulfovibrionaceae bacterium | reverse complement strand
CCACCGAGATCTACACTCTTTCCCTACACGACGCTCTTCCGATCTCCTCGGGCATCGGCCATGTGTACGCCCTGCGCACGGTGAACGTCCGCCCGCAGGTGACCGGCTATATCAAGGAGACCTTTTTCAAGGAAGGCCAATACGTCAAAAACGGCGACCCTCTGGTTCTCATCGACCCCGCGCCGTTTCAGGCCAAGCTGGATCAGGCCACGGCCACCCTGCAAAAGGACCGCGCCACGGCCGCCCAGAACAAGCGCGACTGGATCCGCTATCAGGACCTGGTCAAGCAGGCCGTCATCAGCCAGGAGAATTACGAGCAAAAACGCACGGACTACAAAACCAGCGTGGATCAGGTCAAAGCCGACGAGGCCGCCGTTGAGGACGCCCGCATCAACCTCGGCTGGTGCCACATCAATTCGCCCGCCGACGGCGTGGCCGGTTTGCAGCAGTATAAGACCGGCAACCTTGTGGAAGCCAACAAGGACATCATCGTCACCGTCAATCAGATCGAACCGATCAATGTGCAGTTTTCCGTGCCGGAAAAAGACCTGCCCGACATCCGCGCCTACGCGGCCAAAAACACCCTGACCGTGGAAGCGCGCTATCCGCAGCATACGGAACTCGCCGCCGCGGGACGGCTCACCGTGATCAACAACACCGTGGACATGACCACGGGCATGATCACCCTGCAGGGCGAATTCGACAACAAGGACCACGCCTTGTGGCCGGGACAGTTCGTGGACGCCACCGTGGTGCTCACGAAGACCCCGGACACCATCATGATCCCCTCGGACGCCCTGGTGGTCACCCAGGACGGGGCATCGGTCTTCCTGGCCAAGGACGACAACACCGTGGAAATCCGCAAACTGACCACCGGCCGCAAGATCGCGGACATGACGGTGATTGAAAGCGGCCTCAAGCCTGGCGAAAAGGTGGTCGACTCCGCCCAGATCAAGCTGTTCCCCGGCGCGGCCATCAAGATCGTGACCAAGGCGGTCTACGACGCCGGACCGGCGGCCCAGTCCGGCGCAGCCCAGGGCGCCGGTTCGAAGGAAAAGGACGCCGGGAAGAAAGATGCGAAAGCGGAACAAGGCCAGGGCAGCTAGGCATGACTGATCTTTTCATCAAACGCCCGGTCGCCAGCACCCTGGTCATGGTCGCCCTGGTCTTTTTCGGGGTGATTTCCTATTTTTCGTTGCCGGTCAGCGAAATGCCGGCCATCGACTTCCCCACCATCCAGGTGACGGCGACCCTTCCCGGCGCGGACCCGGAAACCATGGCTTCGGCCGTGGCCACGCCGCTGGAGCGGCAGTTCTCGTCCATTTCCGGGCTTCAGTCCATGAGCTCCACCAATGCTCTGGGCACCACCACCATCACCTTGCAGTTCGACCTCTCGCGCAACATCGACGGCGCGGGCACGGACGTGTTGACCTACATCAATGCGGCCCAGGGCAGCCTGCCTTCCACCATGCCGAGCCCGCCCACCTTCGAGAAGGTCAACCCGGCGGACGCGCCCATTCTGTTCATCCGCGTTTCCAGCGATTCCATGCCGCTGTACACGGTCACCAACTACGCCAAGACCTATCTTTCCCAGCGCATCTCCATGGTGCTCGGCGTGTCCCAGGTGTCCATCTACGGCGACCAGACCTATTCGCCGCGCGTCCAGGTGAACCCGGACAAGATCGCAGCGCTCGGCATCGGCATCGACGAGGTGGCGAACGCCTTCTCCAACGAAACCGTCATGCTGCCCACCGGCTCCCTCTACGGTCCCGAAAAGCTTTACACCATCAAGACCAAGGGACAGCTGCACAGCGCCAACGGCTACATGCGTCAGATCATCGCCTACAAGGACGGCAAGCCCATCCGCCTGCACGATATCGGACGGGCCATCAACTCCACCCTGAACAACAGGAACGCCGCCTTCTTCAATCAGGAGCAGGGCATCATCATCGCGGTCAAGCGCGCGGCGGGAACCAACACCATCCAGATCGTCCATGACATCCTGAGCCTTTTGCCGTCCATCGAGGCCCAGTTGCCGCCTTCGGTCAAGGTCGATGTCATGTACGACCGCTCGACCACCATCAAGGAATCCATCGACGACGTGCAGTTCACCATGATCCTGTCCGTCATCCTGGTGGTCATCGTGGTCTTCCTCTTCCTGAAAAACGCCCGGGCCACCATCATCGCCAGCATGGCCCTGCCGGGCGCCCTCATCGGCACCATGGCCGCCATGAAGGTGCTGGGCTTTTCTCTGGACAACCTGTCCATGATGGCGCTCATCCTGGCCATCGGCTTCGTGGTGGACGACGCCATCGTCATGATCGAAAACGTGGTTCGCCACATGGAAATGGGCAAGACCGTCATGCAGGCCTCCCTGGACGGCGCACGGCAGATCGGCTTCACCATCATGTCCATGACCCTGTCCCTGGCTGTGGTCTTCATTCCCATCATGTTCATGGCGGGCATCCTCGGCCGGGTGCTCAACGAAATGGCCGTGACCATCACGGCGGCCATCATCGTGTCGGGCTTCGTGACGCTGACCTTCACCCCCATGTTGTGCAGCCGCTTCCTGACCGGCAAGGTGGGCGAATCGGGCGGGATTTTCAAAGCCATCGAGCACGCCTACGAAAAAAGCCTGCACTGGGCCATCAAGCTGCGCTTTCTCGTCATGATGCTGTCCGTAGGCATCCTGGCCTTGACCTTCTGGCTGTTCACCATCATCCCTACCGGCTTCATCCCGTCCACGGATTCGGGCTTTTTCTACGGATTCGCCATAGCGGAGCAGAGCGCCTCCTTCGACGCCATGAAGCAGCGCATTCTCCAGGTGGCCAAGATCGTGGGCGACGATCCCAACATCTTCAAGTCCATCGCGGTCATTGGCGTGGGCGGGCCGGTGGTGTCCATGAACAACGCCGCCATGTTCCCGCTTCTGAAGCCCGCCAAGGACCGCAAGCTCAGCGCGGACGAGGTCATCGCGGAACTGCGGCCCAAGGTGGCCCAGGTGCCCGGGCTGTACATGTTCATGTACAACCCGCCCTCCATCCAGATCGGCGGCAAGCAGACCAAAAGCCTCTACCAGTTCACGCTCTTGTCCCCGGATTCCCAGGAGCTTTACTCCGTGGCCCGCAAGGTCCAGCAGTCCATGCAGAAAATGCCCCAGCTCGAGGGCGTCAACACGGACATGCAGATCGACGGTCCCCAGATCATCATGGACATAGACCGCGATCGGGCCAAGGTGCTCGGGGTCACGGCCAACGCCCTGGAGACGGCGCTCATGACCGCGTACGCCGCGCGCCAGGTCACCAACCTGTACGGCCAGACCGACACCTACAAGGTGGTGGTGGAGGTTTTGCCCGAGTACCAGACCAGGCCCGACCTTCTGGACAAGCTCTACGTCAGCTCCACCAACGTGGACTCCAACGGGAACAAGGTCCTGGTCCCGCTGCGTTCCATCGTGAAGATGGTGGACGGCGTGGGTCCGCTGGTGGTGAACCACACCGGCCAGCTCACCTCGGTCACCATCTCCTTCAACACGGCGGCCGGGTACTCCCTGGGCGAGGCCGTAAACGTCATCACCAAGATGGCCAAGGAAGAGATACCGGCCAACATCAGCTACATGTTCGAAGGCCAGGCCACGGCGTTCAAGGAATCCATGGATAGCGTGCCCTTCCTGCTTTTCCTGGCCATCATGGTCATCTACATCATCCTGGGCATCCTGTATGAAAGCTTCATCCACCCGGTGACCATCCTCTCGGGTCTGCCATCGGCGGCGCTCGGCGGGCTGGTCACCCTCATGGTCTTCGGCAAGGCGCTCGATCTCTACGGATTCGTGGGCATCATCATGCTCATCGGCATCGTGAAAAAGAACTCCATCATGGTCATCGACTTCGCCATCGAGGCCGAGCACGAGGGCAAATCCACCTTCGACGCGGTGTTCGAAGGCTGCGTGACCCGCTTCCGGCCCATCATGATGACCACCGTGGCCGCCATCGCGGGCATCTTCCCCATCGCCATAGGCTACGGCGCGGGCGGCTCGGCCAGACAGCCGCTCGGTCTGGTGGTGGCGGGCGGCCTGATCATTTCCCAGGTGGTCACCCTGTATCTGACGCCGGTCTTCTACACCTACATGGACCAGTTGCAGAATTGGCTGACCGGGGAATCCAAGAAGAAAAAGAACGCGCCGGAGAAGACGGCCGAAAGCTGATTTCTCGCGTGATCACGGAAAAAGGGCGCCGCGGCGCCCTTTTTCATTGGAGAAGATATGGAAATCCTGAATCCCGAGGAAACGCGCCGGCGCCTGCCGTTCGATCTTCTGGCCCACGCTCTGGCGGAGATGCTGCGGGCCGCGAAAGCAGGCCGCGCCCATGCGCCTGAAAGACTCCATCTCGCCCTGCCCGAAGGGGGCGTCCTTCTGGTCATGCCCGCCTCGGACCAGGAGGTGGCCATGGTCAAGACCGTGACCGTCCATCCGGACAATCCGGGAAAAGGCCTTCCCGCCATCCAGGGTGAGACGCTCGCCATGGACGCGGCCACGGGAACGCGGCTCGGCCAGATGGACGGCGGGGCGGCCACATCCCGCAGAACGGCCGCCTTGAGCCTCTTGGCCGCGCGGCTTTTGGCGCGGGACCGGAAGGGTCCCCTTCTGTGCGTGGGCGCGGGCGCCCAGGCGGCGGCCCACTGCCAGGCCTTTTTTGAAGCCTTTGGAGTGAAACGCTTCTTTATCTGCGCAAGGTCCCTGAATAACGCGGCGCGATTGGCCGCGACCCTCTCCCAAATGGGCGCTTCGGCCGCGGCGATCGAAACCCCCGAGGACGTCCTCGACCAATGCCCCCTGATCGTCACCGCCACCACCAGCCGCGCGCCGGTCATTTCCGAGGCCGTGCGCGAGGACGCCTTCGTGGCGGCGGTGGGCGCCTTCACCCCGGCGATGGCGGAACTGCCGCCAGCGCTCGTGCGGCGGGCGGCCGTGTATGTGGATGATCTTGCGGGCGCCCGAAGCGAAGCGGGCGACCTCATCCAGGCGGACGTCGAATGGGAACGGGTGATCCCCCTGGCGGACGTTGTGGACCATCCGCCCGCAAAGACCCTGGGTCCTGTGATCTTCAAAAGCGTGGGTCAGGCGCTGTTCGATCTGGCGGCGGCCAGACTGGCCTTTGCCGGAATCACCGGCAGAGCGTGAAAACGAAATCCCCCATGGGCCGCGGGAATGACGCCCTGCCGGGGGAAAGGACTGGCGGCCATCCCGATGCCCGGCGGGATTCCTCGCGGCGGCTTTCTCTGCCTGGGCCTTGACCGGCGCGGTCGCGGCCGCGCATCCGGATCTGATTCGCGCGCTGACTACATACGCCGCTCTTCTTTCCGCCCGCAACGTCTCCCGGAACGCATAAGGCGTTCCGGCAGTCCGCATGAAGCGCATCCCCCGCGCGGCCATAGGATGCGAGTCGCCTTTCACCGCCCATTTGAATCTCAGGTTGTATTCTAGAAGCAGTCAATCTTTGTATCTAGAATATAATAATACCAATGAAATGAAGGAAGTGGGCGCCGGGCGGGGATGGACTCCCTTCCGCGCGCCCAAGGCTGCGCGCGCGGAAGGAAACGCCCCGCGCCGTTCGTTGCAAAGATCGACAGCCGAACGGACGGCGCGGGGCAGGGGACGCCGCTATTTCTTGAAGCAGGACTTGAGCGTTTCAAGAAGCTGTAGATAGCCGGAATAGATCGCATCGTACCGGGCCGCGGAGACGTGATCCGGCTCGACCCTGGTTTTCTCGTCCAGGCGAACGAAACGTTCGCACAGCGCGGCCAGGGAGACGTTCTCCCCGTGGACGCGCCCGTAGGCCCAGGCGGCCTGGATGGCCGCGCCCAGGGCGCCCGCCTCGGTGATCTCCGGACAGACCACCGGGCAGTTGAAGACGTCGGCCGCGATCCTGCGCCACAGGGCGCTTTTGGCGCCGCCGCCCACCAGACGCATCTCCTTGGGGGCGACGCCCAGGCGGCGCATGACGTCAAGACCGTAGCGAAGGCCCAGGGTGGCGCCTTCCATGGAGGCCCGGCACAGGTTTTCACGGGTGAAGTTGGCGCTGGTCAGGCCGTAGAGCACCCCTTTGCCCCCGGGAAGGGCGGGTGTGCGCTCGCCGTTGAAAAAAGGCAGCAGGATCACGCCGTCCGCTCCCTGGGGCGCGGACGCGGCCAGTTCGTTGAAGGCCTTGAGGTCGAGCGTAAGGAGTTCCCGGGCAAGTTCCGTGGAAACGGTCACGTTCATGGTGCACACAAGGGGCAGCCAGGCGCCGTCGCTGGAGCAGAAACCGGCCAGCTCCCCCTTGGGATCGGCCACGGGCGTCCCGGAATGGGCGAAGATGGTCCCGGAGGTGCCGAAGCTGGCCGTGACCATGCCCGGGGCCACGTTGCCCGTGCCGATGGCGGCCATCATGTTGTCGCCGCCGCCCGAGGAGACCAGCACCTCTCGGGGAAGACCGAAACGCTTGGCGATTTCCGGCCGCGCGACGCCTACGGGCGCGTCCGAGGGGATGAGCTCGGGCAGGCAGCCTTCGAGTTTGCCGCTCTCGTCGATGGCCGAGAGCGCGGGCAGCGACCATGCGCGCTTTCTGATGTCGAAATAGGCCGTGCCCGAGGCGTCGCCGCATTCGGTCTTTTTTTCGCCGGTCAGGTAAAAATTCAGATAGTCGTGGGGCAAAAGCGCGCAGGCGAGCTTCGCGTAGTTGTCCGGCTCGTTTTCCTTGAGCCAGAGGATCTTCGAGGCCGTGAACCCCGCGGCCACAGCGTTGCCGATGAGCGCGATCACCGCGTCCTCGCCGCCCAGGCGTTCGGTGATGGCCGCGCACTGGGGCGCGGTTTCCGTATCGCACCAGAGCTTGGCCGGCCGGATGACCCGGCCTTCGGCGTCCAGGGGAACGAAGCCGTGCTGTTGTCCGGACACGCCGATGGCGGCCACGCGTTTGGAATCGACGCCGGGCGCGGCGAGCGCCTGGTCCATGGCCGTTTCCAGGGCGGCCGTCCACCAGGCGGGGTCCTGCTCCCGGCGGCCCTCATTGTTCTCGATGATCTCGTGCGGCGCGCGGCCTTCGGCCAGGACCTTGCCGTCCTCGGCCGAGACCACGGCGACCTTCACTCCCTGGGTGCCCGAATCGACGCCGATATATAGCTTGTCCGCCATGGCCGCTCCTTTTCCGGGTTCGCGGCGCGTCCCAAGAAGGCCGTATTTCGCCGTCAGGGACGCGCCGCGTATCTTGTCGATATCCTTAGAGAACACTGGATATTCAAGAAAACGCCTTCCTAGAAATAGGTGGCGAACACGTTCTCCAGCATTTCCTGGCGGCCGCTTTTGGGAGCGGGCTCGCCATGGTCCAGGACCCATTTCTCCAGGCTGTCGAAGGTCTCGCCGCCTTCCATGACGCTTTTCCCGAGACCCGCGCCGTAGCTGGCGTAGCGCCCGTTCACGAAATCATCGAAATAGCCGTCCTCTATGATCTTCTGGGCCACGAGAAGGCCCCGGGCCAGCGTGTCCATGCCGCCGATATGGGCATGGAAAAGGTCGATCTCGTCGATGGAGCCGCGCCGGACCTTGGCGTCGAAATTGAAGCCGCCCGGCGCCAATCCGCCCTGTTTCAGGACCACCAGCAAGCACTGGGCCGCCTCGCGAGGGTTCATGGGAAACTGGTCGGTGTCCCAGCCCAGCAGCAAATCCCCGGCGTTGGCGTCCACGCTGCCGAGGAACCCGCCGTGCGAAGCGGTTTGCAAGTCATGGACGAACTCATGCCCGGCCAGGGTGGCGTGGTTGGCCTCCAGGTTCAGCTTGAAATGGTCCGTGAGACCGAATTCCCGCAGGAAGGAAATGACCGTGGACGCGTCAAAGTCGTACTGGTGCTTGGTGGGCTCCTTGGGCTTGGGCTCGATGAGGAACTGGCCGGTGAAGCCGATGGATTTGGCGTAGTCCACGGCCATGTGGAAAAACCGGGCAAGCTGGGCGCGTTCGCGTTTCATGTCCGTGTTGAGGATGGTCTCGTAACCTTCCCGGCCGCCCCAGAAGACGTAGTTCACGCCTCCTAGCTCCTTGGTGGCCGCGATGGCGTGTTTCACCTGGGCGGCGGCGTAGGCGAAGACGTGGACGTCGGGATTCGTGGCCGCGCCGTGGGCGTAGCGGGGGTGGCTGAACAGGTTGGAGGTGCCCCAGAGCAGTCTGACCCCGGTCTCCTCCTGGCGCGCCCTGGCCAGGGCGGTCATTTCCTCCAGATTCTTCACGGATTCGACGAAATTCGCGCCCTCGGGCGCCAGGTCGCGGTCATGGAAGCACCAGAAGGGGACGGTAAGCTTGGTGAAGAATTCAAAGGCCGCGTCCAGGGTCTTTTTCGCGCATTCCATGGGCGTCGCGCCCTCGTTCCAGGGGCGTTTGTACACGGCCGAGCCGAAGGGATCGGCGCCGGTCGACTTGAAGGTATGCCAATAGGCCACGGCGAAGCGCAGATGCTCCTCCATGGTCTTCTTGCCGACCCTCCGTTTCGCATCATAATATTTGAAGGCCAGGGGGTTCTTGGATTGCGGTCCTTCGTACGGGATGGGGCCTTTGACCTGGGGGAAGTATTCTTTCATGAACTGCCTCGCTTTACTGTAGCGCCGGTTGGGACTTGGGCCATCCTGGCCGTCCGTGACCGGCTTGGGTTTTCTCAAAGCGGCGAAGCCGCCGGATAGCCTCTTGGCGGGCCGTCACAACCGGAACCGCCGGTCAGGCGCCCGCGGCCGCGCGTTCGCTTCGCAAACGAATGGTTTCCACCGGAGATTTGTAGATTTCCTGCAAGGCCAGGCTGGCCGCGCCGCGCGCCCAGTCCGTATCCGCCCAGGGCTGCAATTCCAGGCGGGTGTTTTCGAGATAGGCCTTGTGCAGGACGGAAAAAACCGTTTCTCGCATGGGGCCGAAAAGCAGATCCCCGGAATTCGCGTATTCGCCCGTGAAGATCATCTTGGCCGGATTGAAGATCTGCAGCAGCCCGGCCACGCCGATGCCGAGCACATGGCCAGCCTTGCGGAAAATATCGGCCAGTACCGGATCGCCTTTCCGGGCCAGGGCGATCACGTCGGGCATGGTCAAAAGCGCCGCGTCGTCATGCCGCCACAGCCCCTCCGCGCAAGCCTTGCGCACGGCCCGCATGATCCCGCCGCCGCTGGCGAAAGATTCGATGCAGCCGCGTTTGCCGCAACGACAGGGCGGGCCCGAGGGGTCGATGACCATATGGCCGAATTCGGCCGCGATGCCGTTCGCGCCGGTATAGAGCTTGCCGCCAAGCACGATGCCCATGCCCACGCCTTCCTCGATGGTAACCACGATGAAATCGTCGCAGCCCTTGCCCAGGCCGAACCATTGCTCGGCCACGGTGACGGCGTTGGCGTCGTTTTCGATGTACGTGGGAATCTGAAAGCGTTCGCGGATGAGGTCGCGCAGGGAGCCGTCGCAGTTTTCGTAGAGCGGGGTCCAGTGGCAGGCGCCGGTGGAGCTGTTGATGAAGCCCGGGATGCCGATGCCGATGCCCGCGATGTCCGCGATGTCGACTTTGGCGGTTTTGGCGCAGTGCCGGATGCCTTCCTCGATCACGTCGGCCAGGAATTCCACCGGCCGCTCGCCGGTGCGCACGGGGGTGACCAGGGAGCTTTTCACGCCCGCCTCGAAGTCCGTGACCGCGAAGCTGACCTGGAAGGCGGACACCTTGACTCCGGCCACGGAAACGGCGCCGGGGTTGAGTCCGAGCAGGACCCGCCGTCTGCCCCGCGATTTGGAGACGATGGTTTCCTTTTCGACGATGAGGCGTTTTTCAAGCAGTTCGGCCGTGATATTGGTGACCAGGGAGCGGCTGAGGCAGGTGCGTTCGGCGATTTCCACCCGGGAAATCAGCCCTGTCTTCCGGATTTCGTCGAGGATGCTGCTTTGTCGCATCGAGCTGACGGGTTCTCTGGCGATATGACTCATGGACGGCCCTATTTAATTTTTCTCATAAACTAAAAAAAGAATGAAATTCATGTAAAGCGATTCATTTTACATAAATTTATTTTGTAATTTAAGCATATTAAAAAGAATCAGCGGTCAAGATGCAAATCCTCAACTTTGAGATTGCTATGAAATACCAAGCCGGGAAAGAGGGGGCAAGAAAATAATTCCCGGTGTTTTGATGGCGGTCTGCGCTGGCCGCAAAGGCTGGCGGCTCCCTTGCCGCAAATAGTTAATTAAATTAGTATATTAAAATGGAAGACTCCCTTTGCCTTCAGGTTTTATAAATAGTTTACATAGTAAATTAATGCAGCCGTCCAAGACCGTCCTCCTGTTTCGTTCCGGGAAAGTTACAAACGTCACGTAGTGGTTTCGAGGCGTAACATATTGATATTTTAAGATATCATGCCAACAATGGGGAAAGAGGCGGTCATAGGTGAAGCGTAGATTGGTGAAAAGAGGATTGAATCTTTTTGTTCAGAAGCGTAAAGAATAAGGTCAAAGCTCTTGACTCGCGCGCGGGCTTGTCGACCGACGCGCCAAAGAGCTTCGCCGCGTGGCGGCGTTACCTTGTGGAGACAACGGCCGCCGGCCGGGGGGGCTGGGCCGGTCAGTTGTGGGCTTTTAATAAACTTCAAGCATAAGGAGTGGTTATGAAAGGATTGTTGCGTGGGGCTTGTGGGGTCGTGATTGCCTTGACCGTTCTGTTGGCCGGCGCTTCCATCGCGTTCGCCAAACAGCCGACCGTAGGCGTGAGCTGGTCGAACTTCCAGGAAGAACGCTGGAAAACCGATGAAGCCGCCATCAAGCAGGAGCTGGAAAAACTCGGCGCCAAATACATCAGCGCCGACGCCCAGGCCAGCCCCGAAAAACAGATTTCCGACATTGAAAGCCTGATCGCCAAGGGCGCCGACGCCCTGATCGTCCTGGCCTATGACAATGAAGCCGTCCAGCCCGGCATCGCCAAGGCCAAGGCCGAGGGCATTCCCGTGGTCGGTTATGACCGCCTGATCGAAGACAAGGACGTGTTTTATCTGACCTTCGACAACAAGGAAGTCGGCCGCATGCAGGCCGCCGAAGTCCTCAAGGTCAAACCCAAGGGCAATTACGTGTTTATCAAGGGTTCCTCCACCGACCCCAACGCGGACTTCCTGAACGCCGGTCAGCGCGAGGTCCTGAAGGACGCCATGGACAAGGGCGACATCGTCATCGTGGGCGAACAGTACACCGAAGGCTGGAAGCCTGAAGTGGCCCAGAAGAACATGGAGCAGATCCTCACCGCCAACAACAACAAGGTCGACGCCGTGGTCGCCTCCAACGACGGCACCGCCGGCGGCGTCGTGGCCGCTCTGACCGCTCAGGGCATGGAAGGCATCACCCCGGTTTCCGGCCAGGACGGCGACCACGCCGCCCTGAACCGCGTCGCCCGCGGTCTGCAGACCGTGAGCGTGTGGAAGGACGCCCGGGAACTCGGCAAGGCCGCCGCGGACATCGCCGTGGCCATGGCCAAGAACGAGCCCGTCAAGGGCGCGACCAAATGGAACGGCGGCGCCAAGGGCGTTGAAATGGAAGCCATTTTCCTGAAGCCCATCCCCATCACCAAGGACAACCTGGACGAGGTCATCAAGGCCGGTTGGGTGAAAAAGGACGTGGTTTGCCAGGGCGTGGACAAGGCCAAAGCGCCTGCCGCCTGCAAGTAACCATCCCGTCGTCGCGAGGCGAGGCGCTCCACGAGGGGCGCCTCGCTCTTGCCGTCCTCCTGGGCGGCGTTTTTCGTCAAATTCGTTTCAGAGCCTGTAGCGAGATGGGGTGGGGGGGTATGACCAATTCCGAAACGCGCCAAGAGAAATCGGGGAACTTCGTTTCCGTTTTCTTCCGGGAAGCGGAGATAGACACGCGAATGCTGGCCATGTTGATCGCCTTGCTGGCGATCTGGGCCGTCCTGTATTTTCTGACCGACGGCATCTTTCTGACGCCGCGCAATCTTTATAATCTCGCTGTCCAGTCGAGCGTCGTGGGCATCATGGCCTGCGGCATGGTGCTTATCATCGTGGCCAAACACATCGATCTGTCCGTGGGCTCGGTGCTCGGCTTCACCGGCATGATCATCGCCTTTCTTCAGGTGCGGGTCTTCACCTTGGACGCATCCTGGAACTGGCCATTGACTATTGTTTGCGGCCTTGCCGTGGGCGCCCTTGTCGGGTTGTGGCAGGGCTGGTGGGTGGCCTACCGGGACGTGCCCGCCTTCGTGGTCACCCTGGGCGGCCTGCTCGTTTTCCGTGGCGCCGCCTACCTCGTGACCGACGGCCAGACCGTGGCTCCGCTCGATCCGACCTACCAGATTTTCGGCGGCGGCATCGACGGCTCCATCGGCGCCCTGTGGAGCTGGATCCTTGGCGGCGTCGCCATCGCCTGGATGGTCGTCTCCACCGTGCGAAACCGGGCGAGACGGGCCAAATACGGATTCCGGGCCAAGCCGGTCTGGGCCGAGGCGGGGACGCTCATCCTGGGCGTGGCCGCCATCGCGGCCTTCATCATCGTCATGAATTCCTACTACAAGCCTCGCACCGACATTCCCCGGGGCATTCCTGTGCCGGTGCTCATCCTCATTTCCGTGGTCGTGATCATGACGCTCGTCTCCAGGATCACCAAGTTCGGCCGCTACGTCTACGCCATCGGCGGCAACCTCGAGGCCGCGGAGCTTTCCGGCATCGACGTGAAAAAGGTCACCCTGTGGATCTTCATCATCATGGGCCTTTTGTGCGCGGTGGCGGGGGTGGTGACCACGGCCCGGCTCAACGCGGGCGCCAACTCCATGGGGCAGCTGGAGGAGCTCAACGTCATCGCGGCGGCCGTCATCGGCGGCACCTCGTTAAACGGCGGCATCGGCGCGGTTTCCGGCGCGATCCTAGGCGCGGTCATCATGCAGAGCCTGGACAACGGCATGGTCCTTCTTGGCATGTCGAGCGCCATGCGCCAGGTGATCATCGGCCTGGTGCTCGTGGTCGCGGTCTGGTTCGACGTGGTCTACAACAAGCGCAAACGCTAGGGAGGAGACGACCATGCAAACAACTCCCCTGGTCGAAATGCGCCATATCCACAAACGGTTCGGCGGCGTGCATGCGGTCAACGACGTGAGCATCGACCTGTATCCGGGCGAGGTGGTCGGCGTTCTCGGCCATAACGGCGCGGGCAAGACCGTGCTCATCAAGACCCTGTCCGGCGCCATTCCCCTGGACGAGGGCGAGATTCTCATAAACGGCGAGAAAGCGGAGATTCTGACGCCCCGCGACGCCAGGAAGTACGGCATCGAGACCATCTACCAGACGCTCGCCCTGGCGGACAATCTGGACGCCCCGGCCAACCTGTTTCTCGGCCGCGAGATCATGACGCCCTACGGGACCCTGGACGACGGCGCCATGGAAAACGAGAGCCGCAAGGTCATCGAGCGCCTGAACCCCAATTTCAAGAACATCAAGGATCCGGTCAGGAACATGTCCGGCGGACAGCGCCAGTCCATCGCCATCGCCCGGGCCATCTACTTCAACGCCAAGATCCTGATCATGGACGAACCCACGGCCGCCCTGGGGCCCCACGAGACGGCCATGGTGGCCCAGCTGATCAAGCAGCTCAAAAGCGAGGGCATCGGCATCTTCCTCATCAGCCACGACCTGCACGACGTGTTCGATTTGTCGGACCGGGTATCGGTGATCAAAAACGGCCGCCTGGTGGGCACGCGCAGGACGGCGGACGTGACCAAGGACGACGTGCTCGGCATGATCATCATGGGCAAGCTGCCGCCGGAAAAAGCGGCCTAGGTACAGGACCGGGCAATTGGCTCGGGAACGTCTGGGAATCGAATGATGAAATGCAACGAAAAGGGCCTGTCCCCCCGGATTTGACTTGACTGGGAGTTGGGCTGTCGTATAGGAAGGTTTCCCGCAATCAGCCAGCGTAGCTCAGTTGGTAGAGCAGTTGATTCGTAATCATCAGGTCAGGAGTTCAAGTCTCCTCGCTGGCTCCAGAAAAAACAAGGGCTTGGCCTGTTAGGCCAAGCCCTTTTTCTTTCCTGGCGACAAAGCGCATCCCCGCTGTCCCTCGACGCAAAGCCAAAACACCGGATAGCCCTCATCCCGGCTTCCTCACCGCGCCATTTTGCCGTGGAGAACCGCAGGCCTCTGGGCGCGATATGCATTGATAATGATGCGTTCCGATTGGATTGGAACGCATGCGCATGCTTTACGCGAAGATCCGTTGGCCAGCGGACAATAGGGACCAAACATGACTTGACGGCGGCACGCCATTGATTTTCCATTCTAGTAATATATGCACTGCGACTCTCCGCCAGAGTATATGCAGGTCATATGCAGGCTTCCATCCTCATTGTACCACTTCCACGTTCCAGTCCTGGCATTATTCGCGTATTCACAAAGCAATGAGAGGTTTCCGTTGGAATACCATTCCCTGCACGGTCCATCCAGGACGCCATGCACAAATGTATATGTCGCCCGATATGATCTGTCCTCGAAATAGGTTATCGCCACGCCATGCGTCTTCTTGTCCGCATCGAACGGATAATATCCTTTAAGGACTCCAGTATTGTAATATTGGGCCTGAAAGACGCCCGCGCCCGTCGTCGCGTCATCGCACACCACGTAATCGATAATTTTGTAGTCCGGCGAACTTCCCCAGTCCGCGTAGACCTCCAGGGCGATTTCGAAGCCCTCTGTAGGATGGAAATAGTGGACCTTTCCGTCATGGTCGTCATGCTTGATGGCGTTCGCCGGCGTCCAGGGACAGTATTTGCTCTGCCCGTTGAGATTGACGGCCACCCTGCCGCTGGCCGGAGTCCTGTAAGGATAGTCCGTCCCGGAGTTGACGGCGGTCACGAGCAGGGCCTTGCCGTGGGATAGAGCGACGGTCTGGGGCTGCGCGAGACGCAGCGTCGACACGTAGCTGAAAGGACCGGAGGCGCTGTCGCCGGAATAGAGGGCATAGGACATGCCCGGCTCGCTATTGAGCGCGGTCACAGCGTAAACGGCGCTCTGTTCGTTGTTGTTGGCCCCGTACAGCCATCTTTGACCGGAAAACGGGGTGACGTTGTTGGAGAAGACATGGCTTGTTCCAGCCGCCGTAAAATGGGACAAATCCGAGCCCCTGGGGAAGTTCCAATCCGGATAGCCTGTGTTGAGACTCAAAAAGTCGTTCATGAATGAGGTCCATCGCTGGGCCAGGACGGCGGGTGAATCGTCGGCCTTGATCACGGCGGTGAGATCCGAGTAGGGCGCGGTCTGGGCCTTGACCTTATCCCAGATCACGCGCACAGCGTCCCGTCCCCGGAGCCCCGCCAGCCTGCGTATGAAACCCGAAGCCCAGTACCCCATGTTTTGGGCGTCCTTGCCGTCCGTTCGATAGTAATTCTCAAGACCGCGCGGATACATGTCGATGTTCGTCTCGAATACGGGGGACACGTAGTCCAGGTTGTCGATCATGTAGGATTCAAACCAGACGGAGGAAGCCTCGGAGAGCCAGTAGAAGGTCGCGCCGTAAAGGCTGGGGTGATTGATGGCATAGGCGCCGAGGGGATTGTAGATGTTCTGGACGACGTGAAAGAATTCATGCCCGATCGTGGCCCGCATGGGCGTGATATCCGCCGGCGCGCAATAGTCGGCGTTCAATTCGATGGACTGATGGGCCTTGCCTCCCAGGGGAATGCTCGTCAACCCCCATGTTTCGGAACTCAACCCGTGCACGACGTTGATGTTCACAGGATAGCTGATCGCGTCGTCGAAGTCGTAGTCGAACGATTCGAGAAGGGTCCGGGCGTGTTCCGCATAATCCAGCGCGAGTTGGTCGAATCCGGGATACGCGGCGAGGACGTCCTGAGGAACGTTGGCCCGGAAATGCTGGCTGGTACGGGGAAACACGCCCTGGGCCGGATACACGACGGAAGACAGATTTTCACGGATGGCGTTCTTGTTTTCGGCTGTATCGCCGCATTCCGCCCTGGGGATCTGGACGCTGAGGACGCCGTTTTGCGTCTTCCCCATGATGATGGTCGCCGGATAGGTCAAGGTCGCCGAATCAGCGTCGTTCTCAGACTGCGCCAGGACAAGGGGAACGTCTCTGTCCGCCCCGCCGTAGTTTGGAAAGGTTACGGTGATAGGCTGAGCAAAACAGGAACCATGGATGTCGATGGCGTAACAATGGCTGTCCGGCTGGGGGCCGAATTCGGATCCCGGCGTCGCGTTGCGGCAAGTCACTGCGGTTGGCTGATCAAACGTTCCAGCAGGAAAGACAACGTCCATCTTTCCAGCCCGCATTGATCCTCCTTCAGGAGGAATGGTTTTCGTTATTGAAACGTCTTTATGAATCCAGGCTGGAATAAACAAGAGATAATCATCGCTGTATTCTTTGGCACTCGCTGAACTAAGGACAAAGCACAGCATTATGATGAACGATGCTGTACGTACAGCGTATTGCATATTTTTTTCCTTTTTAGGGATATTCTATCTCATAACATACGAATGCTCTGTTCCTTTGTCAATTTCCTTGAGGTACTGTTGGCAACAGATTCATTTTATGAAAATTGTTAAAGAAGAAACACTCCATTCCATTTCGAGACCGGTGCGCAAGTCCTGAACGTCTGCCGACGCCTCTAGCCAATTATCCAAACAAACTAAAATTGTTATGTGATTCCACAGAGCGAGAGCCATTTGGCCGCCGAAGGCCACGATCACGACCACTTGTGCAGCGGTTTCATTTCGAGACGGATGCACAATTCACCGGCAGTCTGTCGCTGTTCGATCCTCACATCTTAACATTATGAAATAATTAGTATGTTCTTATGGTCTCGAGCCTCTTGGGCGCCAGATGCCTCTTTTCCAACCCATTGCGCATCAGTCTCATTTGAGACGGCCGAACCAGTGAACGCCTGAAACAGGCTTCCTTCATGCTCTCCCAAAGCATATCGATCACCAACGTATGCGCTCCACGCTCCACGCGCATCCCGGCGGCGCCTGGCATGGCCGCTCTGTCACGAAATGCGAATTGACAGTGACAAGACAAGGAGATAGGCACAGAGAAGTAAGGATCTTTTCGCGGCGTTCAAAGTCCTTGATCACTCCGGGAGACACCTTAAAAGGGAGTCGAGCCCCCATGCCGACGTCCCCATCACTCGAAGCGCTCGTCGAAAAAGCCGGAAAAGGCGAGGCCAATGCCTGGAAAAGCCTGACGGAACAGGTGACGCCCTGGGCCTTGAGCCATGCCCGGCGAAGCCTGCCCGCCCACATCCGCCCCGAGGACGCGCTTCAGGAATCCCTGCTCATCGCCTATGAGCATCTTGGGGAGTTGCGCGAGAAATCGGCCTTTTCCGCCTGGTTCAAATCCATCCTGCGCTCCCAGTGCGTCCGGCTGGCCGTCAGCCATGCGCGGGAAACTTCCCTGGACCAGCTCGACGCGTACGGTCTGTTGCCCCCCGCCGGGTCGCAAAATCCCGAAGACGCCGTCTGGGGCATGCAGGTCTCGGCCGCCTTCGACGACGCCCTGGCAAAACTCCCTTCGCATCTGCGCGAGGTCTCCCGCCTGCATTATCTCGGCGACGTATCCATCCCGGAGGTCGCCAGGCTGTGCGGTCTTCCCCAGGGCACGGTCAAGAAACGGCTTTTCACGGCCAGAAGGCTCCTCATGGAGAGCCTGGCCGTCTTTCGCGGCGAAAACGCCTTGCGCGTGGGCTACATGCCCATAAGCGATCACCTGTTGCCCATGTGCGCGGATCGCATGAACCAGGGGGGGGAGTTGCGCCTCAATTCCAGGCGCTATCTCTCCTGGGCGTCCCTGGCCGGCGACCTGAAGCGCGGCAAGCTCGACGCCGCCTTCATCATGGCGCCTCTGGCCCTTACCCTGCTGCAAGGCGGGACAAAGCTTATCTACGTCATGGACGGCCACCATGACGGCAGCTCCCTGGCCGTGTCCAATCTGGCCACCCGCGAGCGGCGCATGGGCCTGCCCGGCGAGCATTCCACCCACCGGGTCCTGTTGGCCCGGCTCATGCGCGAGCAACCCGAGCTTTTCGACCTGCCCACCCTGGTGGTCAACCCGTCCGCCGTCATTTCCTCCATGCGGCGCAACAAGATCGGCGCCTTTTTCTGCGGCGAGCCCTGGAGCGCCAAATGCGTGAGCCAGGGTCTGGCCAAGGCCGTTCTGCGCTCGCGCGACATCGAGCCGGGCCATATCTGCTGCATCCTAGCCGTGCGCAAGGAATACGCCCAGCAACGGGACAAGACCACGGCCGCCTATGTCCGGGCGCTTCGATCCGCCCGTGACCGGATATGCAGGGACCTGGACTTCGGCGCCAGGGTGCAGGCCTCCTACACCACTATCGACGCCGCCGTGGCGCTTCAGGTCCTTACTCGCGGTTCCATCACCTTCAACGACTTGCGGCCGGACCAGACGCGCATGGAATCCTTCGCGCATCTGGCCCAGGACGCCGGGGTTCTCTCCAGTCCATGCCCCATGGCCGGCTTCGCCCAGCCGGATTTTTTCGGCCCCTCCTTCTAGTATTTTTTCTTTTTTCGCTTTTCCGGGAACTTTTTTCCGCTCCCGGCGCTCTCTCCGTAAAGGACGTTCGCGGACGCCCCGGCGATGGTGTTTCCCAACGTGCGCCATACTTCGAAAGGAGGCTTTGAATATGCGCGAAGAGAAATGGATCCCCACGGTATGTTATCAATGCAAGGCGGAGTGCGCCATTCTGGCCCGGGTCGAGGACGGCGTGGTCAAGGAGGTCAAGGGCAACCCCCGGGCGAGAGGGAAGATGTGCGTCAAGGGCATGGCGGGCATCACTACGCTGTATTCCGAGGAACGTCTCACGCAACCTTTGAAACGCGTGGGCGAGCGCGGTGAGGGAAAATTCGAGCCCATCGGCTGGGACGAGGCCATGGACATCATGGAGAAAAAGCTGCGCGAATTGCGTGATCGCGGCGAGGCGCACAAATTCACCTACTCCATGTTCCCGCACTCCACCTCGGACCCCAAATGGCGCTTCGTCAACGCCATCGGCGGATTCATCAGCACCGGGCTTCCCCATTGCGATTCCGCCAAGATCATGTCCCATCTGCATACCTTCGGCTGCTTTCCCAACCACCATATCGCGCCCATGTACTATACCGTGCCCAAGGGCGGGATCATGATCCTGTCCGGCCGCCATCCCTTCGGCTGCCTGGACGACGCCTGCGTGCCGCGTGATATCTTGAACGCCAAGGAGCGCGGGGCCAAGCTTGTCGTCATCGATCCCATCTTCCGCACCGAGGCCTCCAAGGCCGACTGGTGGATTCCCATAAAGCCCGGCGGCGACGCGGCCTTTTTCCTGGGCATGTGCAACCATCTGCTCGTGAACGGCCTGTACGACAAGGCCTTTTGCGACAAATGGGTGCGGGAAGGGGACATGGAAAAGCTCATGGACTACATCAAGGACAAGACTCCGGAAGCCATGAGCAAAATCTGCGACGTCCCGGCCACGGACATCGTCAAACTGGCCGACATGTGCGCCAAGGCGAAAAGCGTCTGCGTGGACGCCTTCAAATCCATCATGTACGGCAACGGCATGGACTGGGGTCACGCCTGGTCCATCTTCCTGGTCATCACCGGCAATCTGGACAATCCCGGCGGCCAGCCCATGCCGGAAATCGCGCCCATGGCGGCGGTCCAGCCCGTACCTCCCGCCCCGAACCTGAAAGAACTCGGCTACCACCGCACCGGTCCCAACCGCGACAAGTTCGACCATTACAATTTCATCCTGGAGCCCACCTGGTACGCCGCCCAGGCCGTGAAGGACGGAACGCTCAAGGTCTTTTTCGCCTCGGAATGCAATCCGGCCCTGTCCGAAATGGGGTCCGGCGAATGGCGTAAGGCCATGACCATGAAGGATGAAAAGGGCGACTACCTGCTGGAGCTTTTCGTGGTCACGGAGATCATGCCGTCCGAAACCATGAAATGGGCCGACCTGGTCCTGCCCGATCAGACCAATTTCGAGCGCTGGGAGCTGCTCTACATGCCCTGGTGGTACAACTACGGCCATACGGCCGCTGTCTGCCAGCCCGTGGTGAAGCCCGTCGGGGAATCCCGCCACGCCAACCAGGTCATGATCGAACTCGGCAAGCGCATCGTCCCGGAATACTTCATCTTCAAGGACGACGTCGCATACTACGACATCGAACTGTCCGGCGTCGGCCTGTCCATGGAGAAGATCCTGGAAAAGGGCGCCATCTGGTCGCCCGGCACGGCGGGGTTCCGCAAATACGAAGACGCGGGCAAGTTCAACACCCCAAGCGGCAAGATCGAGCTGGAGTGGGGCATGTACAAGGACATCGGCCAGGAGTGGCCCAGTCCCGAACTGCCTCTCGAATTTCGTCGGGGCGAGAAGGAATTCCCCTTCATCCTGGTGAATTTCCGCACCATCTTCCTCAACAACACCGGCGCCTGGTCCCAGAACAACGCCCAGCTGCGCGACTCCGTGTCCGGCCTCGACGCCAACCCCCTGGTTCTGAATCCCCTCGATGCGGCCAGGCTCGGACTGGCCGAGGGCGATCTGGCCACGGTCGCTTCCAGCACGGGCAAAATCCGCATTCCGGTCTGTTTGTCGGAAAAGATCAAGCCGGGTTGCGCGGGCCTCATCCATGGCTTCGGCCAGACCATGGGCAAGGTGGCCGCGCGCGGAAACTGGGCCAGCGACAACGAACTCATCGCGGACGCGGGCTCGCATCTGGACGAACAGGACCTGCGCGGCGGCGAGGCCCATGTGGCGACCCGCGTCAGCATTTCCAAATAAAGGAGAGGGCCATGAAACAAGTAAGCATAATGGTTGACCTGGATCGCTGCATCGGCTGCAAGACCTGCATCGTGGCCTGCAGAAACAACCACGGCCTGGTGGATCATGAAAAATCCATGCCCGGAACCATGAGCCATTACCTCAGGGTCGAAAGCGAACTTCAGGGAACCTACCCGAATCTGACGGAAGACTACTGGGTGGTCATGTGCCAGCATTGCCGGAAAGCCCCCTGCATCAAGGCTTGCGAGTCCGGCGCCATTTCCAAGGATCAGCAGACGGGCATCGTGCGCATCGACAAGGAAAAATGCGTGGGCGCGAAGAAATGCATCGAAAAATGTCCCTACAACGTCATCCAGTTCGATGCGAAGAACAATTTCGCGCACAAATGCGACCTTTGCTACGACCGGGTCGTGCACGGCCAGGAGCCCGTGTGCGTGGAAATCTGTCTGGCCGACGCCTTGCGTTTCGGCGAGCGGGAAATCCTCCTCATGCAGGCCGAGGCCGCGGGGAAAACCGTGCTCAAGCGAAAGAGCGCCCAATCCATCATCTACGTGAAAAGCCCGGCCGAGGCGTGAAACCGGCGCCGGGCGGCGCGCGCAAGGCGCCGCCCGGCCGTGATTTCCAGGGGAGGATCCCATGATCCATGTCAGACTCTGTCCGTTGAGCCGCAGGGAATTCGAGAAGGACGTCTACAGGCCCGGCGTCATCTCCCTTTCCCGGCTTACCTGGGGATCCCTCGGGGGCGGTCTGACCCTGGGGATCATCGCGTTGCTGTCCAAGGCGTGCGACGTGGGCGTGTTGTATCCCCCCCTGGCCGCCACCTGCTTCATCAACGCCACCTGCGTCTATCTGCGGGTGGCCAGGCCCCGTCAGGTCATCGTGGGCCATCTCGTGTCCACAGTGGCCGGGCTTCTGGCCGTTTTCGGGGTCGACGCCCTCTTGCGCTGGCTGCCCCAGGGGAGCGGGCCGCCGTTCAAACTGGGCTTGGCCGTGGCCCTGGCCGCCGTTTTCATGCAGGTCTTCGACGCGGACCACCCGCCCGCGGCCGCCACGGCGGCCATCCCGGCCATCCTGCCGCTTCCGGCCGACACCTGGGTTCTGCCCCTGCACATGGCCTGGGGCTCGGTCATCGCGGTCCTGTGCGCCCTGGCCTGGAACCGGGTCTGGTTCGCCTTTCCCGCTCCTGAATGCGACGGCGCCCCCATGTGTTTCGGCCTGCATCAGGGACGCATGGAGACCTTGGGACTGGGCGTATGCGTCCTGGGCGCGGTGTTCATGGGACTGCGCCCGGTCTCCCATATCCTGTACGCGGCGGGCTTGTGGATCATGCTCGCCGGAGGCCTCACGCTCATGACCCAGCATTTCCCCGGCGCCCGCATCATTTTCAGGGACGCGCGGACGCGCTCCCTTGCCTCCGGCAAGACGGGGCTTCCTGGTTCGTGAAGGCGTTTCGGCCGGCCGGACGTTCGGTAAAGGCCGAGCCCGTCCGAAAAGCTGCGCATAGTCTTCCGCGCTAACCGCTTGAACATGGAGGATATTCCCGCGCATTGCGCATTTTGACCCCACGTCCATCTTGCCTGGCGCAAGGCTTGCGGATAAAAACCGCTCTCATGCGCCAATGCCCCTCTTTCGGCCCGCATGGGCTTGTCCCGGCTCTTGCCGCGCTCGCCGTTTTGAGCGTGATTGTTGTCTGGCCGCGCGCCGTCCTGGCGGAAGAGACCGTCGCAGTGGACGCCTCCAGGATCCTGCGCATGGCCGACTCCCGCCAGATCGGCATCAACGTCAATTATCTTCTGGACGACGACGCCAACCGTCCCACGGCCTTTTCCATCGAAAAGGCCGTGGAGGCCATGGGCGTCAAATCCTTGCGCTATCCCGGCGGCGCCAAGTCCGACGTAACGCTTTGGTCGCGCGGCGATTTCAAGTCGCCCCAGCCGACCCTGGCCCGGACCGGGCCCGAGGAATGGCCTTCCAACGACGCCCGGGTCTACGATCTGGCGGACGGCGCCTGGAAGACCCGCCCCATGGACCTGGACGCCTTCATGCGCCTGTGCCGGGAGACGGGCGCGCAACCCATCGTCGTGCTGCCCTACGATTCCATGAACCGGCCCGCGACCAAGGACGGCGCCGTTCCGGACAAGAACCTGCTCCTGCAAAACGCGGTCTCCCTCGTGCGCTACGCCAATCTGGAGAAGGGCTACGGTCTCAAATATTTCGAACTGGGCAACGAATCCTATCTTTACACCTACGACGGAGGCGCCCGGGCCGAGGACTACGCCCGGGACTATCTCCTTTTTCGCGCGGCGCTCAAGGGCGTGGACCCGAACATCCAGCTCGGGGCCAACGGCCCGCAGATGGCCGATGCGCCGGGCAAGCTGGACGAGGAGGAGGGCCGCAAAACGCCCTGGTGGCAGACCGTCTTCAGCCTGGCGGGAAAAGACATCGATTTCATTTCCCTGCACGAATACCCCTGCACAGGCTGGTACGGGTACGACTACTACCGCAACAATCCCGTGCGCATGGCCGGGGTGGATGAAATCCGCAAGGCCGCCCGGCGTTTCGGTCCTGCGAACCTGGCCGGACGGTTGCGGTTCTACCTCACGGAATTCAATTCCGCCGATTGGGAAGGACATCCGCAAAATCTCGGCTGGAAGCACGTAAACACCCTGGGACACGCCCTGGTCGTCTTCGACATGATCGGCGTAGCCCTGGCCGACCCCGCCGTGGAGACGGCCGACCTTTGGTCCACGCGTTGGATGGAAAACGCCGTCAAGCCCGAGCTGTGGGACGCTATCGACCCCAGGAACGCGCTTTTGCCCACGGGCGAGGCGTTGGCGGTGTGGACGCGAAACATGGGGGACAGGATCGTGGCGGCCACAGGCTCGGACAAGGTCGCCTGCCACGCCGCCTACGACGGGACAAAGCGCGAACTGGTCGTCTTTCTCATCAACAAGGATGCGCAACGCACGGTCACGGCCAAGCTGTCGGGCGGCCGCTTCGGCGATAAAGCCAACGCGCTCATCTGGAGCGGAACCGGACCCGACGATGAAGCGCCGCGTTTTTCGTGGGGACAGACGGTCGCCGTCAGAGACGGTCAGGCCGCCCTCGCCCTACCGCCCGTCTCGTTGACCATCCTGCGCATTCCCTGCGAAGCCAAGGTCTGAAAAAGGGACCGCGCCTTCCGGACAGGTTCTTTTCAACGTCGTGGAATCCCAAACGGGGAGGGCGCTTTTACTCGAGCCTGTTGCAAGCGGGCGATTCGTTTTCGGGCTCAGGGACGGCCGGGGTCTCTATCGGCAGGCGGATGGTGAAGGTCGCGCCGAGGCCTGGTTCGGCGTTCACGGAAAATTCGCCCCCATGATTCTGGGTAATGATGAAATAGGCCACCGACAGGCCGAGCCCGGTTCCGCCGGAGGGCCCCTTGGTGGTGAAAAAAGGCTCGAAAACCCGTTTTCGCGTGGCCTCGTCCATGCCTGGCCCGTTGTCCTCGATCTCGATCACGGCCCAATCCCGGCTTGGGTAGGCGCGTACGATGATGCATGGTCCGCCCTGCTCATAGCGCTTCGCGGCCATGGCGTTCCCCGCGTTTTTGAGCAGATTGAGGACGGCCTGTTCCAATTCCGCCTCGATGACCGGGACGGGAGGAAGGGCCGGATCGTATTCCCGCCGTATTTCGATGCGCTTGAAGTCGAATTCGTCCGTAAGACTGTAATCGGCCCCGGCGATTTCAAGAACCTTGTCCAGCAGTGCGGGCAGGGAACGAAAGCATTTGACCGATTCGCTGCGACGGCTGAAATCCAGCATGTTTTTGACGATCACACCGGCTCGTGACGCCGCCGACTGAATCCCAGAGAGAAAGCGCAGAATGCCGCGCTGTTCAAAATAGCGCTGAACGTCTGTGAGGTTGACGCGGCACTCATTCGCCGCCTCGCGGTTTATTTCGAAATCCGGATCCAGCCTGCGCCGTATGTTTTGCGCGCCCGCCAGGATCACGCCCAGGGGATTGTTGATCTCATGGGCCATGCCCGCGGCCAGGCCGCCCACGGACATCATTTTCTCCGTCTGTACGATCGTTTCCTCAAGCCGCTTTTTCTCCGTCACGTCGACGAAGGTGACGAGCGTCTTCTCCAGACTTTCCTCATAGCCGTCTATGGCTTCGATATAGACCATGATGAAAAGGAGTTCGCCCGGCAAGGCGCGTACGGTCGTTTCAAAATAACAGCTGGGTCCGTCTGAAGCGATCTCCGCCATCGCCTTGGCGAAATCGAGCCGGGCGGCGTCCGTGAAGATGTCCAAATATCCGTCGATCAGCTCTGTTTTGCTCCTTGCGCCGTGCAGTTTCACGCAGGCCCCGTTGACGTCGACGATTTTTACGGCCTGAACGCATGCGCGCGCCGCATCCGGATGCTCCGCGAAATGGCGTTTTAGATCGTCGGCGCCTTTGACCTGAAGCGTCCCGAGGATGCGCTTCACCGCGCCCATGTCCACCTCCCAAAGGGCAAGGGGGGAGGATTCGAAGATGCCGCGAAAACGCTTTTCGCTCGCGCGCAACGCCTTTTCCACGCGCCTGCGCGCCGCGATGACGAGAAACAGCGCCAGGATCACCAGAAATTGCACGACAAACGCGACGCTCGCCGTCCAGATCATGGTTTTGTAGGTTTGATAAAACGAGCCCGGCTTGTTTATGATGATGTCGTCCGGCGAGATGTCGTCCTGGGAAACGTGAAAGCGTACCAGCTGGCTGTAATCGAGAAGCGGAACGTTGGGGCTTTTGCGCATGATGGGAATGGCGTCCGCCGATTCGCCGGCCAGAATGCGAAGCGCCATGTTCGCGGCGGTTTCCCCCTGGGCGACCCCGTAAATCATGCTTCCGCCAACAACCCCGCGCCCCAGATAATGCGCCCAAAAGGCGAAGAGGGGCCGATCGCAGCTTTTTCCGATCAAATCAAGGTATTCCTCCATGGAGAATTTTCGTCCCAGCTTGTCCTGATGAAAGGTGAAGACCAAAAGGCCCGTATCATCCGGCAAGGCGGCCAGTTTCTCCCGCAGGTCGTCAACCGTAACGTCGTCCCACAATTCCAGCTCTATGTCCGTTTCACCACTTGCTTCGGCCTCGCGAAACAGCTGCGTATTGGCCAGACCGGTCTTCGTCCGGTCGTTGATGGCGACAAGCCGCTTCAGCCCCGGCATGAGGCGCTTAGCCAGGGCGATGGTTCCCTTGACGTCTATGGCTTCCACCACTCCCGTAATATTGGCCTGGCCTTGCAACATGACGTCTTGAAAATCGTTGATTCCGCAAAAGACGATGGGCGCTCCGCGAAAAAACGCGTACCTGCGGGAAAGCGCGTATTCCAGGGCGCTGTTGTCCGATACAAGAATGGCGTCAAAGGAAATATCCTTGAATTTCGCCTCGAAATACGCATCAAGGTAGGGAAACGATTCTTCCTCGATATGCCGCTTCGTATCCATGTATTCGATGTGCAAATTAGGATCGATTCCGGAAGAGTCGAAAACCGTAAGCATCCCCCGCATGACGTCATCCGTCCAGGGAAATCCCTGATTGTAGGAATGCAGAATGAGAATTTGTTTGGCGCCGTAGGCCGCATTTCCGGGAAGGCATGCGAACAAGGACAAAAACAGGACAAGCGCGGCCAAATCCAGGCTTGTGAAAAGAAACCCGGCGGAGGATTTGCGGTCAAGGATGGGGCGCGGCATGCTTTTCCACCTCTTGTAAAGAAATATACGATGTCGCGACATATTGCGCAACGCTACGCCGTCATTTTATCCTTGCTCGCAAGCGTACAGAGAGAATAAAATAGTCAGCATGGTGCGACTCGACGCTTCAAAAACGGCCACGAGGAGCGGGATCATCCGCGAATGCAGCTGGAGCGGGTTGTTCAGCCGTTACCGCTCCAAGCAATAATCAGTTTCCCTCCGAAAAAAATATCAGCGCGGCCTTGACGCCGCCCATTCTCGCCCGATTCATGAGCTCGCTTCATTGACGTTGCATGTTAAGCATCCCTCAGTCTTTCAGGACAGTTATGAAAACATGTACGCAATGACTGTGGTCATATCGCGATATTTGCAAAATAATCGGAATGATGACGAAACTGCGTTAATAAATCATGAAAAGAGAATAGTTCGACTTCACCGTACAGGATGGCGGCCCAGTGTCCATGAAAATACTCTGTCCAATAACGGCCTTGCCAGAAATGATCGCGCGCTCCCGCGCTGATCCATTGCCATTCCCGATGTTTCGTCTATACATTCCATGGAAGAAAAAAGGATGAATACCTCGCAATCGTACATGCGAACAGGCATGCGTCTTCATGCAAGGAGGCGTTTATGGGCGGATCGCCGAAAAAACGGATGACGGAGACCTTGCGGCAGCGGGGAGGGTGTCCAAACCGTCGCGATTTCCTGAAAACCTGCGCCGCCCTGGCGGCCGGAGCGGCTGTGGAGCCTGCGGCCGCCCTGACCTTCGGGAAAACCGCCTCGGCCGCCCCGGCGCTTCCCTCCTGGACCGGAGAAAGCGCCGTCTCGGACGTGTTCGTGGTGAACAACATTCCGGCTCCCACATGCAGCCTGGCAAGCGGCGTCCTGCCCGGGACGGGCGCCTGTTCCACGGCGCAAATGGCCTTCCGTGACGCCGGCGTCGAGACGCTGATCAACCTTATGCGGACCCGGGGAACCCCTTTTTACCGGACGGCGGACCATCCGGCGGGCGTCGTTCCGGCCGACGCCGTGGTCATCCTCAAGATCAACAACCAATGGGGCGGCTGCGGTTCCGGCACGGGCTATGGACGGCTTTCCACCAACACGGACCTCCTCAAAGGAGTGATCTGGAAAATCCTCCAGCATCCCGATGGGTTTTCAGGGGAAGTGGTGGTGGCGGACAACGCCCAGCCCATAAGCTCCAACCAATGGGGCGCGATACCGGCCAACGCCGAGGATCAGAACCAAACCTACGACGCGGTGGTCCAGGCCTTCGTCTCTCAGGGCCATCCCGTATCTCTGGCCGATTGGACGGCCTTGAACGCCAACCTGATCGACGCAGGCGCGATCGATGCGGCGGGTTATGCCGGGGAATACGCTTCGGGCGACGTAAGCGACGGATATGTCATCCTGGGCGAGCCCGCCGGTTCCGGCGCAGTGGGGCCCAGACGCCTGTCCTACCCGAAATTCCAGACCCAGGCGGGCAACCGGATCAGCCTGCGCCACGGCCTCTGGAACGGCGCAGCCTATGACGCGGACCGGGTGCGCCTGATCAATTTTCCGGTGCTGAAAAAGCATTGCATGGCCGGATGCACCGCGGCCTGGAAAAACCTCGTCGGCTTCATCAGCTGCGCCGAGGAGGCGTCCAGGTTCGGCGGCTGGGACGAAATGCACGGCTTTTTCTGGGATTACGTTCCCGTGACGCCCGCAAGCTACGGACTGCTCGGCCGTCAGATGGGCGCGGTCCGAAATCCTGATCTGCATATTCTCGACGCCATCTGGGTGGCCACCCAGGATAATTTCAGCAGCGACGCGGCCGTGCGGCTCAATGCGCTACTGGCGAGCCGCGACCCCTTCGCCCTGGACTGGTATGCATCGGAATATCTCTTGCGCCCGCTCATCGCGGACAACCCCTGGGACGTTTCGGCGGCCCGGGGCGGCATTTTCCGTACGGCCACCCGGATCAACCAGAAGGCGGCCCAAAGCGCCTTCGGGAGCGGCTATTCCTTCATCGATCTCGACGCGGGCTATGACGGGAGTACGCCGAGCGAGGCGGAGAAAAATCAGATGAACGTCCACGTGGTCTCGTCCGTGACAGGCCTCCCCGCCGTGAACGGCTTGCTTTTGGAGTAGAGGGGAAGGGGAGGCTCGTTTCGCGAACAGAAAAGCCGCTTCCAACCGCGCGCCATGCCATTGACAATCCGGAATGCTGGCATGCCGTGCGGCGCGCAAGAAAGAAGGGCGGCGCGCAGCGGAAATAGAGCGCAAGCGTCGCATCCGCCCGAAAGAACGACTTCCGGCATCGCCATCCCTCGACGAGCGGCGATTTTTGACGCCCTTGTTCAGGAGCCGCTGTCAAGGATGAGCGATTTCAACATTGGAGCGACCGCCGGAGCCGCTGCTCCAGCGGCGGCCGGATTCTTGTAGTCGAGAAGCGCGGACTGGCTGCCCACCGAGACGTTGAAATCGGCCCGGGCCAAGCCCGCTCCCGAAAACGTCACCATGTAGCTTCCTGCGTCAGCCGGAACGGCGTAGCCGCCCGCTTCGCCGGTGACCGCGTAATAGGTCCCGCTGTCCGGCTTCACCGTAACCCCGGAAACGCCTTCGCCCGGATCGTACATGTCGTTGCTGTTGGCGTCGGTCCAGACCGTCCCGACGATGAACAGATTGTAGGATGTGGATGTAACCGAGGCCTTGCAATAGTTCTCCGTTACCACCAGCGGCCCCACGCTTGTGGCTGAGCTTTCTTCCGCCACGACCGCGATGCCGACGTTGGTCAGATCGGTCGCGCTGCTCATCTTGTTGCGGCGGTGTCCGCGTCCGGTCTGCATGCCCGTGCCGTCGTCGCCTCCCCAGTCGATATTGAATCCGGCGTGGCCGTAAACCGGATCTTCGGCGTAGGAGAACACGTTTCCGCCCCACGAGACCCAGGGGAAGCCCGAGGCGGTCACCTTATCAAGCTGCCCGGTATGATCCTGGGCGTCGCGCGCGATCAGGTCCAGGCTGTGCCCGTAGGCGGCTTCATAGAGCCTGTTGTCGAAGGCGGCCGGGCCTTTTACGGCGATGGCCGCGAACTCGGAGCGCATCACGTCGAGATCCACGTTGAAATAGGCGATGGCGGAGGCCACCCGGGCGTTTCCGGTATTGGACAGATAGACGCCTTCCTGGGTCGGATTGGACCGGGCCCGGTTGAGCAGCCAGAGCATCTGCTGTTCCTGGCCGTCCGGATGCGCGCCGTCGGCGGTTTTATGGTAGGTCCACTCGACGGTGGGAACCTGCCCCTTGGCCAACGGGACGATTTGCGAGGGTTTTGGCGAGGGATTTTCGAGGTAGGGCGGGTTGGGCTCCGGCATGGACTGGGCCCGGACCGGTACGGCGACGGCGACGCAAACCAGCCAGCATGCGCACGCAAGCATTTTGCTCCACAGTTTCATGACGCGACCCTCCTGTACCTGCTGCGCCTCAACCGGCGATCCGGCCGTTCGCGCGGGATGATCCATTCTCGGATTATTCTATCATGCTGTTGACCGGCAAGGCAATGCGCGAGACGCGATACGGCCAGAACGGCCTGATCGCTTGGACGACGCCGGGTGCCAAGCCGCGTTAGGCTGTCACAGAGATGTTCAAAAAGTCAGTTGTTATTTCTCTGGTTATTTAATAATTCATTTATTATGTCATTGGCATTTAGTGATGATAACTCACGGGGTGTTGATTTTGTATATTCTGTAAATATTTGTTCTCCTTCTTCGCTTTGAAGTCTTTCTGCACTTCCAATAAAATTAACCTTGTAGTATTCAACATGCTCTCTCTGCAATAAATCAGTGTAGTATAAAGATATATATACAACTTCATCGGTGCTTACAAATATCAATCCACGATCTTGTGCTGACTGCATCATATTCATCACAAGGCTATGAATTTTTCTACAGTTGTCATATTGAAAATAGGTTGTCAATTCCCCCCTGCTATTTGATGATAATAATTGAGTTGCAAAATATCCATTTACAGGAAATTGTATTTTATGTAATGTAAATTGATTTTCTTTGGTTGCAATTTCTGATTTAAGAAAATAGATAACCTTGGCGTTGAATTGTGAGACTGGTCCACCATTATTTATTACTGTCAGATATGCTGTGTCATAAAAATTATCTGATCCTGTATTTTTTTTATGAATAGCAATGTCAAATTGAGGCATCGCCTGGGCTTCTGCAATTGTTCTCTGAAGTGCTGTGTTTGTAAATTGGAGTATGGAGATTACAATTGCGGATATGGACAAAATAAGTGAAGCGAGTGTTTTAAAATATATCTCATTAGCTGCTAGCCATTTTTTCATCGTGCGCACTCCTCATTACAGTCAAATGACTAAAGTCATTAACGCATAATACGCTGAGCAAATGTGTACCACACCATATTCAGACCTTTGCTTGCCCGCAAACGGATTCTTTCTGGATTTTCATGAGAATAACTGTTTTCCTTCGGCTTGCAATTCTTTTCCGCACCCTTGACTTTTCGCACCCATTGTCAACAAGGTCAAAGGCATACCAATGTGCGAGCGCCATCATGCTATAGACCGTTGCACAGCTACAAAATAACATTTATTGCAATGCATTAAACTACAGCGCCCACTTCAATACTGAAGGAGGCGATCATGAGCACGGAAAAGTTTGGTTATAAAAAATATATGATATTATATGGTTACAATCTTTCTCAAAGTAATCAAGGCTGTCTTGAGGAAGGCCGTCCAGCCAACAACTAAGAATCAGTGGAGAAGAACGAAAGAAGGCGGCTCTTGCGAACCGCCTTTTCTCTTGAAATTCTTGTTTGTTGACTTCCCCGGGAAGTCAATGTGGTGGAGGCGGGGGGAATCGAACCCCCGTCCGAGAATGATCCACGCTTGGCGTCTACAGGCTTAGACCGGAACCTTATCTCATCCGCTTCTCGTCTTCCGGCCGGAGGGAAGAGGACCAGTTCTCCAACTTTCTCGCCTCGTTTCCGGAGAACATGAAACGATGGCCAGCCTGATGAGGGTGGCGCCCGGCCTTAGCGTATCAGGCGTCGGCTAAGCGGACGCTGGCTGACTTAAGCAGCCAGGGCGTAATCGTAATCGTTGGCAATTATACCAGTTCCGCGTTTTTACGAGGCCACGCGGCCCCTCGGCCTGCAACCAGGGCTTCTCGATCCCCGTCGAAACCAGGTCGCCCCCGTTGAACTCGTCTACATATAATGCTTGCCGGTCATTCGGCAAGACGTTGCGCCGGGATTATTTCCCAGCCTAGAAAAAACGCTTCTTGTAGCCGCGCTCCGCCATGCACGCATTGGTCTTGTCGGACACCGCCGCCTTCACGTCAGCCGGATAGGGCGGCGTGTTGGCCTCCAGATCCGCCTTGCTGTAGCAATCCGTAAAATCCGCCATGGTCTGCTCCTGGGATTTATCCTTGGCGGAGTAGGGAATCGACGAGCAACCGGCGATCAGGACGGCGGCCGCCACGATAAGCGCGAAACGAAACATGAGAACCTCCGGGGTTGTCTGCATGCATGATGTGCTGATGGACGCCGCCGACGCGTCGATGCGGCCTTTTCGCATTACCAGAAAGACCGCGCCCCGTCATCCTGTTTTCCAACCCTCTTTTTATACTGGATCAATTGACGGACGCCGCCGCTTTGCCTACATTTTTTCGAGCATGGACGGCAGCGTTCTCAAAGGAGCGATCGCGTGAAGCACACCATTTCCGCCTTGGTGGAAAACAGGCCCGGCGTCCTCGCCGACATGGCGCAAGCCTTCAGCAAGGACGCCGTCAACATCACCAGCATCTCCTGCGGTGAAACCGAAAAGCCCCATGTCTCCCGCATGGTCATCCGCGTGGACGCGAAGGACGAGCAGGATGAGCAGGTTCGCCGCATCACCGAAACCGTCGCGAGCATGGATTTCGTCATCAAGGTGGACGACCTCTCCCGAAAGGAATTCGTGGACCGGGAGCTGGTCCTGGTCAAGGTGGCCATGGACAACGAGTCCGCCACCCGCATCATGCAGGTCTTCGAGGTCTTCCGGGCCAACGTGGTGGGCATGGGCCGGGAGACAATCACCGTGGAAATGACCGGCGACGAGGAACGGGTGGAAGGACTTATCAAGATGCTCGAACCCTACGGCATCAAAAGCATGTGCCGCACAGGCCTCATCGCCCTGAAACGCGGGGACGAGTAGATGCCCCCCGTTCCTGAAACGCCTCTTCCAAGCCTGGACGCCATTCTCCAGGCCGCCGTCAGCCGGGACGGTCCGCCGCCCAAGGTGGCCATCGCGCGTTCCGCCAACGCCTTTGTCCTGCGCTCGGCCATGCTGGCCAAATCGCGCGGCCTGGCCGAGCCCGTGCTCATCGGCGATCCCGTACAGACCGCCCAAAAAGCCCGGGAGGCCGGGCTCGACATCTCCGGCGTCCCCATGATCCCCATGCCCGACGACGTCATGGCCGTGGACGAGGCCATCAGGCTCTTCAAGGCGGGCGAGGTCTCCCTCATCATGAAGGGGCTCGTCAGCACGAACATCCTGCTGAAAGCCGTCCTGGACAAGCAAAAGGGCCTGCCGCCCAAAGGCATATTGAGCCACGTGGCCGTGTTCGCCCCGCCGGGCCTGGGGAGGCTCATCCTCCTGACCGACGCGGCGGTGAACATCAAGCCAAACCTGCAGCGCAAGGTGGAAATCGTGAAAAACGCCCTGGAGGCGGCCCGGCGTCTGGGCATGCGCCGTCCGCGCGTGGCCATGCTGGCGGCCACGGAAAAGGTCAATTACCCGGCCATGCCCGCCACCCTGGACGCGCAGCTTGTGGCGCGCATGTCCGAGCAGGGCGAATTCGGCGACGCCATCGTGGCCGGCCCCCTGTCCCTGGATCTGGCCATCTCCCCGGAAGCGGCCCGCAACAAGGGCGTGGACAACCCCGTCGCCGGACGCGCCGACATTCTCTGCGCTCCGGACATCGAATCCGCCAATATCCTGTACAAAAGTCTGACGACCTTTCTCAATACCGAGATGGCCGCCGTGGTGGCGGGCTGCGAGGCGCCCATCGTGGTTCCCTCGCGCGGGGATTCCGAGCGCTCCAAGCTCTATTCCCTGGCCCTGGCCGTCTACCTCTCGTCTCAAGGAGAAGCCTGATGGGGCCCCGCATCCTGGCCGTCAATCCCGGTTCGACCTCCACCAAGACCGCCATTTTCCACGGCGAGAACCTGGTGGCCGAGGCTGAAATCCAGCACGACAAGGAGGTTCTCGCGGCCTTCGCCCATGTCCTCGACCAAAAGGATCTGCGCCGGGACGCCATTGAGACGGTTCTTCAGGGGCACGCGGCCTGGAAGGACGGCTTCGACGCGGTGGCCGGCAGGGGAGGCCTGCTTGCGCCCATGCCGGGCGGGGTTTATCCGGTCAACCAGGCCATGCTCGATGACCTGCGGATCGCCCGCTACGGCGAGCATCCTTGCAACCTGGGCGCCTTTCTCGCCGCTGAATTCGGCGCCCGTTTCCACTGTCCGGCCTATATCGCGGACCCGCCGGTCACCGATGAAATGGAGCCGGTGACGCGCATCACCGGACTTCCGGAAATCTCCCGGCGCAGCGTCTTCCACGCTCTGAGCCAGCGCGGCGCCGCCCGCAAGGCAGCACGCATCCTGGGCGTCCGCTACGAGAAGGAAAACTTCATCGTGGCCCACCTGGGCGGCGGCGTGACCATCGGCGCCCATCGCCGGGGCAGGGTGGCGGACGTTATAAACGGCGTGGACGGGGAAGGGCCGTTCACGCCGGAACGGGCGGGCGGCGTCCCCCTGATCCCGGTGCTGCGCCTTCTCGAGGACGGCGTCAGCGACCCGGCCTCTCTGCGCAAGCGTATCATGACCGGCTCGGGCTTTTTCGCCCATCTCGGGGTGAACGACCTGCGCGTGGTGGAACAGCGGATCCTTGCGGGCGACCGGAAAGCGGAGGATCTGTTCGACGCCTTCGTCTACAACGTGGCCAAAGGCGTCTGCTCCATGGCGCCCATATTATTCCGAGGCCCCGAGGCGGACCGGGGGCTCCGGGCCGTCATCCTGACCGGCGGCATGGCCAGAAGCGAGAAACTGACCGGCGAAATCGCCGCGCAAACCTCGTTTTTAGCTCCGGCCATCGCCATAACCGGACTGGAGGAACTGGAAACCCTGGCGGACGGGGCGAGGCGCGTCCTGCTCGGGCTCGAAACGGCCTCAATCTACGGCGGCCCGGGTGCATAGGAAGGGGAGCGTCCGCAAGGTAATTTCCGGCTGGACTTTTCCAGGTCCAGCGGGCATATCCTTGTGCATGGCGATATTGCATGATCGTCCACAAGCATGACGTTCGTTCTTTTGCATGGTTGATTTGGGCGTAGGGTTCGCTGTCCCGGCGCGCCGTCCCAGGATTCCGCTTGCGTACGGCTTTATTCTTGCGGCGCACTATGTTTGGGGAAATGACTTCGTCTTGAAAGGCAGCTGAATTGACCATGACGCTTTCCTCTATAAGCTCCCTGACCCTGAGAAAGACTCCTCGAATCAGCGACGCGGAGTTCGCCGACCTTCGCGGTTTCATCTACGACGTCACGGGGATAGACATCCCGGAACGCCGCCAATACCTCCTTGAAAACAGGCTTGGCGCACGGCTAGCGGAACTCAACCTCAAATCTTTTGCGGAATATTCAAGTTACCTGCGACGCTCTCCGTCCAAAGATAAAGAGCTGGTCTATCTTTGCGAAAAAATCACCACCAATGAAACGAGCTTTTTCAGGGATAGCAAACAGCTCGACGTCTTTCGCGACTTCGTGCTCAAAGACGTCCTCGAATCCCTGCAGCAGGATGGACGCAAGGAACTGAATATCTGGTCCGCCGGATGCTCCTCCGGGGAAGAGCCCTATACGCTTGGCATCATGCTGCATGAAATGTTGCGCATGTCCATCATCGGCTGGCGTATCCGCATTTCCGCCAACGACATTTCCACGGCCATGCTCAACAAGGCCAAGGATGGCGTGTACAATCAATACTCCTTCAAGACCACGCCCCAGGAAATGATCGAGAAATACTTCACCAAGGAACCTGGCGGTTTCAAGATTCATCCCAAGGTGCAGCGCCTGGTCTCTTTCGCCGCGCTCAACCTGAACGACCGGATGGCGCTCAAGCGCGTCCCTAAATCCCAGATCATCTTTTGCCGCAACGTCATCATCTATTTCGACGAGGAAATGAAAAAAAAGGTCATCAACGCCTTCTATGACAATCTGCTTCCCGGTGGCTATCTTATCCTTGGACACTCTGAAAGCATCCACAAATTTTCCAGGGTGTTCAAACCCATCATCAAACCGGGCGGCATGTTTTACCGCAAGGAAGGTTGATCGCGCCCGGCGGCGGGACAGGCGCGGGAAAACCAGCGGACGGAGAGGCAGCGTGAAAAGATTCTGTACCGAACACTTGGAACCGGGAATGGTCCTGGCCAAGGACATCAAAGGCGCTGACGGCGGCGTGTTCCTCGCCGCCGGAACGGCCTTGGATGACGCCGCCATAGCAAGCATCGCCGCCCTTGGAGCCCCGTTCGCGTACATCAAGCCGAACCCGGCCTTCACCAGCCCCGAAAAAGACCTGCAACGCATCGAGTCGTTCGTCCGGTATTATTTTCAATACGTCGACCCCGACAGCCCGCTTTTCAACGAGCTCTTCCGGCTGGTCATGGAACGGGTCTTCGAGGCTTCCCAGAAAGGCTGGGCCATCCCCTGCGAATACGAACGTCAGGCCAAGAGCGTGGAGCACCTGCACGACCTGTTCTTCCGCGACCAGGGCGCGTCCCTTGATCTGGTCAAACACGAAACCAGCCTGTCATCCTTTCCGGACACCTATTTCAAGATCAAGGAACTGCTCGACTCCCCGGCCAGCACGGCGGCGGACATGGCCAAGGTGGTCAGCGCGGACGTGAGTCTGGCCGCCAAGCTCTTACGCCTGGTCAACAGTCCCTTTTTCGGAGTGGCGGGCCGGGTGGACTCCATCAGCCACGCCATCGCCCTGGTGGGCGTTTCCGAACTGGCCACCCTGGCTCTCGGCATCTCCGCCATCAAGTTCTTCAAGGACATTCCGCCGGAACTGATGGACATGGAGACCTTCTGGAAGCATTCCCTGCGCTGCGCGGTCTTCGGCAAATGCGTGGCCTCCCTGCTTCCCGGCCTGACTTCCGAACGTTTTTTCACGGCCGGGCTCCTGCATGACGCCGGGCGGCTGGTCATGTTCAAGAACCTGCCGTACGCCTCGGTCCAGGCCATGCTCTACGCCAGAAGCAGCGGCGCGCCGCTTCTGGAGGCCGAACGGGAAATCCTCGGTTTCGACCATACGGAGGTGGCGGGACTATTGCTTGAGGAATGGAACTTTCCGGCCGAGCTGCGTTCCATCATCGCCTATCACCACGACCCCTTGCTCTCGCCCGCGCCCAGGGATGCGGCGGTCATCCAACTGGCCGACATCCTGGCCTGCGGGGTGGAAATCTCGAGCACGGGCATGTACTCCCTGCCGGGCATGACCCAGGAAGCCTGGAATTTGCTTGGGCTCAAAACGTACGACATCGACAAGCTCATCCGTCTGCACGACAAGTATTTTCAAGAGTTGACGTCCGTCTTTTTTTAGCGGAAGACCAGCGAAAGAAGCTGGAACCCTTTATTCGTCGAAGGACCATGTTCATCCGCTACAACGTCAATTTCATCAATCCCTTTCTCGACGCGGTAATTAACGTGCTTGGCACCATGGCCAACGTTGACGCGACGCCGGGAAAACCTTTCATTAACAAGACGCGGACCGCCACCGGGGACGTGACCGGACTCATCGGCGTCACGGGCTACGCCAAGGGCACCATTTCCCTGTCCCTGAGCCAGGGGGCGATTTTGCGGATCGTCAACAATATGCTCGCCGAATCCTACACGGAAATAAACGACGACATCGCGGACGCGGTGGGCGAATTGACCAACATGATCGCCGGCCAGGCGCGCGGCGATTTATCCAAGCAGGGCATGAGCTTCAAAGCCTCCACCCCCACCGTGACCGTGGGCAAGGGCCATAAGGTCAAGCATGTGGGCAAGTCCCCGGTGCTGGCCATTCCCTTTTCCACCCCGGATGGCGACCTGAGCGTGGAAGTCTGCTTCAGCGAAGTGGAAAATCCCGAGAAATAGGCGCGCCTTTCCTGCCGATGGGCGATCCGTCTGCGCTCGCGTTCCGGGCCTTCGGCCCATGCAAAGAAAAAAGCCTGCGTGAAGCAGGCTTTTCATTGCGAAAGGGAAGGGCTCAATGGCGGGGCTGTCGCTTGATCGATTCCCGTTGCTTCAGATCTTCGATGGCCCAGACCAGGTCCGCCTTGGCCAGGGTGGGGGACTCGAAAAAGCCCAGCAGGTTTTCCGGCAGCCAGTCCGGCCCGTAATCATCCGCTATTTGTCCGGTTTCGCCGAACAGCGCCGGAGCGTTGAAGCTCTGTACCGTGCTTGAGCCGTCCTCGTTTTTGAAGACCACCTCGTACACGTTGAAAAAAAGGACCGGAACCTTGTCGATATCGTCTTCCTCGGCCAAATAGAAATATGCCCACAAGGGCACGGCGGGTTTGACCGCGCTGACCAGACGGGCGCTTGCGACCTCGTCGCCGATGCGTATCATAGCGATCTCCTTGCGTCCGCGCCTTCGTTCGCGCGGGCCGGTTTCTTGTACGTCGAAACCCTGTAATCATTCAAGGTGAAATCAGGAGATCAACCGGAAGGAATCGCCCTTTGTCCTTAACGGAACAGGGATCGCCGTCACGGCGCCCAGCCGTTTTACTTTCGTAACGTTACGGGACAGGCGGCGCCGACGGAGGCGGCGGCGTCGCGGTCGAACAGGTTGTACACGCCCCAATGGGTTGCGACGGCCAGGGCGAGAGCCAGAACAAAACAACCGATCTCAGCGAACAAGGTATTGTTTTTCAAAGATTTCCTCACGACCTATCGAAATTTGCGATGGAAAGTCCCGCTGAGTAGACTTTTTTTCGTCCATCGGCAAGAGGGGATCGTCCCCTATTTCATAAAAAAACGTGATCGCCGCGTTCGCGCCCAAAGCGCGGACCGTCGCGTCCAGAACGAAAAAAAGCCGCCGGAAAGCGCGTTTCCGGCGGCTTGAATCCGTTCGCCCGTTCCTAACCGAGGCGCTTCTTGCCCTCGATCAGGTCGGTCACCACGCTCGGGTCGGCCAGCGTGGACGTATCGCCCAGGGTCTCCGTCTCGTCGGCCGCGATCTTGCGCAGGATGCGGCGCATGATCTTGCCGCTGCGGGTCTTGGGCAGACCCGGAGCGAACTGGATGACGTCCGGCGCGGCGATGGGGCCGATCTCCTTGCGCACGTGCACCTTGAGCTCCTTCAAAAGCTCCTCGCTCTCGTCATACCCGGCCTTCAGGGTGACATAGGCGTAGATGCACTGGCCCTTGATCTCGTGGGGCTGGCCCACCACCGCCGCCTCGGCCACGGTGGGGTGCGAGACCAGGGCGGACTCGATCTCGGCGGTGCCCATGCGGTGGCCGGAAACGTTGATCACGTCGTCCACCCGGCCCATGATCCAATAATACCCGTCCTCGTCGCAGCGAGCGCCGTCGCCGGATTCGTAGTTTCCTTTGAATCCCGCGAAATACTGCTGCTTGAAGCGGGCCTTGTCGCCCCAGACGCCGCGCAGCATGCCGGGCCAGGGTTTACGGATGACAAGGAAGCCGCCCTCGTTGGGACCGACTTCCTTGCCGTCCGAATTGACGATGGCCGGTTCCACGCCGGGCAGGGGCAGAGCGGCCGATCCCGGTTTCAAGGGGGTGGCGTAGGGAAGGGCGGTGATCATGATGCCGCCCGTCTCGGTCTGCCACCACGTGTCCACCACGGGCAGTTTTCCCTTGCCCACGTTCTCGTGGTACCACATCCAGGCTTCGGGGTTGATGGGTTCGCCCACGGAGCCCAGGATGCGCAGGCTCGACAGATCGTGATTTTGCGTCCACTGGGGGCCCGAACGCATGAGCGAACGGATGACCGTGGGCGCGGTGTAGAAGATGTTCACCTTGAACTTCTCGCAAATCTGCCAGAACCGGTCGGGCGCGGGGTAGGTGGGCACGCCCTCGAAAATGATGGAGGTGGTTCCAAGAGCCAACGGACCGTAGACGATATAGGAATGACCCGTGATCCAGCCGATGTCCGCCGTGCACCAGTGAACATCGCCCTCCTGAATGTCGAACACCCACTGGGTGGTGTGGGCGGCATAGGTCATATAGCCGCCGGTGGTGTGGAAGACGCCCTTGGGCTTGCCCGTGCTGCCCGAGGTGTAGAGGATGAAAAGCGGCTCCTCGGCGCCCATTTCCTCGCAGGGGCAGGGGCCATCCAGGTCGTCCGCGCCCATGATCTCATGCCACCAGACGTCTCGCCCATCCTTCATTTCGATGGCGTTGCCGCCGCGTTTGAGGACGATGGAGCGCTCCACCGTGGGGCTTTCCTTCAGCGCCTCGTCGACATTGGGCTTGAGCGGAATGGTCTTTCCGGCCCGGATGACCGCATCGGCGCAGATGAGGACCTTGGCCTGGCAGTCATTGATGCGGTCGCGCAGGCTGTGGGCGGAAAAACCGGCGAACACGATGGAATGGGGCGCGCCGATGCGGGCGCATGCCAGCATGGCGATGGCCAGCTCGGGCACCATGGGCAGGTAGATGCTGACCCGTTCGCCCTTTTTCACGCCCATTTTCTTCAAGGCGTTGGCGAAGCGGCAGACCTCTTTGTGCAGTTCCTTGTAGGTGTACGTCTTGACGTCGCCGTCCTCCTCGCCCTGCCAGATGATGGCGATCTGATCGGCCCGGCCGTTTTCAACATGCCGGTCAAGACAGTTGTAGGCGGCGTTCAGGACGCCGTCCTCGTACCACTTGATTTCCGGAGCGTTGAAATCGTACTCGAGGATTTTCTCGGGTTCCTTGAACCAGGTCAGAAGCTCCTTGGTCCGGTCGCTCCAGAAGCCTTCCGGATCCTCGATGGAACGCTTGTAGGCCGCCTTGTATTCCTCCATGCTTTTAATATGCGCCTTGTCCCTGCCCTGGGCCGGCGGTTCGAACAACCTCAGTTCGTGCATCAGGCTTTCAATTTTTTCCGAAGTCATCGTACGCTCCCGATTCGAGGTTTATTGACGAAGTGAGAACGGTTTAGCATGGGCTCAAACAAAATTCCTTCCATTTTTCGGTCAATGGCAACAGATTTCAGGTTATGCGGCGAAGCCCGGACACGGCCGCCGTTCACCGGCGGATTCCGACCGCTCATCCCACGACCACGCCGTTTGCTGACAAGCTAACCTCCTTCACGGACTGGACAAATCCGATGAACGGTAAAAAAAAACGCCCCGAAGGGCGTTTTTTACACAGCGGGCCGGAAAACAGACCGTTTTCAGGAAAGGGTCTTGAAGACCGCGGCGAAATCCTCGTCGCCAAGGCCCATGGCCACGGCCTTGCGGTACAACTGGAGCAAGACATGGGCGGACGGCGCGTTCGCCCCGGTCTCATAGGCGGTGTCCACAACGAATTTCAGATCCTTGGCCATGTGCTTGGCCGGGAACTGGGCCGGGAATTCGCCGGATTCCAGCATGGGAACCTTCAGCTCGAACAAGGCGTTGCGCATGGGGCCGGACATGACCACGTCCAGCATGGTCTTCCGGTCAAGACCGCCTTTTTCGCCGAAATTGATCATCTCGGCCAGACCTTCGCACAGGGCGCCCAGGAGCAGGTTGATGGACATCTTCATCATGGAGCCGCAGGGAACCGGCCCGCAATGGACCACCTTCTTGCCCATGCCCAAAAGGATGGGCTCCACATCGTCGATGGTCTTCTCGTCGCCCCCGGCCAGGATGACCAGGGTCCCGTCCTCGGCGGGTTTTTTGGATCCGGAGACCGGGGCGTCCACCAGGGACGCGCCCACGGCCTCCAGGTTGGCGGCCAGTTCCCGGGAATAGGCCGGGGAAACCGTGCTCATATTGATGACGACCTTGCCCTCGAGCGCCTCCGCCGCGCCGTCGTCGCCGAAAAGGCAGGCGTCGATGGCCTGGGGGCCGGTGAGCATGAGGACGAGAACGTCGCTTTTCCTGGCCAGCTCCAGGGGCGTGTCCGCCTGGCCCGCGCCCTTGGCCGTGACCGGGGCGCATTTTTCCGCTGTACGGTTGTAGGCGATGACCGGAAAACCGGCCTTCATGAGATTGAGGGACATGGGAACGCCCATGATGCCCATTCCGGCGAAGCCGACAGTCTTTGCCATGACAGCCTCCTTGTCCTTGCGCTACTTGGCGGACTTGGGTTTGAGCTCGACGTTCTTGGCCACCTTGTCAAGAATCTCCCGGCACAGGTAATCATAGCCGGTCATGGTCAGGTGGACGCCGTCCTTAGCTCGAAGAGATACCGTTTTCCCGCCATCCAGGGACTTTTCATCAGCGTAACCGCCGTTTTCGTCCGTGAACATGGACCAGGAATCGATATAGACGCAGTTGGAAAAAGTCTGGCAGGCGTTTTTAGCCGCCTCGTTGGCGGCCTCGACCCGCTTGGAATACGCCTCGTCCTTCATGATGGGAAGGCCGGCCCAGAAGACCATGACCCCGCCGTCCGAGGCGATCTTGAGAAAATCCTTCACCTTGCCGGAATAGGCTTCCTTCCAGGCGTCGCTGCCCGCGGCCTTGCCGCCGATGTTGTTGTTGGAATCGTTGCCGCCCATGACCACCACCAGGGCGTCCGGCCGGTTGGTGCGGATAAGCTCGTCCAGGGAGCGATCCCAGTCGTACTTCTTCTTGGCGATGAGCCCGGTGGACACCTTGCCCAGGGCCGTACAGGCCACGCCCTCGTACTGTTTGAGATTGCGTTCCATGGTCATGCCCACGCCCACGGCCAGGGAGTCGCCGACCACGGCGATGTGCGCGCCGCCTTTGCCGCCGATCGTTGCGGATGTCGCGGGCTTTGGGGCCGGGGACGCGTCAAGCGCCGCCACGGTCAGGGACTTGTCCGGGACGGACCCGGCTTCCCCGTTGGCCGCAGGAGTATCGGCCGGTTCGGCTTTTTCGGGCGCGGCGGACGCTGGTTCGGAAGAAGGGGCTTGCGCTGATGCGGCCGGAGTCGCGTCCGCTGCGCCGCCGGGCGCGGGGGCGGCTTTCGCTGCGCGGTCGCTTTCTCCCCCGGAGGGTTCCGGGACGGCCGCGTCTTGCCGGGACGGCTCCCGGGGCGCGGTTCTTGCGGAGGCGGGACCGGCCGCCGTTTGCGAGGGTTCGACGGTTTTGCCCGCCTCCCCAAAGCACCCGGCGAGCAACAACAGGGCGCAGCACGACAATGCGAGACGAAAGACGACGCGCATATGAAATACCTCGTGAGCCGGGACTACTCCCGGCGGTTTTCGTCACAATGATCGAAATGCATGGAATGCGGCGAGCCAACGGCGAAAATCGCGCCATTGGGCACGCCCGGCAGCTTTCGCGTTCCGTAGATCCTCGCTTCCCTGGAGAGGATCATGGCGGGCCAAGGCCCGAAAGCGGCGCCGAACGCGCGTAAAAGCGCGATAGCCGTCGGCGTGACGGTCTCCCCGGCGCTGGGAATGCCGTATATCGGCGCGCCTTGCAATAAAAAAAGCGTCGCTGGCGCGGGCGCGGCCAAGAGGCCGTGACGGCAGCGTATTTCGCCGTCGCAAACGGGCAGAGGGCCGCAAATGAAAACGTCCGGAGACAGCATGGCGAAAAATTCGCATGCCAGACACATGTCCATGACGCTGTCCAACGCTCCGGTTTCATGGAAAACGACCTCTTCCGGATCACAGCCATGGATGGCGCCTTCGGCCCGGGCCAAAAGCTCAAACGCCGCAACGGCGAGCTCCTTGGCTTTTCCGGCAAGCCCGCTTCCCGTCACGATGGCCCTGATATCCCGCAACCGCCGGTGTTCGTGGGCGTGGGGCAGGCTGACTTCAAGCCCCCAACCGGAAATATGGTTCAAACTTTTGGGAATCACCCGGGCGGCGCCGTGAAGCTCGGGCAGGCCGATGCGGGACAGGGCGTCCGCAAAACCCGCCTCATCGAGATCAAGCATGCGGGCGAGTCCGGCGACCAGCATGTCGCCGCTTACGCCCGAAGGGGCGCGCAATGTCAAAATACGATTATCCATTGATGAGCCTTATAATGCGGGCGGCGGCGCAGGCCGCGCCGTACCCGTTGTCGATGTTCATGACCGCCACGCCCGGGGCGCAGCTTGCGAGCATGGCGTGAAGCGCGGCCATGCCCCCCTGGGCCGCGCCGTAGCCCACCGAAGTGGGCACGGCCACCAGGGGGCGCGGGGTCAGTCCGCCCAGCACCGAGGCCAGGGCGGCGTCCATGCCCGCCGCGATGATGATCACGTCGTGCCCGTTTATCTCGTCGAGCCGCGTGGCCAGCCGCCACAGCCCGGCCACGCCGCCGTCCTCGAAGACCCTGTGGGCGATCCCCAGGTATCCCAACGTCCTGGCCGCTTCCCACAAGACCGGTCCATCCGAGGTTCCGGCCGAGACCAGGGCGACCCGTCCGCGTTTCACCGGGGGAAGCACGCCCGTCCAGGCCGTGGCGGACAAGGGGTGGTAATCGACAAGGGCGCGCGTTTCTTCGGGAATGCGCGCGTGGACCTCTGGGGAAAGCCGGGTGAAAAGAATCGGGGCCGCGCCAGGAGCCGTATGCTCCACCATGAGCTGGATGACGGCCTCAAGGGATTTCCCCTGGCAGAAGACGGTTTCCGGCAAGCCGATGCGTTCGGGCCTTGAATGGTCGAAAAGAATATTCATGCGGGTTGGATAAAGGCCCGGCCGGGGCGGTAGCCCTCCAGGTCGAGGCTTACGGTTGCGATGCAGGGAAAACGCGCGGGAACATCCCGGGCCAGGCGTTCGACGATGGCGTGGAGGGCGGGCCCGGCTTTCTTGAGGTCCTCGGTTCGCAGCTCCACCAGCATGTCCGCGTCGCGGACGCGGCATCTGACCACGGCCGCCCCCGCGTCTTTCCTGACGATGTCCTCGGCGTATTCCACGGCCGCCAGCCGTTCGGGGGTGATGGCCGTGCCGGTGTAGACGCGGCTGGCGAGACACGGGGAGGCGGGCAAATCCGCGAACGGCAGATGCAGCGCGCGCGCCAGGGTTCTGATGGCCTCCTTGCCCATGCCCGCTTCAATATAAGGATGGCGCACGCCGAATTCCCGGGCGGCCTCGAGTCCAGGCCGGTATTCCCCGAGATCGTCCACATTGGCCCCGCTGACCACAAAGGGCGCGCTCTCTCCGGCGTCGGCCAGACGGCGCGCGCTTTTCGCGAGGGCCGCGTAAAGATGGGTTTTACAATGCCTGCACCGGTCCACGGGATTGTCCAGATAGACGGGATCGGAACATTCCCCGGTGGAAAGGGTCGTCAGGTCAAGCGCCAAGGCTTTGGCCGTCTCGCGGACTCGTCCGGTGTCGGCCTGGGGAACGGCCGGGCTCACGGCGTGCATGAGTCTGCACCGGCCGGGCAGAAGCCGGTCGCAGACCACGGCCAGGGTGAGGCTGTCCACGCCGCCGCTGGCGGCCACGATAACCCCGCCCAGGCCCAATACGGCTTCCGTGAGGGCGGGCGGCGCGACGGCCGTGACCATGCGCGCCGAAATACTGCGTATGCGTTGCGTCATGGAAGGTCTTGTATGCGTTTTGCCCGGGCCTGGTCAAACGAGGAAAACGAGGAAATCCGGGGACGCGGAACGCTATTCGGAAAAACCGGGCGGCAGCCCGGAAGCGCTCTCTTCCAGCGGAGCCGTATGCGCCCTTTTCCGGCGAGGTTCAAGCTGAAGGCCTTCGGCTCGGCCATAGGCCGAGTAGGATCCGGCGGCCAGGCGAACGGCGCCGATGGGCGCGACGGTGATGGCCGGACTTTCCACCGGACAATGGCGCTCGCACAGGCCGCAGCCCGAGCATTTGTTCACGATGACCCGGGGAACGGCCGTGGACAGGCCGGGTTCGCGCGTGAATTGCAAGGCGTCGTAGCGGCAGACCTCGTCGCAGACCAGGCATTTCTTCTCCTGCTCCCAGGCCAGGCATTTTTGCCGGTTGATCACGGCGGTTCCCATCTTGGCCCAGGCTTTTTCCTCCAGAGGCAGAGGAGGGATGGCGCCTGAAGGACAGACCTGGCCGCAGGCGTTGCACAGATACTGGCAGCCGCCTCGTCTGGGAACGGCTACCGGGGAAAACAGGCCGCTTAGCCCGGAGGACAGAAAATCCGGCTGGAGCATGTTGGCGGGACAGACCCGCATGCAGGCGCCGCAGCGGACGCATTTCCGGAGAAACAGCGCTTCGGGCGGTGCGCCGGGCGGACGCAACAGGGACGCGGGCGCGAACCTGCCTCCGGCGTCGGCGATGGCGTCCCCCTGGGCGGCGCCTTCCCGCAGGCCGGTCAAGGTCAGGGCGGCGGCCGCGACCCCGGCCGATCCAGCGGCCAAAAAACGCCTGCGCGACGGCCAATACCCGTCGCGAAGACGTCCGGTCGAAGGCCGCGTTGCCCGGCCAAACGAGATGGCGCCTTCCGGACAGGCCCGCTGACAGGCCTTGCACAACAGGCACTCCCTGGTTCTGGTCAGCCGGGGATTTTCGGCGATGGCGGCCATGGGACAGGCGCGGCGGCAGGCCCCGCAGTCCACGCAGGCCCCGGACACCCGGCGCGCCACCAGGGGCTTCCCGGAACAAAGCGCCAGCATGGCCCCCGCCGGACACAGATAGCGGCACCAGAATCTGGGCCAGGCCCGGCCAAGCAGAAATAGCGTCAGAAAAAAGGCGGCGATGGTGAAGGGATCGGTGAACCGCTGGCCGCCCATCTTGGCGTAGGTCAGGGAATACAGGCCGAGCCCCTCGGTCATGGGCCGGGCGAGGCTGAGGATATGGGCCGCCGACTGGCCCAGGGGCGGGGCGATGGCCAGGGCGTAAAAACGGGTGACCAGAGCGAGGGGCGCGCCCCAAAAGACCAGAGACACCCCGAAACACGCGGCGCTGAAAGCGCATACCAAAAGCAGATATTTCAGCCCCTTGAGCCGCGTTTCCTTGGCCTGCGCAAGCGTGGTCCGTCTGCGGCCGAAAAGCGGGGCCGCCAGGTCGAAGGTGGCGCCCATGGGGCAGATGTGGCCGCAAAAGGCCCGGCCCAGAAACAGGGCGGAGACGAGGACCAGGCAGGAGAGCGTGACGGGTACGGCCAGGGACCGGCTGGCGGCGTCCGTTCCGAAGACGAGGAAAGGATCGAGCCACAGGGCGTAACGCGCGCTCACGCCCTCGGCCAGGGGAAAGGAGGTCATCCACAGCAGGCCGAGAAACGCGAGGAGACTCGCTCCCTGAACGGCGCGCTTTACGGTGATCAAAGGGAGACCCGGCGCACGTCCAGGTTTTCGACGTCCATGCGCCCGAGTCCCCGCTTATGGGCCAGGGCGATGTGCTTGACCTGCCTCGGTTCGAAATGCTTGCCGTACCATTCGCACAGGGTCACGGCTTCGGCGTCGGCGGCCACCATGTCCGGAGAAGCGATGACCGTATCCATCTTGATGACCTTGCCCGGCCCGCCCGGACCGTTGGTCGAAAGCGTCCGGATGGCGTCGATGACGCACAGGGCCGGATGCAGGAGGGAGGCCAGGTCCACGATGGCCTCATGCAGATCGTGCCTGGAATGCATGACGCCGCGATTCCAGATGAGCCCCATCAGGTTTTTCATGGACAGGGACACCCCGGCGCCGGAATGGGATTTGGCCACGGGCGCGGAGATGAGGACATCCGCGTCGAGCACGTCGGCCATGACTTCGGTTTTCTTGAAGCTCGCGCCCTGGGGAATATCGGCCGCCCGGTAGAAGCGGGCGTCGTCCAGGGCCTGGACGGCGCCGCGCTCCACGCCGTCGCAGGCGCTTCGCACGGCGGATTGTTCAAGGCACAACTCGGCCACGTTGAGCGGGTTGTCCAGTATAAGGACGGAAGCCGCCCCCGCTTCCTTGCACAGGACAAGGAGCTCGCGCACCACCTCCGGGTTGGTGGTGGTGGCGGCTTCGGGAGGATTGGCAAAGGAGAAATTGGGTTTGATGACCACCCGGTTTCCCGGTTTGACGAACCGCCCCATGCCCCCCAGAAGATCCACCGCCGCTTTGACCGCTCCGGCTGGGGGCCCTGTGACCACGGCCACGTCCGGATAGGCCTCGGCCAGGACCGGGCGGGGCGGGAACGCCCCGCCGCAAGCGAGAAACAACGCGCCTTTCAGCTGCCAAGAAAGAAAGTCCCGCCGTGAGAGGCCGCCCCCTCCTTGCCGGAAGGAAGCGCCAAGGTTCCTTGATTTCATGGGAAACCTCCGCCTGGGCCGCCAGCGTGGCGCCGGTCCGGGAAAAATGGTTTTCTTGTATTATCCTCCTTGATTTTCCCGGGTCAAGGTCTTTTGGGAGGCGAAGGAAAGGGCGAGTCCGTCTCCCGCGATTTCCGCGGTCCCAGAGGAACGCCTGGCCGTGGACAGCCCCAGCCAGACAAGAAGGATCCCGGCGAGCAGCAAGGCTCCGGCCGTCATGAACGAGGAGGCGTAGGACCC
>CALGYO010000178.1 GCA_937934715.1 uncultured Desulfovibrionaceae bacterium | reverse complement strand
ATCTCAAAAATAGGTCCCGTAACGGGTTTTATGTAAACTTCCACGGTGTAAGCCCGTCCCTAAATCGGCCTGTTTTTAGCCTCAAAGTGGGAATGCTGCGCGGGCCTTTGGGTTCTCATGCTCTCAATACCCCGCCATTCCTTGCCATTCAGTCTCCCACCAAAACGAGAGTTTTCCGCTTGTTTCAGCCCGCCTTTTGGAGGATTCTATAAAATTTGCCAAAGCGCTCCAGAAGGCCGCCTGCGGCGTTTTCAGGGCGGCCCGGCTACCTGGGGCCACTTTCCGCGCCCCTGTCGCTCTGGCGGCCTCCCCAAGGGCGTGGCCGGGCAAGAGACGAATGCCAACCCGGCCCAACCGGCATCCCTGGCCGCCTGTTTGGCCTCGGGCGAGAGGGAGGCGGTCTTGAGGGCGCGGTGGACGTCGCGATGTTCAAGGCCTAGTTGACGCTCGGCCTCCCGGACGCCGCCGCGCTGCCTGTGCCCACGCCCATCTTCTCGCTTGCTTTCATTTGGTGCATCTTGCACCAATTGAAGGCCGGTCAACTCCACCCACTCCCTTATCGACTCGTTCCGCTCCAGGGCGGTGCGTTGATTCACTGCGTGGTCAACCTGGTTGACGCTTTTTGGTTGACTGGTTGACGCCGCCTTATCCCGTGAAAACCAGCGCCAACAAAGACTTTGTGGGATTTGCTCGCCACCCTTGGTCAACCGGTCAACCTCATAAAATTTTCTGAGCCTGGCGATATGTTGCACTCGATTCGCACCCGCTCTTGGAAGCTCCAGGAAGGACCCGCAGGACCACCAAGGGGCCTTCAAACTCTGGAGCGCCAAGTCCAGGGAACCGGTTGGGCAGGTCATTCTGTGCGGCCGCGAAATTGAAAGGGAAAAAGTCGAAACCGGTAGGGGGGCCAAAACTTGAGGCCGCCATGCGCGATTAACCGGACCGGCATATTTGCGCGCAGTTACGGACAAATTTAGGGGTACTTTTTTCGGGGTGTCCATCACTCAATATGCCATAATAATTAAATATTATTGCTGAAAAAACTTGAGGGACTCAAAGCTGTTTTTTCCCTTTCGCTCGGGCAAACACTGAACAAGAATGAACACTGAAAAGGAGGGCGCGGACCTGCGCGGGCATGCATGGAGAGAGGCCCCCACGCTCCGTTCTATGAGGTTGTTTCATATTTCCCCCCTTCAGCCGCCCGTTTCGCCCTCCCGCCACGCCTGGGACATGGGCCGCTGGTCTTGCGCCCGGCCGCCTCTTTCTGGTCCTTCTCGCGCTCGCTGGCGGGCCTGTCGTCGCCTTCGGCCTTCTTGATCGCTGCCTTCAAGTTCTTCATCGGCTTCCCCCGATTTATACGGCCACGGCCTTGTAGCGCCGCTCCACCGTGTTCTTGAAATGTCGCAAGAAACTGTATGTGAACCGCTCGGCCCCGCGCCTGTTCGTGGCAAAATAAAAGCTGATCCTGTGCCGGGCCATGAAGGCCACCACGGATTCATAGGCGGCCTTGGGGTTCAGGGCGGACCTGCAGTTCCCGGCCACCAAGTCGGCCAACGGAGATTCGACCACCACGCTGGCGGCCTCATATCCACGCAGGCGTTCAAGCTCCCGCTCGAAGCGTTCCCGCTCCCGGCCAAGGCATTGGACCAGATCGGGGAGGCTCTTGCGCTCGATGGCCACGATGGTTTCCAAGCCCGCCAAGCTATAATCCCCGGCGCTCAGACTCCCGGCGATGACTTCCACCTCGGGGTAGCCCTGGAAGGTGAAGGGCGTTTGCTCGCGGGTATCGACGATGATCTTCATGGGCGTTCCCTCAATTGAGCCAAGGGCAGGCGGGAAGGGTTACGATCTTCGGGAAGCTGGCCGCGTCGAAGTCCACGTCGCCGTGGAAATGCTCCCCCAGGCAGCGCCACGCGATTTCAGGGCCGGGAGGGCCGCCGATCCAGGCCGCGCACCCCTTGGCCCGGCAGGCGCGCCAGTCGGGCTTGCTCGCGGGCTTTGAGCGGGGTTTGTGGGCCTCGGCTTCATGGGGAATGGCCGCCTGTTCGCGGATCGCTTCGGCGGGTTCGGCCTGTGCAGGCTTGGCGATGGGCTGGCGGGATTCCTTCCCCCGGTTGAAGACTTCCATCAAGGATCGGCGAGGCAAGACGCCAGTGTTGCTAGTGACGCGATTTTCTATTTCGCCTTTTATCATTACCCTCTTCTCCTATAAAATTTACATTCCTTTAGGGGTGAAGTGGGGAAACGTGTCACCTGCGACTCTGGCGTCATGGTTTTGGTGAAGCCGTACCCCGGCGAGCAAGCGGACGCCCCTGCTGCCTCGGCAAAGTTCAGCCCCCAAGCGGACCATGCGGGTTGAAAAGTTCTTCCGATTCAAAAGCCGTTTGATCCCCGCTTCCTCCCCCCATGCGCTGTACTGGCGATAGAGGGTCGCTGATTCCACTTCATGGCCTTGGCCGAACTCGCAGCATTCAGCCGCGAATTGTGCCACCTGATCCGATTCAAGCATCCAGTCGTGCTTGGCGGCCTCGGATGACGGCGCGGACGTGAAGACGCCTCGCTCGAAGACCCCGGCGACGCCCTGGAGCGCCAAGTTCAGAATGCCCGGCAACTCGGCTTTCAGCTTTTCGGGGAGCATGTGGTCCTGTTCGGAACCGGCGAACACCCGGTTGAATTGGAGGATTTCCGCCCGGCGGATCATCCCCGAAGAGAAGTCGCGGGTATGGGGCATGTGGTTGGTGCCGAACCAGCACGTACAGAATGGTCTGAAATCGAAAGGCGGCTGGAACTTCCTTTCCGCCGTGGTCAGTTCCCCGGAGACAATGGCCTTCAACTGCGCGTCGGCAATATCCGCGCCTTCGGCAATTTCCGTCACGATGTTGACCAACTTCCCGCAAAGATAGGCGCGCTGAAATCTGTTATCAAACTGCGAGGGCTGGACCGCCGCCACGTTTGCGGCCCCCGCCAAGTCGGTCAGGAGGCGCAGGAGAACGCTTTTCCCGTTCGCGCCTATTCCGATAAGCAAAAAAAACTTTTCATAGGCGCAGGAGGCCAAGAGGGAATAGCCCAAGGCCTCGCATATGATGACGGACTTCTCCGGGGCGTCCGGGTCGCCGTGGAAGACTTCGCCAAGGAATTGTTCAAAACGGGGGGCGCTCGCTTCGGGGTCGAAGGCAACCGGAATTTGCGTGGTCCGGTAATGCTCGCGGATATGCGGGCGCAGTTCCCACCCTTGCGGCGAATAGTGGAGTTCACCATTCAGCACGTTGATGAACAGGCCCGGCGGGTCGAGGTCCACGTCAGCGCGGAAGGCCTCCGTCTTCATAAGGTCCAGGATGGAATCAACCGCGTTGCGTCCCGTGACCTCCGATTCCGCCACATGGTGGATTTGCTGCTTCACGGCGCGGTCATCAAGACGTTCCCACACGCCTTGCCCGGACCAAAGCCAGAACGCCCCCTGACCGTAAATGAGATTGCCGGGGCCATAGGAGGCGGCCACCATGCGGGCGAGGGGGATTTGCGGGGAAGACTTCTTTCTCCCCCCACGAGAAGCGGCGAGGCTCCCCGGTAAGCCCTGGGCTTTCTCTTCTGGCGGCCGGACCTCGGCAAGCTGCGCTTTGACCACTTCCAGGCCTTCGGCGGCGGCCAAGTCGTTGAAGTCGGTCCCGGCGTCGAGGTCCGCGAACTTGGGGACAGCCACAAGCCCGCCGATCCGCCGGGCGGCCTCATCCCCCTTGGTCAAACCGGGGTTGCTTTCCGTCTGGCGGTCATCGTCGGCGCATATGATGATTTCCCGATCCGGGTACTTCGCCCGCGCCATGACGGCCACGGCTTCCAGGTTCCCGGCGTTGAATGCGGCCAGGACCGTTTCCCCGGTTGCGGCATGGACGGTCGCGGCGGTCGCAAACCCCTCCGCAACGTAGAGCGGCCCCCTGCCGCCCTTGATGGCGAAAAAGCCGCCAGTCGTCTTGCCGCCAGTCAGGAAACGCTTGCCGCCATCCGGGGCGATGAATTGCAAGCTCTGGATCGCGGCGGCTTCGTCGAGGACCGGGACAACCAACCTCCCGTCCATGGACAGGCGCAGGCCATCAAAGATCACGCTTTTGCGGATCAAGTAGGGATGATCCGCAGGGGCAGGCGGGCAGGCGTTCCAGATTCGCTTGGCCTTCTCGCGGGCCTCGGCATGGCGCCGGGCCGTCTCTTCCTCTCTGGCGGCCTTGTCGCGCTCCATGCGGGCCTTGAGGGCTTGGCGTTCCGCTTTGGTCAGGGCCTTTTCCCCATTGGCGGTCCAGGTCTCCGTCATGCCCGTGCGCCAATCGCCGTAAGCCCCGGACGCGGGATGATCGCCATGGAAGATGTACCAGCCGTTTTTGCCGTTCGGCTTGTCGCTGGTCCCGCAGCGGTGAAGGGTTCCGTCTGCTATGATCTCGCCAGGGGTAAGCCCGGCCTCGCGCAGGACGCTTTCAAACTCGGTTGTGGGGTTGCTCATGGCGTACCCCCTAGAACGAATCCATGAGCGCCCGAATATCCGCCACCCTCCAAGCCGTTGTACGCGGCCCGAGTTTCACGGGCGCGGGGTAGCGGCCTTCCCGGACGCCTGCCCACCATGCCGAACGTGAAACGGGGATGATGGGGATGATACCGCGTTTGGGGTTGCCGATGATTTGGGGGAGGCGAAGGAAACCGGATGCGGGGAGGGCTTGATACTGGTTCATCGTTGGCAAATCTCCTTTGGGCCGTCGCGTTCAATAGCGGCCCGGTTGACTTGCCCGTGAACCTATTTGGACTTTGCAATCAAAAAATACCCCCCACAACGTAAATAATACCTCGATGACGTAAAATAATACCCCAACAACGTTAACGTGGCTGGGGTATTCTTCAACGTGGCCGGGGTATTATTTGAATTTGGGAAAAGCCTTGTGCCGCCTAGGTTCCAACGTCGTCGGGGTATTCTTCTTGGGGAGTGATCGGACGTGCTCCGGCAGTCTTCTTGACGAATTCGGGGGGCATCCCGGACTTGAGGTTTGCAAGGCAATCCGCCTGGAGGCGAACACCGAGTTCATCCGCCAAACTTTGGACTTCTGAGGCAACCAAGGGCTTACCGCTCTTCTCGGATTTTTGAATGATCGCGCACACCAGCTTGGCCGCGTTTTCATAGCCACTCTTCAGAGCTTTGTTCTGCTTTTTTAGCCGGGCCATGTTGGCGGCTGCGGTTTGGGTTTCTCGCTCGGGTTCGGCGGATTCCGGCGCGGCGTTGACTTCGGCAAGTTTGGCTTCGAGGTTGGCGACACGGGAACGCAGCGATTTATTTTCGGCGGAAAGTCGGACGTTTTCGTCTTCGGTTTGTGCCCGCAACGCAGCGCCAAAGTCTATCTTTGTTTTTTTGGGCTTATTGTTTTCAATGAAGCGTTGCAAAGATATTCGATGAATACGCAATTCATCAAGCATAGAAGACCGATAGAAAGGGGCATTTAGACCTGATGCCATATAATCTTCATAGCTCTCTTGAAAATCCGTCTCCAACTCTCCTCGATTCAGGGCACGGACAAAGTCCATCGGCGTCATTCCAAGTTCATTCCTGGCATCATTTGCCCAAATCCACTCATCTGATCCGTCATTTTCATCGACTTGGTGGAACTGCAACCAAGGATTGTCCCTTTCCCATGCTTCAATTGCTTCTGTTCTAAAGGCGACGCCTCTAAATGAGTATTCTTGGTCATACTCATTAAAATAATCTGTACCTGGGTGAACTCCCTCGCAAAAATAATGGGTGATCCCTGTTTGTGGGTCTCTAAGTTTCTTGCTCACGCGATACGGGGATGGAAAGCGGGAGAAGTCAACCTCACCTTTTATGGCCAAATCGACTTTCTTATTGATGCGTTCCGCGAGTTCATAGCTTGGCATTCCGGGCCAGCGCTCACGCAAATCATTTGCCATAACCATGTCGTTGAAAACTACTCCACCTACCATATAACAGCCCCCTTCAGCTTCCCCCTTGAAGTAATCCAGGGCCGCGCCTCCAAGGGAAGAGGCGTTTTCGGGAGCTACCCTAGGCCCTGGAAATTTGGCCTACTCTACACCGCCCGCCCTATACATGGGAACGATTTTCGCTCCGACGCGCAGGGCGTCCAGGTAGTCGGCCCATGCCTGCATCATGCGGCGGCGCTCGGGGAGGAATTCCGCGAAGTTGTAGCTCGCCCGGATGGTATCGCGCTCGGCATGCGCAAGCTGGCGTTCGATGGCGTCCCGGTTCCAGCCTTGTTCATTCAGAAGCGTTGACGCCATGGACCGGAAGCCGTGGCCGGTCATTTCGGTTTTGGAGTACCCCAGGCGGCGCAGGGCCGCGTTGACGGTGTTCTCGCTCATGGGCCTGGACGCGCTGCGCAGGCTCGGGAAGACGTAGGCCCCCGCTCCGGTCAGGGGCTTGAGTTCTTCCAGGACCGCCAGCGCTTGCCGGGCAAGGGGGACGATGTGCTGTTCCTTCATCTTCATCTTGGCGGCCGGAATGCGCCACTGTTCGCCCGCAAAATCGAATTCGGACCACTCCGCATGCCGAAGTTCACCGGGGCGAACGAATGTCAACGGCGCGAGGCGCAGGGCGCACAACGTCACGAATGATCCCTTGTAGGTTTCGATAGCGCGAAGCAAGGCGGCGACGTCGGCCGGAGCGGTGACGCTGGCGTGGTGCTTTTTCTCGGGAGGGGGAATAGCGCCGCGAAGATCGGCGGAAATGTCTCGCTCGGCATGGCCGGTCGCCACGGCATACCGGAATACCTGCCCGCAGTTCTGCAAGGCCCTGTGCGCCGTCTCGACGGCCCCGCGCGATTCGATGCGGCGGATGGCCGCCAGAAGTTCGGGCGCGGTTATCTGCGAGATGGGGCGGACGCCAAGCCAGGGGAAAAGGTCCGCTTCCATGCGGCGGATGATTCGTTCGGCGTACTCGTCAGCCCATTTCGATTTGAACTTGGCATGCCACTCCCGGACGATGGCTTCAAAGGATTCGCCGTCAAGCCCCGCCTTTTCGATCTTCCGCGCCGCGCTCGGGTCCATTCCCCCGTTCAAGAGCTTCCGGGCATCCTCGCGCCGCTCCCTGGCTTCCTTCAAGGACACTTCGGGGTAGACGCCAAGGGATAGGCGTTTCTCCTTGCCCCCATAGCGGTACTTCAGCCGCCACCACTTGCCCCCACTCGGGGAAACCTCCAGATAGAGGCCCCTTTCATCAAAGAGTTTCAGGGGCTTGGGGCCTGGCTTCGCGTTCTTGATTTTGGCGTCCGTGAGCATTTGGGGGCAACTCCTGTTGCGGGTTGGCCTGTTGCCCCCATTGTTGCCCCCAGTTGCCCCCGGATGTCAATGGACCATAAAAGACAAAGCCGGACACTGTATGCCCGGCTTCATGCTGAATTTCTTAACTTTTTGGACTTATTTGGACTTGGCTGGATTAGCATTTGGTGACCCCGGCAGGAATCGAACCTGCGACACCAGGATTAGGAATCCTGTGCTCTATCCTACTGAGCTACGGGGCCGTCAGTTAAGGACGCAAGCAATACCGGCCATCTTTCGGGGAGTCAAGGGTATTTTCGGCTTGCGGACGGCGCCAGAGAACCTCTCTCCATGCAATGCCCGGCGAACCAGCGGACGCCCTCCCGACCTCTTTGCGGGCGCTGACGCCCCACTCGCGAAATGCCCCTATGCCTCCGCCGGGGCGGCCCGCGCGCCGTTGAGGAGGTCGGCGGGGGGCATCAGTCAAGATCAGTCCCATAGGTCACAAGCAATGCGACGCGCTTGAGGCATGCTACCAGGCTGAGCCCGTTTTGCGATCCTTTGCGCCGCTTCTCATCATGCGGCGACGGCGTTTCGCGGCGCGGCTCCAGCAATCCAGCCGTCCATAGGGCAAAAAACAAGGCGGGCGGTCCATGGGACCGCCCGCCCATTCGTCAATGACGCGGCGCCGGATCAGCCGAAGCCGCGTTTATTCCTTGTCTTTGCAAGCCTCGCCCATTTCAGCCAGGTTCTTGTAGAAGGCGTAACGGTGGTTGTACTGCTTTTCGATCTCGCCGCGCAGGACCTTGGATTCCTCGGGCAGCATGCGCTCCAGCATGGCGTAGCGGTTCTCCCCGGCCAGGAACTGCTGCAAGGTGCCGTCCGGCGCCTTGGATTCGAGGATGAGCGGATTCTTGCCTTCCTCGGCCAGCATGGGGTTGTACCGGTACAGGAGCCAATAACCGGAATCCACGGCCAGCTTTTCCTCGAGCTGGGTCTTGCCCATGCCCTTCTTGATGCCCTGGTTGATGCAGGGGGCGTAGGCGATCACCAGCGACGGTCCGGGGTAGGCCTCGGCTTCGGCCAGGGCCTTGAGGAACTGGTTCTTGTTGGCGCCCATGGCCACGGAGGCCACGTACACGTAGCCGTAGCTCATGGCCATAAGGCCCAGGTCCTTCTTGCCGGTGCGCTTGCCGCCCGCCGCGAACTTGGCCACAGAGCCCGTGGGCGTGGCCTTGGAGGACTGGCCGCCGGTGTTGGAATAAACCTCGGTGTCCATGACCAGGACGTTGATGTCCTTGCCCGAGGCCAGGACGTGATCCAGGCCGCCGTAGCCGATGTCGTAGGCCCAGCCGTCGCCGCCGAAGATCCACATGGACGGCTTGGTCAGCACGTCCGAGATGTCGGCGATGGCCGCGAGAGCCCCTTCCTTTTTGTCGAGCTTGGCCAGCTCCGCCTTGACGGCGTCGCCGAAGCTCTTGGAGCCGGCGGCGTTGTTCTTGTTTTCAAGCCAACCCTTCAGGGCTTCGGCGAGGGAGGCCGGCAGGTCGCCCGCCAGGGCTTCCTTGACCAGATCGGCCAGCTTCTCGCGGCGCTTGGAAATGCCCATCTCCATGCCGTAGCCGTATTCGGCGGCGTCCTCGAACAGCGAGTTGCCCCAGGCCGGGCCGTGGCCGTCCATATTCAGGCAATACGGCGCGGACGGCGCGGAGGCGCCCCAAATGGAGGAGCACCCCGTGGCGTTGGCCACGATCATGCGCTCGCCGAACAGCTGGGTGAGCGCCTTGACGTACGGGGTTTCGCCGCAACCGGCGCAGGCGCCCGAGAACTCCATGAGGGACTTCTGGAACTGGCTGCCCTTGACCGAGGAACGGTTCACCAGGCTGTCCTTGTAGGACACGGTCTGGGAGAACGCGAAGTTGGGAACCTGGGCCTCGGTCTGGGTGGCCAGGGGCTTCATGACCAGGGCCTTTTCCTTGGCCGGGCAGATGTCGGCGCAGTTGCCGCAGCCCATGCAGTCCATGGAATTGACCTGGAGCCGGTAGGCCATGCCGGCGAATTCCTTGCCCTTGGCCTCGACGGTCTCGAAGGACGCGGGCGCGGCCTTCATCTCGTCAGCCGTGGCCAGCACGGGGCGCAGGGCGCTGTGCGGGCAGACGAAGGAGCACTGGTTGCACTGGATGCAGTTTTCCTTGATCCATTCGGGAACCAGGATGGCCACGCCGCGTTTTTCGTACTGCGAGGTGGCGGTGGGGAAGCGGCCGTCCGGCTCGAAGGCGCTGACCGGCAGGTCGTCGCCCTTCTGGGCCAGCATGGGACGCATGACGTTTTTCACGAAATCCGGGACGTCGTCGGCGGGCTTGTCCGCCTCGGCGGCCTTGGCCCAGGAGGCCGGGTATTTGATCTCGCGCAGGTTGTCCACGGACTGGTCCACGGCGGCGATGTTCATGTTGACGATCTTGTCGCCCTTCATTCCGTAGGCCTTGTGGATGGAATCCTTGAGGAGCTTGACCGCCTGCTCGAAGGGAATGACCTCGGCGAGCTTGAAGAACGCGGTCTGCATGATCATGTTGATGCGGCCGCCCAGCCCGACTTGGGAAGCGATCTTGACCGCGTCGATGGCGTAGAACTTCACCTTCTTCTTGGCGATGGCCTGGCGCATGGCCGCCGGAAGCTCTTTTTCCATGTCTTCCACGGTCCAGGGCGCGTTCAGGACAAAGACGCCGCCTTCCTTGATTCCGTCCAGCAGATCGTACTGATGGACGTAGGCCGGATTGTGGCAGGCGATGTAGTCCGCGTCCGTGATGAGGTAGGTGGACTTGATGGGTTTTTTACCGAAACGAAGGTGCGAGATGGTGATGCCGCCGCTCTTCTTGGAGTCATAGGCGAAGTAACCCTGGGCGTAGAGCGCCGTGTTGTCGCCGATGATCTTGATGGCCTGCTTGTTCGCGCCCACGGTGCCGTCGGCCCCCAGGCCCCAGAACTTGCACTGGACCGTGCCCTTGGGGGTCGTGTCCACGAAGCAGCTGACGCAGGCCAGGGAGGTCCTGGACACGTCGTCGGCGATGCCCACGGTGAAGTGATTCTTGGGCTTTTTGGCGTTCATGTT
>CALGYO010000177.1 GCA_937934715.1 uncultured Desulfovibrionaceae bacterium | reverse complement strand
GAAAAGTCCCAGCATCCAGACATAGCGCAGGCTGGCGGACCAGAACCAGTGTCCGCCCTCCAGGCTCATGGCCCGGTTGAGGATGAAGGTGGAGCTGAAAAACAGGGCGGCCAGGGCGCCGAGGATGAGAATTTTTGTCACGGCATGAGGGCGCGCGGCGCGCGGGCTATGGCGGCAGGCCGCCGTTTCCTCCGGGCCCCATCGCCCGGAAGGCCCCTGGCGCATAGCCGAAATGGGGCGCGCGGGCAATGGCCGGGCGCGGGGGGCGAGGCGGCGCGTCAGAGTTTTGTGATCTCGCAGGGGAAAAGCCGGTTGGGGGTGCCGCCGGAATAGGGATCGAATCGCTGGTCATCGGTCAGGTCGTTGATGCTGGCCATGCCGTCCGAGGGGTTGCCCCAGCCGAAATCGATGAACGTCTGCCCCTGGGCCACGTCCGGGGACAGTCGCGCCCGGAGCCGGACGCTCCCGAAGGGCGAGATGACCTTGACCTCGTCGCCGTCCGCCACGCCTCGCGCGGCGGCGTCCTGGGGATGGGCGTAGGCCAGGGGCTCGGGATAAGCCTTGGAAAGCTCCGGGAGATTCTTGAACCGGGTATGGATGAACTGCGGAGGCCTGCGGCTCGATCCGAGCAGGGGGAGCCCCTTGGCCGCAAGCTCTTCCCTGTCAAGAGGCTCGCCTGCGGGCGGCGTGAACCGGGGCAACGGGTCCGCGCCCTGGCTTTCGAACCAGAGGGAGGCGACCTCCGCCTTGCCCGAGGGGGTGGCGAAGCCTTTTTCCAGATACTTCCGGTAGCGTACGGGCGGCAGGGCGTAGACGATCTGTTCCGCCTCCAGCCGTGCGACGCCCACTTTCTGGGGGCTGGTCATGAAGTCCACCCAGCTTCGGTCGTCCGTAAAGGGATAGCCCGCGTCGAGGCCCAGGCGCCTGGCCAGTTCGTATTCCGCCTCGAACACGGAACGCGACGCCCCCTTGGGACGGGCGATCGGCCGGGCCAGGGCGAAAAAGCCGCCCTGGGCGCTGGAGTAAGCCCGGTAGCCGTAGCTTTCGAACGAGGAGGCCATGGGCAGGATCAGGTCGGCCTGGGCCGAGGTGGCGGTGGGGAAGACGTCGCAGACCATGAGAAAGTCGAGCTTTCCCAGGGCGGCGGCGGTCCGTTCCGGGTTGGCCTGGATGAGAACCGGGTTGCCGTGGTGGACGATCATGGCCCTGGGGCGGCCTTCCTCGCCCGCAAGCAACGATTCCTTGACCGCCGGGAAGGGGACCTGGGGCGGCAGGGGAAAACGGTCATGCCAGAGGCGGCGCTTGATCAGTTCCGGGGTGAACGCCGCTGGGGCGGCGGGCAGGACCGGGGGATGGGGCATGGGCATGAGGACGTTGCCCCCGGGCGCGTCCAGATTGCCGGTCAGCGCGATGAGGCTGGCGATGGTCCGTACGGCGTCCACGCCGCCCGCGTACATGTCGAGCCCGTTGCCCTCGTAGATGGCGGCGGCCTTGGCTCCGGCGTACTCCCGGGCCAGGGCGGCGATATCCCCGGCCGGAACGCCGGTCACGGCTTGGGCCCAGGCGGGAGAACAGGAGGCCGCGCGCTCCTTGAGCGCTTCCAGCCCGTGGAGATGGGCGCAGGCGAACTCCCGGTCGTACAACCCTTCCTCCAGGATGACGTGGATCATGGCCAGGCCCAGGGCGGCGTCGGTTCCGGGATTGGGGCGCAGCCACAGGTCGCAGGTCTTGGCCGTTTTGCTGGAAAAGGGATCGATGGCCGCGAGCCGGACGCCGCGCTTTTTGAGCCTGGGGATGATCTCCTTTATCCCGTCGTGGGCCGCGTAGGAGGAATAGCGGCCGCCGCCCACGGGGTCGCTGCCCCAGAACAGGACCATGTCCGTGTTGGCGTAGTCGGGCTCGGCCCGAAGGGCGCCGGTCACGGCCCGAAAGGCCATCATGCGCGGGGCCATGCACAGGTTGGCGATGCTGGTGAGATTGGGCGAGCCGTAGGCGCCCATGAACTGCAAAAAACCGTCCCTGGCCAGATAGGACACCGGCGCTCCGGCGTAGCGGCAAAGGGCCAGAGGACCGTGCTTTTCCCTGATTTCCCCCAAACGGTCGGCGGCCATGCCAAGCGCCTGATCCCAGGAGATTTTTTCAAAACCGCCGCGCGTCCTGGCCAGCGGTTCCGTCAGCCGGTCCGGGGCGTCGAGGGTCAGGACGTTGGCCTTGGCCTTGGAACAGATCCATCCCCGGTTCATGGGGTGGCCGGGGTCGCCGGATACGCGCGGGCGTCCGGCGCCGTCCTCGGCGACCAGAAGACCGCAATTGTTGTGGCAGCATTGGCAAAGCGTGCGCAGCGCGGGACGGGGCATGGCGGTTTCCCAGGGGATAAAGGGTGAACGGGCGCCCGGGGACGAGTCCCGGGCGCCCGGACAAGAAGCCGAAGGCGATGGTATTCCTACTGGCCGATCTCTTTTTGCGCCTTTTCCACATAGATCATATCCACCACGGCTTCCATGGGGACCGGGGCCTTGATCATGCCCACGCCGATGGACTGTTCCACGATGGCCTCGTGCCCGGCTTTGGTCACGAGCCCGTCATGGCTGAAGGGCTTGCGCACGTCGTCGATGACGGCCTCGTCGATGGCGCCGAGGAAATAGTCCTTCACGTTCTCAGCGATCTCCTTGCTCGAATGATCCTTTTCCCACTTCATGGCCTTGTAGACCGCGTTCACGAATTCCTGAACGACCTGCGGGTTGGCCTTGGCGTATTCCTCGGTGGTCAGGATGACCTTCAGGGGATATTTATCGGTCTTGAGGACGGCCTTGTGCTGGGCGGGATCGTTCATGTCCACCAGGACAACGGCCCCGCGCTTGAGCATTTCGGCCTTGCGCACGCCGCTGCCCACCGTGGCGTCGATGGCGCCGTTGACGTAGGAGGGGAGGATGGCGGTTTCGGGCAGATCCACGAAGGTCACGTCCGTTTCCGGGTTCAGGCCGTAGTGGAGGAGCACGGCCGTGGCGAAGGCGCGGGGGCCGGAGCCGGGCATTTTGGCCGAGATCTTCTTCCCTTTGAGATCCTGGGGCGTTTTGATCTCCGGCCGGGCCAACAGACACCAGGGATGGGAGTCCGTGGTGGTCAGGACGATCTTGAGAATCTTGCCCTTTTCAAAGGTCTTGAGGGCCTGGTCGTAGCTCGTGAGAACGAACTGGACCTCGCCGGCCAAAAGGGAGGCCACGGACAGGGGGCTGGACTTGAAGTTCACGAATTCCGCCGAAAGCCCCTGGTCCTTGAAATAGCCGAGCTTGTCCGCCAGATAGAGCGGAATGCCGTAGTCGTCGTGCCCTGGCTGGGCGATGAGGACATGGGTCAGGGGCTTGTCCCCGGCCATGGCCAGGGACGCGGCGAAAAACGCCATCGCAAGCAAGAAAGCGGCTCCACATTTCACAACCCCTCGTACGCGCATCGTTGTTCCTCCGGTAAGGTTAAGGTTACAAAGCGGCGGGACGCCATTTGAGCAGACGTTTCTCCGCAAGGCCGAGCAGGGCGTTCAACCCGGCCATGAGAAGCATCAAGGTGATGATGCAGGTGAAGACGCGGGGGATGTCGTACATGCCGCCAGCGTACTCCACCATCCAGCCGAGTCCGGCGTTGGCCCCGATGTACTCGCCCACCACGGCGCCGAGCAGGGCCGCGCCGAGTCCCGCCTTCATCCCGGCCAGAAGCCAGGGCGCGGACGAGGGCAGGACCACCTTGCGCATGATCTGTCCCTTTTTCGCGCCCATGAGCCGGGCGGCGTCGATCAGGGCCCGGTCCACGTTCCTGAACCCCGCGTAGGCGTTGAAGAGGACCAGGAAAAAGACCATGAGCGCGGCCAGGAATATTTTCGACTTCATGCCGAGGCCGAACCAGAGGATGAAGATGGGCCCCAGGGCCAGCTTGGGAATGCCGTAAAAAGCCATGATGATGGGATCGAGAACGCGGGAGAGGGTCTCGGCCTTGTCCAGGACGATGGCCAGGCCGATGCCGGCGACGGCGCCGATGAACAGTCCGGCCAGGGCCTCCTTCAGGGTGACCACGATATGGGGGATGATCTCGCCCGTGGCGAAGGCGCTGACCATGTCTTCGAGTATCGCCGTGGGCTGGCCCATGAAAAACGGATCGATCAGGCCCAGCCGCGTGAGAAGCTCCCAGGCTGCCAGGGTTCCGACGACCAGGGCGATGCGCAGGACGAGCACCGCCGCATCCGAACGCCGCTCCGGCTTCATGACGCCTCCTCGGCGGCCCGGCGCACCTCGGCGCGCAGATCGTTCCAGATGAGCCGCTGCAGTTCCACGAAGTCCGGCTGAAAGCGCGTCTCCAGGGCCGAGCGGGGCCGGGAGAGCGGAATGGCGTATTCGGTCTTGATCGTGGAGGGCCGGGCGGTCATGAGGATGACCCGGTCGGACAGGGTAATGGCCTCGGCCAGATCGTGGGTGACGAAAAGGATGGTCTTTCTGGTCTCCTGCCATAGCCGCAGTATTTCGTCCTGAAGCATCTCCTTGGTGAACACGTCCAGGGCGCCGAAGGGCTCGTCCATGAAGAGCGCCTCGGACTTGGCCGCCAGGATGCGCAGAATGCCCACCCGCTTTTTCATGCCCCCGGAGAGCTCATGGGGGTAGCTTTTCTCGAATCCCCCGAGACCGGCCTTGCATAACAGCTCCCGGGCGATCTCCCGGCGCTCCTTTTTGGGGGAGCCCTGGACCTCCAGGGCGAATTCGACGTTTTCCACAGCGGTGCGCCAGGGCATGAGCGTGTCCGCCTGGGACATGTAGCCGATGCGCCGGGTGACGCCGGTCAGCGGCTCGCCGTCAAGAAACGCTCCGCCCCGGCTGGGCGGCGTCAGGCCGGACAGGATGTTGAGCAGGGTGGACTTGCCGCAACCGCTCGGCCCGACGATGGCCACGAATTCCCGGGCGTTCACCGTCAGGCTGACGTCCTTGAGGGCCGGAGTGCTCCGGCCGTTTGGCGATCGGTAATAATGGGTGACGTTCTCGGCGGAAATCGTCAGTCCTGTGGAACCGTCCAACGCAGGGGCTTTCTCGGAACTCCGGCCGCCGGATTCACGGTTTGCATTTCCGCAGGCCGCCGCGGCGTGCGTTCGTAGTCTCATGGGTCCTTTCTCTCTCGCGCGACGTAAGTGGATACGCCTTTCTGGGGCATCGCATGAGAATGGAGATTTTTATTATGTCACGTGTAACATATTAAAATAATAATAGAAAATTCCATACCTCAAAGGCTCTTCAATGGATTGTCGTTCCTTAAATCCGCTGCATCTATGCGTCAAATAGATAATTGCAATGATGCTCCGTCATATCCATAGAGGGGTTTGGGCTCTGAAGGGGGAGGACGGGGAAGAGCGAGGCGGAGCAAGAGACGCTCATGCGCCGATGTCGAACAGGAAGCTGGGCAATGACGCCAGGGAGGAAACGCGCCGCGCGGGATGGATTCGTTCGCGCTCTTGGCGGGTTCGAGGAAGGGAGGGAGCGCCGGCTTCGCCCAGGAGCGTGGCGTCCTCCGGGCCCCATCGCCCGGAAGGCCCCTGGCGCATAGCCGGAATGGGGCGCGCGGGCAATGCGGCGCGGCTCAGCTTTTCCCTGAAGGGGCGGAGGGCGTCAGGCGCGCGAGCGCTTTTTTCACGCCATGGACGGCCAGCGCCGGGAGAAAAAGCCCGGCCAGGACGAAAACGGGATAATAGATGTTGGGCTTGCTCGGCATGTAGATGTTTTCAAGCAGGGACAAGGGATAGCCGTAATAGCTCAACAGGCAGTAGTTCAGAATGAAGAAAACCAGAAGGTGCAGGCTCATGATGTGCAGCGTGTTGTCGGAGACGAGGAAAAGGGGATTTCTGGGTGAAATGTTCCGGGCCAGGGCCTTGGACATGTAGAGGGCCATGTAGACGCCGGACAGGGAACCCGCGATCACCGCGGGCGCGGCGCCGAAATACTGGTTGAAGACCATGTTGTAGGTGAAGGGGATGCCATTCACGGTCATGAAGATATTGACGCCCAGGCAGAGAAAGCATCCGGCCGGACAGAACACGTCCCTGGTTTGGGAAAAATCGCGGAAAAGATGGCCCAGGCAGTAGAAGGAAAGCCCCATGGCGGTTCGTCCCAGGATGAGCCAGCCCCCCCAGGTCAGCCCGAGGGTTCCCAGAAGCGGCGCCAGACTGGCCAATCCGGCCAGGAGGCAGAGAAGGACCGCCTTGGGCATCCTGGCGGCCGGCCGCCAAAGAAACAGGAAAACCGCCTGCACGATGAAAAGGGCGGGCAGAAACCAGCCCGCATTGAAAAAGGGGTACTGGTGTCCGGTGAGGAAGGGTTCCACAAAGAGGTTTCGAGGGCTGAAGCAGTCGATGTCCTTCCATATCCCGATGGACCGTGAGACGGCGAAGGTCAGGACGGCGAAGGCGAAATTGTAGAGGAAATAGGTCAAAAGGAGGCGTTTGGCCCGTCCCGCCAGATAGGCCCCCTTGGCGTCCAGATGGCGGGGCGAAAAAAGAAGGCCCGAGAGAAAGAAGAACAGCGCCAGCTGGTAGCTGCCGATGGGGAACCAGGTGAAGGGGTCGAAATAATGGCCGAGAACCACCAGGGCGATGGCCAGGGCCTTGGCCACGTCGTATTCGTTGCGCGGGCGGTTCATGCGCGGTTCCCGTTTTGGGGAACGGTTCCCGTGAGAATGGTCGCGGACGGCGCGAAGCCGAAGCGCGCGTAGAAGCCGAAGGCCTCTTCGTTGCCCGCCGCCACGCTGATGCGGATTTCCCGGACGCCCCGGGCGGAAAATTCCGAAAGGGCGGCCTCGAGAAGCCTGCGCCCAAGCCCCTGGCCGCGAGCCGTCCGGTCCACGAACAGGGAGTCGATTTCCCCGCGTCCGGCCGCGTCCGCGCAAATGGCGCAGTAGCCGCGCGGCTCGTCCTGGCCGGGCGCCAGGGCCAGGAAAAGGAGAAAGACGCCCGAAGCGGCCTTGGCCTGAAAGTCCGCCGCCCGGTCCGCGAAGGTCAGGCGCCTGAAGCGTTCGGCGAAATGCGGGGACCTGGCCCCATGATGGGCGTTGAGCCCCTCCCACAGGGAACGGATGCGGGGAATGTCCTCGGGACCGGCCTTGACGATACGGACGTCGTCCATGGGGTGGCGTGCGCGTAAAACGGGGAAGGTCCGGGATGCGGACCTTCCCCGGCAGGCGCTTTAGCCGAAGGAACGGGCGAAGAGCACTGCGATGGCCTTACGGCCGTTTTCCTCGAGGAAGCGGGTGCCCGTGCCGGTGAAATGATGATGGGAGATGACCGGCTCGCTTTCCGGCTCGAAGGACTCGCCCTTCCAGGCGAACCAAGAGTCCTTGGCCTGGTCGAAGACGTAAAGGGGCTTGTTGCACAGCTTGGCGAACTCGGCGCCCCAGCCCGTGCCGCCCTTGACCGTGCCGTCGTCCTGCACCGCGCCCACCACGAAGACCTCGTGCCCGGACTCCACCTGGTACATGATGGTCTGCAGCACGCTGCGCATCATCTGGGCGTTGGTGAACTTGCGGCTTAAAAGCTTGGAGACGTAGGTCAGGCTCACGTCCTTGCGCATGAGTTCCTCGGAGGTCAACACGCGCACTCCGCGCGTCCGTTCGATCTTGTGACCTTCGAAGGTGAAATTCACTTCCTGAATGCCGTATTTTTCGGCCTGGCGGCCGAATTCCGCCTCGGCGCCCTGGGCGCCGCCGCTGTACAGAGTCCGGAAAGCGTTGTCGGACATGGGTTCTCCTCGTGCGTGATTGCGTTATGAAAGGAAGCGGCGTCTACCGTCCCCGGCGGCCATATTCAAGCTTTTTTTTCAGGGAACGCGCAAAACCGTCCGCCCGGCCACGCCCGTAACTGTACCGAGGCTTTCAGGAAACGCAAGTCCTGCGTTGCTCGCAGGGCGTTTGCGGCGCGGCCCCGGCCGTCAGCGCCCGGACGGCCAGGCGGATGTCGGGATAGAAGCGGTCCTCGCCGCACACGGCCGCCACCCCGCTTCTGCGCAGCATGGCCGCGACCTTCGGCGCGGGCGAGATGAAGGCCAGGATCACGCCGGACGCGCAGGCCTGTCTGGCCAGGGAAAGCAGGACGCCGGCCGAGGATACGCCGAGCTCCGCGTTTCCGGCCAGCCACAGGGCCACGGCCCTGGGCTTTGGGTCCGCCGCCAAAAGCCCCCGGACCCTGTCGCGCAGGATGGCCGTATTGGCGAAAAAGAGCGCCCCGTCCAGACGCAGGACGGTTACGCCCGGAATCTCCCGGGCCGTGGCGTGCTGGTCACGGCTCACGAAGACCCCGTCCAGACCGGGCAGGATTCCCATGACCGAGATGCGCAGCTTGCTGGCCCGCCAGACCAGGCGCAAGAGCGAGGCGGCCACCGCGATCATGAGCCCGGTGAAGATGTTGAGGCAGACCACGCCCGAAAGCGCGATGAGGGCCAGCCCGAACTCCTGGCGGTCCCAGCGGAAAAACCGCGCCATTTCGCGGACCTTCATGAGCCGGACCACGGCGTGGATGACGATGGCCCCGAGCACGGCCTCGGGCAGGCCGTGGAAAAGCGGGGTCAAAAAGAACAGGGTCAGCACGGTCATGAACCCGGCCGCCAGAGTGGAGAGTTGCGTCCTGGCCCCGGCCGCGTCGTTGACCGCCGTGGAGGACATGCTGCCGCCGTTGACCAGTCCGCCCAGGAAAAAGGAACCGATGTTGGCGAGCCCCATGGCCACGAGCTCCCGGTCCGCGTCCACCTCCTGGCCGAACTTGGCGGCATAGGCGCCCGCCGTGCCCAGCGCCTGGGAAAAGGCCACCAGGGCCACGCCCGCAGCGCCCGGGGCAAGCAAAGCGAGATCGGTCAGGGCGATGGCCGGGACGGCCGGGTGGGGCGGGCCCGGGGGAAAGACGCCCACCGAGGACACGCCGTAGGCCGTCTCCAGGTTGAAGAAATGGGCTGCGCCGATGCCGAGCGCCAGGACGAACAGTCCGGCGGGCAGCCGGGGCAGGGCGCGCTCCATGACGAAAAGAAGGGCGAGGGCGCCAAGGCCCACGCAGGTCGTGGCGGGGTTGGCGGAGAGGATGTGTTCGGCCATGTGGGCCAGTTGCAAAAGCGTGTCGCCCGAGCCCTTGGGCAGGCCGAAGACCTTGTGGGCCTGGCTCGCGGCGATGAACACGGCCATGCCGAAGACGAAGCCGGTCATGACCGGTTCGGACAAAAAGGCCGAGACCGCGCCCAGCCGGAAAAGCCCGGCCAGAAGAAACAGGACGCCCACCACCAGGACCAGGAGAAGGAGCAGGACGGCGTAGCGGGCGGGATCGCCCCCGGCCAGGGGCGCGACCACGGCGGCCATCATGATGGAGGAGGACGAGGTGGAGGCGCACACGAACATGCGGCTTTCGCCGAACAGGAAGTACAGGGGCAGGGAGGCCAGAAGGGTGTAGAGTCCCGCTTCCACCGGCGCTCCGGCCATGCCCGCGTAGGCCAGCCCCTCGGGGATGAGCAGGCCCCACAGGGTGAGCCCGGCGAAGAGGTCGGCCGTGATATATGACGCCTTGTAGCGGGGCAGCCAGGTCAGAACCGGGAAGACCCGCATGGGCCAGGCGCTGGCGGCGGGCGCCGTTTTTGTCATAAGGCCTCCTTGCTTGCGGGAAAAGGCGTGGTCGTCATGGGCGAAGCTAAGCCAGAGCGCCGGTTACGTAAACCCGCGCAAGACGCGGCGCCGGGGCCGGGAAGGGGCGTTTGGGGCGGCTTGCCAATTATGGAAATCGGCATTATCTCGTTCCTCTTTTCCTTCAAACAAATCCCTGGAACCGTCATGCCCGATAAAATTCCCCACATTTCGCTCGATTTGAAACGGCTGGTCCCCCGCGTGCTGAACGTCTCGCTGGAAGAGCTGGACCACTGGCCGGAAGACGCGCGGGATCTCGCCTCCACCGTGGCGGCCGAACTGTTTCTCGTACGCTACAACCCCTTCATCAACCCCGAGGACGTGCGCGAGAGCGTGAAAAAGCGCATGGACGGGGTGCGCCGGGTGGCCTGGGGCGAATACGCGGACATCCTGAAAAAGGCCGTGGCCGCTTACTGGGTGGAATACGACGAGGACGCGGCCTTCCGGGAAAAACTGGTGGAAAAGCTCCTCAAATTCATGCCCGAGGACGGGGTCATCATGAACCCCAACACCCGGGTGGAATGTTCCACCGACGCCACGGACCTGCGCATGGAGCTGCCCCTTCTGGTGCTGGCGCCCGGGGAGACGAGCGAAGTCCAGGGCATTTTGCGGCTGGCCAACGACATGGGCTTTTCCGTGGTCCCGCGCGGCGGCGGTTCGGGGCTCACCGGCGGCTCGGTCCCGGCCAGGCGGCGCACGGTCATCATGAGCATGCAGAAGTTCAAGAAGATCATCGCCGTGGACGAGAAGGAGAAGGTCCTCACCACCCAGACCGGGGTCATCACCTTGAACGCCATCAAGGAAGCCGCCAGGAAGAACCTGCTCTTTACCGTGGACCCGGCCTCCAAGGCGGCCTCGTCCATCGGCGGCAATCTTTCGGAAAACGCGGGCGGCCCCTTCGCCTTCGAATACGGCACCACCCTGGACAACATCTTAAGCTACAAGATGGTCCTGCCCAGCGGCGAACTCATCGAGGTGGTCCGGCGCGACCACCCCAGGCACAAGATCATGCCCGCGGAGACCGCCGTTTTCGACATCTACGACGAATCGGGCGCCAAGATCGACGAGGTGATCCTGCGCGGGGACGAGATCCGGGGCGCCGGTCTCGGCAAGGACGTGACCAACAAATTCCTGGGGGGCCTGCCCGGCATCCAGAAGGAAGGCGTGGACGGGGTCATCACCGAAGGCCGCTTCATCCTCTACGACAAGCCCTCGCTCTCGCGCACCCTGTGCCTGGAATTCTACGGCCGGTCCATGCACAACGCCATGCTGGTCATCGGCCAGGTGGTGGAACTGCGAAACCGCATCCGCCTGGAAGGGGACGCGGTGAAGATCTCCGCCCTGGAGGAGTTCGGCCCCAAATACGTCTCGGCCATAAGCTACGTCAAAAAATCCACCCAGTACGAGGGCGACCCCATCTCCGTGCTCCTGCTGCAGCTCGATTCCGACGACGCCGAGGCGCTCGACGAGGCCGCCGACGCCATCATCGGGATCGCCATGCCCTACGATAACGTGGACATCTTCGCCGCCCGGGACGACAAGGAGGCGGAGTTCTTCTGGGAGGACCGGCACAAGCTTTCGGCCATCTCCAAGCGCACCAGCGGATTCAAGATCAACGAGGACATCGTCATCCCCCTGGCGGTGATTCCGGCCTTTTCCGACTTTCTGGAGGAGCTCAACCTCTTCAACATCGCCCGGGCCTACAAGCGGGCCCTGCAAAACGTCAGCAGGCTCTACGGCGTCTCCCCGTCCGACGAATTCATCGGCATGGAAATCGAGTTCGCCGACCGGGTCATGCAGGGGAAGATAAGCGCCAAGGAAGTGACCGAGTCCGAGGTCGAGGTCCAGACCTCGTTCTTTTTCAAGGACCTGGCCTCGCGCTATCCCAGGCTCAAGGATCCTCTGCGCGAAATCTACGAGGACATGCTGGCCACCCGCATCGAGGTGGCCAACCACATGCACGCCGGGGACGGCAACTGCCACGTGAATATCCCGGTCAATTCCAATGACCCGGACATGATGCGCCGGGCCATGGAATCGGCGGACAAGGTCTTCGAGCGCGTCACCGAACTCGGGGGCGCCATCACCGGCGAGCACGGCGTGGGCATCACCAAGATCGCCTTCCTGCACGACGACAAGATCAAGGCCCTGCGCGAATACAAGAAGATCGTGGACCCCAAGGGCGTCCTCAATCCGGGCAAGCTCACCCAGAAAGTCCTGCCGGTGGAGCCCTACACCTTTTCCTTCAACCGGCTCATCCGGGACCTCAAAAAGACCGCCCTGCCGGAAAAGGACCGCCTCATCGCCATGCTGGCCAACATCCAGGTCTGTACCCGGTGCGGCAAATGCAAGCAGGTCTGTCCCATGTATTTCCCGGAAAAGGGCCTGCTGTTCCATCCGCGCAACAAGAACATCAGCCTGGGCGCCCTGATCGAGGCCATCTACTATTCCCAGATCAACGCCGGCGAGCCGGACCCCGGGCTCTTGGACAAGCTGCGCGATCTCATGGACCACTGCACCACCTGCGGCAAATGCGCCGCCGCCTGCCCGGTCAAGATCGAGACCCCCAAGGTGGCCCTGGACATGCGTTCCTTCCTGGAGCAAAAGGGCGCGGGCGGCCATCCGCTCAAGACGAAAATTCTCAATTATCTGGCTGAGGATCCCTCGAAGCGCGTGCCCAAGGCGGCGAAATTCTTGGCCTACGGCCAGACCGTGCAGGCCAGGTTCGCCACCCTCGCTCCCCGGTCGCTGCGCAACAAGGTCTCCAATCCGGCGATTTTCGGCCCCAATCCGCGCCTCGGCTTCGTGGGCCTGCGCGACCGGCTGCGCCTGGACAAGGGCTCGTTCTTCCAGCCCAGGGAACACCTCATCCTCTCGGAGACCGTGTTCTATTTCCCGGGCTGCGGAGCCGGGCTCTTCCACAATTCCATAGGCATGGCGGCCCTGCACCTGTTGCTTCGGGCCGGGGTGGGCGTGGTCATGCCGGACATCCATCTGTGCTGCGGCTTTCCCCTGGCCGTATCGGGCCTTTCCGGCGCCTTCGAAAAGAACCGGGAGCGCAACCTGGCCGCGTTGCGCGCGCTTTTCGTGCGGGCCGCCGACGCGGGCATGACCCCGTCCTACGTCCTGACCAGCTGCGGCACCTGCCGGGAAGCCCTGGAAAGCTATGATTTCGCCGCGGCGGGGGCGAATCTCAAGCGCATGGACGTGACCCAGTTCCTGCTGGACCGCATGCCGCCCATGGAGGAAAAGCTGGACGGCTACGGCGACGAGCTGTTGTATCACGCCTCCTGCCACGCCGAATGGGCGGGCATCCCGTCGGTCAAGGCGGCGGAGGCCTACCGGTCGGCGCTCATGCGGCTTTCCGGCGCCAGGGCCGAACTGTCCCCCGAGTGCTGCGGCGAATCGGGCCTGGGCGCCTTGACCTCGCCCCATATCTACAACAAACTGCGCCAGCGCAAACAGGAGGTCCTTGAGAAGGAACTCGTGGGCGAAGGCGCCAACCGGCCCATTTTAGTGGGCTGCCCGTCCTGCAAGATCGGCATCCAGCGCACGCTGCTCAACATGAACCGGAAAAACCCGGTCCTGCACACGCTGGAGTTCCTGGCCGAGCGCTACGACGGCCCCAAGTGGAAGAAAAACCTGAAACGGATCAAGGAAGAGCTGCGCAAGATCCCGGCCAAGGGCGACGCGGCCGTTTCCTCACAGACATGAAACATCTCGGACTCGATTTCGGGCTCAAACGCCTGGGACTGGCCATAAGCGATCCCTCGGGAGCCATGGCCTTTCCCCTGGGCGTCATCGAGCGAACCACCAGGGAACGCTTGTTCGCGGAGCTTTTGGAGATTATTGAGCGCGAAGGCGTCGAACGCATCGTGCTGGGACTGCCCAGGGCGCCGCTGACGTACGCGGACGGCGGGGACGCGGACTGCGAGGAGAGCGAATGCCTGACCGCGCGCCAGGTCCGCAATTTCGCCGAAAGTCTGGCCAGGCGGACCGCCACGCCCATCGTCTTCGAGGACGAATCCTTTACGTCCGCCGCGGCAGAGGCCCAGTTGCGCGAGGCCGGGCTTCGCGGCAAGAAGCTCAAAAGCGCCCTGGACGCCCAGGCGGCGGTCCTGATCCTGTCCGCCTATCTTGCGCGCCAGACGAGGTAGAGCCTGTTATGCGGTACGTCATTCTCGCCGTGATCCTGGCCGTGTTGGGCGCGGGCGGGGCCGTGGGCCTCAAGCTATGGGAATTCGCCTCCGTCCCCCCCGAGACCCCGGGCGTGGAAAAACTCTTCGTCATCGACCAGGGGGAATCCTTCGAGAGCGTGGCCAAGCGCCTGACGGCCGAGGGTCTGGCCAGCGACGCCCTCCTTTTGCGGGCCATGGCCAAATACGCCAAGCTCGGGGACAAGATCCGGGCCGGGGAGTTCGCGCTCAACACCGGCTGGACGCCCATGCGGCTTTTGAAGGAGCTGACCACCTCGAGCGGGGTGCAGCACAAGCTGTCCGTGCCCGAGGGGCTGACCGTCCGCCAGATCGCCAGGATCGTCCAGGATTCGGGCTTCGGTACGGCCGAAAGCTTCGAAAAGGCCGCCCAGGACCCCAAGCTGCTCCAGAAATACGAGATTCCGGCCAAGAGCGCGGAAGGATTTCTGTTTCCGGAAACCTACATGTTCACCCGGCGCAAGGGCGACGACGCGGCCTATGTGGCCGAGGCCATGCTGAAGGAATTCAAGAAGCGCGTTACTGAGGCCTTCGACGGGGCGCCGCCCTCGGGCAAGGAGCTTTTCGACGCCGTGACGCTGGCCTCCATCGTGGAGGAGGAGACCGGGGTTCCGGCCGAGCGGCCCGCCGTGGCCGGGGTGTTCCTGAACAGGCTCAAGGCGGGCATGCTGCTCCAGACCGACCCCACCATCATCTACGGCCTGGGGGAGGCCTACGACGGCAACCTCAAGCGTTCCCACCTGGAAGACCCGAAAAATCCCTACAACACCTACATCCACCCGGGGCTGCCTCCCGGCCCTATCTGTTCTCCCGGCTACGCCTCCCTGCGGGCCGTGGCCCATCCTGAAAGCCACGACCTCTACTATTTCGTGGCCACGGGCGAAGGCGGACACGTCTTCAGCAAGAGCCTGCGCGAGCACGTGAACAACGTGAACAAGTATCAGCGAAAAGGCCGGAAATAGGCGGACCGGGCGCGATCGGGCGGCCTCAGTCCTTCACCGGCCGGCAATCGGGACAGCGGTAGGTCAGGATGTAGCGGTTGCGGCCCTCGGCCGGGAGGTAATCGCTGCGCAGTCCATCCAGGACGTTGGCGGCCAGGCACAGTCCCAGGGCCTCGAAGGTCTTGATGCGCATCCTGTCGAGCTTGCCCGGCTTCAGGTACTGATCCAGTTCCCCGCGCTCGCCCGCATATTCCAGGACGATCATGAAGGCGTCGCCTCCGCTGAAGAAGCGGACGGTCACCGGCGCGTTCGAGCCGGCTTCCCGGATGGTCCCGGCGCAATAACAAAAGACCTCCTCGGCGCCCAATTCGAGCTTGAAGCGGCGTTTTTCGTCAAAGCCAAGCTCGTCGCACAGGGCGTGAAGCCCGGCCTTGACCACGCAAACGAGGCGCTTTTCAGGCCTGACAGTGACCGAGGCCAACTCGATCATGCGCCGAGCTTGTCGCAGCCCTCGGCGTGCTTGTAGTTTTTGCCGTCCTTGATGAAGATGATCGATTCCGCGATGTTGGAGGTCTGATCGCAGGCGCGTTTCAGGTTGCGGGCGATGAACGAGTATTGGAGCGCCCGCTCCACGGTGCGCGATTCGCGGATCATGTATTCGGTGTTTTCCTTGAAGATCAGGGTGAGCATGGCCGCCGCCTCGCGAGTGCGGGCGTAGATGCGCTTGGCCGCTTCGGCGTCCAGCTCGGAAAAGGCCAGGATGACGTCGCGCACCTGGCGCTTGGCCAGCTCGCCGAGATCGGTCAGGGCCGGATGGGGCGCCAGCGGCGGACGCTCGGCCAGGATCAGGGCGCGTTCGGCCACGTTGACCGCCTCGTCCCCCAGACGTTCCACGTTCACCACCAGGCGCATGCAGCCCACGATGAAACGCAGGTCGATGGCCACGGGCTGCTGCAGGGCCAGAAGCTTCAGGCATCTGGCGTCAACGGCGCATTCCAGCTCGTTGATGAAGGCGTCGTTGTCGATGACGTCCCTGGCCCGGTCCGTTCCGCTTTCGAAGACGCTGCGCACGGCGCCGTCCACGGCGATCTCGGCCATGCGCATCATGGACAGGATGTCTTCGCGAAGGCCGTCGAGTTCCTTGACGAACTGGTTTTCCATAAGATGGTCTCCGGCTCAGGCCACGGTGTCGCGGTCCCTGACGCCCACGAGGTAGAGGATGCTGTCCAGCCCCAGGGTGGAGATGGACTGTCCGGCGCCTTGCTTGACCACGGGCTTGGCGTGGAAGGCGATGCCGAGTCCGGCCAGGTTGAGCATGGGCAGGTCGTTGGCGCCGTCGCCCACGGCGATGACCTGCTGGAGGCTGATGTTTTCCCGCTTGGCGATTTCGGCCAGCAGTTCCGCCTTGCGGGCCGCGTCCACGATTTCGCCCGAGACTTTGCCCGTCAGTTTCCCGTCCGCGATCTCGAGCTCGTTGGCGTAGACGTAGTCGATGCCGAGCTTCTGGCGCAGCTTGTTCCCGAAATAGGTGAAGCCGCCCGAGATGAGGGCGATCTTGTAGCCGAAGCGTTTGAGGTTGGAGATGAGGCGCTCGGCCCCGTCGGTCAGGGGAACGCGCCTGGCCACGGCCTCCAGGGTGTCCACGGGCAGGCCTTCGAGCAGGCTCAGGCGCCTGCGCAGGCTCTGCTTGAAATCGAGCTCCCCGCGCATGGCCGATTCGGTGATGGCGGCTACCTTGTCGCCCACGCCCGCCTCCCTGGCCAGTTCGTCGATGACTTCCGCCTGGATGAGGGTGGAGTCCATGTCAAAGGCCACCAGGCGCCGGTTGCGGCGAAAGACGTTGTCCTCCTGGAAGGCGATGTCCACGCCGAGGGTGGCGGAGATGCTCAAGAATTCCCGTTTGAGGGCCACCGGGTCCGTGGGCGTGCCGCGAACCGAGATGTCCACGCAGGCCATGCGGGCCGAGGATTCCGTCGTAAGGGACCGGCGGCCGGAAAGCCGGGTGACCACGTCGATGTTGAGGCCGTTTTCGGCCAGGGCGCGGCTGACGGCGGCCACCTGCTCGGCGGTGATCCGCCGGGCGAGCAGGGTGAGGATGTGGCGGGCCTTGCCCTGACCTTCCACCCACTGCTCGTAGCGGTCCTCGGGGATGGGGGTGAAGGAGAGGTTCACCCCGAGCTCGTGGGCGGCGAACAGGAGATTTTTCAGGATGGGGGCGGATTCGGATTCCGTGGGGATGCGGATGACCAGGCCCATGGCCAGGTATTCCTGGATCACGGACTGGCCGATGTCCAGAATGTCCACGTTGTAGCCCGCCAGCTGTTCCATGAGCGCGGCGGTGACGCCGGGCTTGTCCTCGCCGGTTATGCGTATGAAGATGATTTCGTGCATCGTCCAGGGAGTATATCGCCGGTTATGCCGCCGCGCAAGACGTTGCGGGCGGGGGAACCGGAACGGTCCGGCATGACGGGGCGGCGGCCTTTAGGGCAGGAGGCAGTTGGGCAATTGTTGCCGGAAGGTGCGGAAGTCCTGCTTTTCCGGTATCTGGGTCAGTTCGTTGTTATAGTCCGTGTTGTACAACCGCTCCCACTCCCCATCGGCGAAACCGGCGCAACCCGCCAGAAAAACAAGCATTCCCAAAAGAAGTCCCCGCATGCTCCCGCTCCTTTCCGGCCGTGGCCTTAGAAGTCCGCCGGACGTTTTGTCCGCCATAGCGTGTCCAAGCAAAGAGCGCGCCAGGGCGGCCGCATTGCGGGCCGGGCGCTTTTGGCTTAGTCTGCGCCCACCAACCCGGAGAGGAAATACCGCATGAAAGACCACGATTTCGCCGATTTGAAGCTGTTCATCACCGGCCCCACCTACCTGCGCCCCGAGGTGCGGGCGGCGGCCATGCTGCCGGAATTCGGGCACCGGGACTCGGAAAACGTCAAGCGTTTCGGCCCGATCATCGATAATCTCAAGAAACTGGCCGGATGCGGCGACGACTACGAGGTCATCCTGTTCAATGGCAGCGGCTCCACCCCGCTGGAAGCGTCCGTGCGCTCCCTGGTGGCGGACGGGGAGACCATCCTGCACGCCTCCGTGGGCGCCTTCGGCGATCTCTATCACAAGATGTCCGTGTTGAACGGCAAGAATGCGGCCTATCTCAAGTTCGAGGCGGGCAAGGCGGTGGACCCGGACGTTCTGGTCGCGGCCATGGCCGAACACCAGCCCGCCGTGGTGGCCATCACCCACAACGAGACCGCCACCGGCGTGACCAACGACATCAAGACCCTGTGCCGCCTCATCCGCGAAAACGGCGCCCTGGCCCTGGTGGACGGGGTGAGCATTTTCGGCGGCGCGCCGCTGGACCTCTCCGAAGTGGGCTGCGCCATGTATTCCACCGCCACCCAGAAGGCCCTGGGCCTTCCCGCCGGGTTCGGCATCGCCTTCGTGAACGCCGAGGCTGAGAAAAAAGCCGCCAGGGTGACCAACAAGGGCTACGCCATGGACATTCTCCAGCAACTGCCCAAGGCCCGCCAGTTCCAGACCCTGTCCACGCCCAACGGCTCCCTGGCCAACCAGATGTGGCTGCAGCTCGACTACATCGTGAACGAGGAGGGGGTGGAGACTCGTTTCGAGCGCCACCGCAGGATGCGCGACATGGTGGAGGATTTCGCCGCCTCGCTGCCCGGCTACGAGATGTTCGCCCCGGCGGGCTACCGCTCGGTCACGGCCAGCGCGGTCATGGCGCCCATGGGCGTGACCGTGGCGGCCCTGAAATCGGTCAAGGAGGCCATGCGCGGCAAGGGCTATCTCTTCGACCCGGGCTACGGCAAGCTGAACGCTGACCTGGAGAAGGCGGGCAAGCGGCTGGTCTTTCGCATCGGCCACATGGGCGAAATCACGCCTGCCATGCTGGAACAGTATCTGGACGATTTGAGGGCTGTTCTGCCCTGACAGTTGATGACGAGTTGGGAACAAAATGAAAATACTGCATAAGAGAATACAGTGGCCTGTTGGACATGGGTTCTTCCATGCGGGGACTCTGGCGATTTCTGCGTATAGCAGTAATGTACTGAAGAGTAATATAGGTGAATTTGGTAAAAAAATAAAATTAGTGTACGTTTATGATTGTGGAACCATGAACAAGTCCACAGTATTAAAGGAAGCAATTTCTCAATTTAAAAATTCAATTGATTCCGATAGACTTGATGCACTGTTTATTTCGCATTTGGACAACGACCATGTTAATGGTTTGCCAGAGCTGCTGAATGGAGAAAGGAAGCTAACAGTTGGCAAAATATACCTGCCGTATCTTGACGATTTTGAAAGGATTTATATTTTTTCTGAATATTTGAGTACTGTTGATAGTGCACAAGGGTTGAGTGCATTGTATGAGGATATCATTGTAGATCCTGCGAATGCTTTTAGTGATTTCAATCCTGAGTCAGTCGTTTTTATTGATGGAACGCAGGAGTCTTTGGACTCAATGCATGTTGAAATTCATGAGCCTGAAGTTTTTGATCGCATCAAAATACGCGATGCTTCGGATTCATCAAAGTATGAGTCTCTACATCCTGGATGTACCGCTATATCACATGCAGAACCTGTTGAGGTCGTAAGCCTAGCTGGTACCTTGGTATGGCTTCTTGCAACTTACTATGATAAAAGGATATATGGATTTGATATTTTTAAAAACAGACTTGCAGAAGGGCTTGGCTATTCTCTAGATGATCTAATAGAAAGAATAAAATCTACAGAATTTAGGCGTGAATTGATTACTGCTGAAAAGAACAAACTAAAAAGCGCTTACACTTCAACCCCCAAGATTGGGTCCATAAATAGCACAAGCCTTTGTTTATTTTCTGGTCATCCGGGCTTCTTGCCCTCATCATCCAGGAAATATAAAATGAAGTACTGGAATTGTAAAAAGAAAGGAACGTATTACTATCCGAGAGGAAGAAAGTGCGGATGGTTAGGAACTGGAGACGCTGAGTTACAACATGATTTAAGCGTTGCTAAATTGCTAAAGCATTACAATCATCTCATTGAGAATATTCATACCCTTACAATTCCCCATCACGGATCATTGAGTAATTTTAATGTTGAACTTTTGAAATCAATAGATCCTCATAGTTGTATTATTACTGCTAGCGGGAAAGATGGAAAACATCCACACCCCGATGTGATAGTAGCAATAAACGACAGTTTGTCTGACTATAGTATATGTTCATTAAATAAAAATACAATTTTTGAGGAGTATATCGAAATAACGCCGTAGTGTTCGAACCACTTGTTAACATGCCTACCGCCCCGCCGTTTTTTCCGCCACCATCCCCCGCGTCCGGCAGACGCCGCAGGTTTCCGACATGCTGGGGTAGCCGCATTTTGCGCATTCCACGAGGGCGTCCGTTCCCTCCTTGCAGGCGGCCTGGAAAGCCGGGCGGCCGTCGCGCAGAAAGCCTTCGTAGAACTGAATCTTCATGCCCGGGCTGACCCGCTCGAGCCCCCCCATGAGCCGCTTGTGGCCGGTGAAGGTCGCGCCGCCGCTGTAGGGGCAGGCCGCCTTGCCATGCTCCACCTTGCGCAAGAAACAATACGCCGCCGTCTCGAACTCCGTCAGCCGGTAAAGCGGCTTCACCTTGCGCACGAATTTGCCTTCCCCGGGCAGCATGGGGCCCTGGCTGCCCAGATAGCGCGCGTCCCACCTGAGCGTATTGGCGAAAAGCCGCGCCGTCTCGTCGTCCAGATTATGGCCGGTAGCCAGGGCCGTGAACCCGTTCTCATGGGCGAACTTGTTGAAATAATACCGTTTGATCTTGCCGCAGACCGAGCAGATGGGACGGCGGACGGCGGCCTTCACGTCCGGGATGGCCAGGCCGTAATGGGCCGTGGACAGCACGTGGAAGGGAAGGCCCCGCTTCTCGCAAAAGGCCGTCACGAACCCCCGCGCCGCCTCGGACGATTCCCCGATCCCCAGATCGATATGCAGCCCGGTCACGTCGTATTCGAGGTCAGTGAGGACCTGCATGAGCGCCAAGGAATCCTTGCCCCCGGAAAGAGCCACCAGGATTTTGTCGGAGTGATCGAAGAGCTTGTGCTTGTGGGCGCCGCGCTCCACCTGATCGGCGAAATATTTCAGGAAACATTCGGGACAAAACCCGGTGTGATGGCTCGGCAGGGCCACGGCCGCGAGGGCCTTGCAACGTTTGCACTTCATGGGAGTGATGCCTCCGGCGGCCAGGGGGGAACCTTTTGAAAAAGGTTCCCCCCTGGGCCCCCCTCTAAAACGTTTATCGGCGCTTCGCGGGAGATGACGAAAGCGCGTATTGTAACAGAATGACCATCATCGCCGTGTATACTCACACGCGCGACTCGCCCACGCCATCCCCCCGCGAAGCGAATGTAAAGGTTCTGGGAAGGGGATAGGGGGTCCGGGGGGAAGGGGGAACCCTCTTCCTCAAAGAGGGTTCCCCCTTCCCCCCGGCGCCGGAGGCGGGCGCCTTTCTAGCCTCTGGAAATGACGGTACGCACCGTGATCTCGTCGCCGTAATGAATGCGGCGGTCCGGGGTGAGCAGTTCGTCGCCCCGGATGATGAGGGCGTCGGTCTGTCCCAGTGAGAGTTTGTTCAGCAACTGCTGGGCGGTGTTGATTTTGGGAAAGGTCAGGGTTTCGTTCCCCGGTTCCAGGTGGACGGTGATCATGCGTACGGCTCCTTTCGGCGAGCATACCCGCCGGAGACGCGGCATTCAAGGGTAAAGCGCTGGGAAATGCGAGTTGACCATGGGTGTTTTTTCCCGCATATGGAAAAGGTAATCAGATGATTTCGCTCCAACCTTCCGCAAGGAGAGACGTTATGAGTGGCAAGGTTTTGGTCGTGGACGACGAGAAGCACATCCGCATGCTCTACCAGGAGGAGCTTGAGGGAGAGGGCTACGAGGTCGTCACTTCCGACGGCGAGGAGGACATACTCGGGCTTTTGGAACGCGAGAATCCGGAAGTCGTGGTGCTCGATATCAAATTGGGACCGAACCGTTCCGGACTCGACCTGTTGCAGGAGATCCGGGGGAAGGATCAGGCGCTGCCGGTCATTTTGAGCACGGCCTACGACAGCTTCCAGCACGATTTGAAATCCATCGCCGCGGATTACTACGTGGTGAAGTCCGTTGACCTGGGCGAGCTGAAATCCAAGGTCGCCCTGGCCATCCAGAAAAACCAGGGCGCCTAGCCGTTCGCCGCCGTTGACGGCCGGCGCGCGCCGTTTCCGATAGTGCGCAAAAAGCCGGCCCCGCCGCCAGCGGCTTTGGCGGGGCCGGTTTTCCGCGTCTTCCCGCACGCGGGCTCCGGGCTAATTCGCTTGCCCCCCGGCCGGGTTCATGCTAGCCGCCTGCCCATGCCTGATGAAATTCTGCAAAATATCAAGACCGTCATCGTGATGGCCGTTCCGTTTTTGCTGGCCATCACCTGCCACGAGGCCGCTCACGGCTATGTGGCCAATCTTTTGGGCGACCCCACGGCCAAATCCCAGGGGCGGCTGTCGCTCAATCCCCTGAAGCACCTGGACGTTTTGGGCGTCATCGCCTTCGTCGTGGCCAAGATCGGCTGGGCCAAGCCCGTGCCCGTGGACGCCAGGTATTTCAAGAATCCCCGGCGCGACATGATGCTGGTGGCCGCCGCCGGTCCGGCGGTCAATTTCCTGCTGGCCATCCTTTTCGCCTTTGCCTACAAGGGCATGCTGGCCTACGCCATGCAGGATGTGGCCGCCGCCAAGGCGAGCATGGTCATTCCGGCGGCCATCGCCATGCTGGAAGGCGGCGTGGTCATCAATCTCGTCTTGTTCGTGTTCAATCTCCTGCCCATTCCACCGCTCGACGGCAGCAACATCCTGGCCGGATTCCTGCCTCCCCACGCGGCCTCTTCCTACATGCGCTTCGGACGCTGGGGCTTCATCCTCATCATCGCCCTGGCGATCTTCGGCGTTCTCGGTCACATCATCTGGAAGCCCATGAAGTTCCTGTACGGGCTGCTAATGTAATATGCGGTCCTTTTTTCAACATAACAGCAAGCGAAAAGCGAAATGACCAAGCCAAACAACCGCATCGTATCCGGCATGCGCCCCACGGGCGCCCTGCATCTGGGCCACTATTTCGGCGTTCTCAAAAACTGGGTGGAGCTTCAGGAAGACCACGACTGCTTTTTCTTCGTGGCCGACTGGCACGCGCTCACCACGGAATACGCCGAGCCCAAGAAGATCAAGGGGTTCGTGCCCGACCTGGTCAAGGACTGGGTGGCGGCGGGACTCGATCCGGAAAAATGCGTCATGTTCCAGCAGTCCAAGATCAAGGAACACGCCGAGCTGCATCTGTTGTTGTCCATGATCACCCCGGTCTCGTGGCTTGAGCGCAATCCCACCTACAAGGACATGCTCGAGCAATTAAACGCCAAGGATCTGACCACCTACGGCTTCCTGGGCTATCCGGTGCTCATGGCTTCGGACATCCTGGTCTACCGGCCGGGATTCGTGCCTGTGGGCCACGACCAGCTGCCCCACCTGGAGCTGACCCGGGAAATCGCCCGGCGCGCCAACTATTTTTACGGCGAGTTCTTCCCCGAGCCCCAGGCCAAGCTCACCCCCACGCCCAAACTGCCGGGCCTGGACGGCCGCAAGATGAGCAAGAGCTACGGCAACTCCATCGCGCTCAACGAGGATGCGGGCAGCCTCAAGAAAAAGATCATGAGCATGCTCACCTGCGCCCTGCGCATGCGGCTGACCGATCCGGGCGATCCGTCCCAGTGCAACCTGTTCCCGTACCACGCGCTTTTCACGGACGAGGCGCGCATTCCCGAGATCGTGGACGGCTGCACCCACGCCACCTGGGGGTGCGGGGACTGCAAGAAGCTTCTCTTCGAAAACCTGAACAATTTCCTGGAGCCTCTGCGGGCGCGCCGGGCCGAGCTCGACAAGAATCCCGGCCGCGTCCAGGAGATTCTGGAGGCGGGCGAGGCCAAGGCCCGTCAGGCCGCCTCGGATACGCTGTACCGCTTCAAGAAGAAGCTCAACTTCAATTTCTAGCTCGTTTTCCGGTTCCGGCGAATGAAGCGGGCGCGGCCATGGTCGCGTCCGCTTTTTTTCATGGTGCGGCCTTGGCGCGAAGGAGCCTCGCGCGTCAGGAGCCGGAGCCGCGATCCTTGTCCGCCACCAAAGCGCGCTGATAGGCCTTCCAGCCGGGACACCAGCCGGTATGCCATCTCCAGAGCCGGGCCAGAAGGCCGTCCGGACGTTTTTCGGCGAGTTTCCGCATGGGGCATTTGTCGCAGGCGTGCATTTTCATGGGGCGTCTCCTGTACGCGTTTGCGTGGGCGCCGTTTTGCGGCGCTCGCGTTGTCCGGTGGATTTCTCCGGAGCGGCCGGCCGATCCTTGTGCAGGATCGCGGGAGGGAGGGGCCGATCCTTTTGCAGGATCGCCGGGGGGAGGGGCCGATCCTTTCGCAGGATCGCGGGGGCGTCGTCCCAGGCGTAGGCCGAGACGTCCGGCGCGGCGCCGGGATTTCCCGGATCGTCCCAGGAGACCCGGAGGGCGCCGTCCCGGCTTGTCGTGAAAAGGGGCAGGCCCAGGCGGCCCAGGCTCTCGGTCACCTTGTTCGAGGGATAGCGAAAGGCGTTGTACGGCCCGCAGGAAGCCAGGGCGATTTTCGGGGAAACGGCCTTGTAGAACCGGCGGCTGTGGCTCGAGGACGAGCCGTGGTGGGGCAGGATCAGGACGTCGGCGGCAAGGTCGCGGCTCGAGGTCAGCATGTCCCGCAGGGATTTCGTCTCCGCGTCGCCGCACACAAGCGCCAGCCCCCGGCCGCGATAGCTCAGGCGCAGGACCAGGGAGCCGTTGTTCTCTTGAAGCGCTTCCGCGGGAGCGTCAACGGATGGCGCCAGGACCTCCAGCGCGTAGCCCTGGCCGAGATCGAGCGCGTCCCCGGCGCGCAAGGTCTCCATGGTCAGGCCGCTTCGGGCCAGGGCCTCGCGGAAGGGGCGTCCCTCCTCCCCCCCGGGAAGCGCGCCGTTTCCGGACAGGGCGGAAACGGCGAACCGGGACAGGGGAAAGGCCAGCCCCTTGTAATGGTCCGCGTGGGGGTGGGTCAGGACGATCCGGGCGAGCGCGGGCGGCCTGTTCACGGTCAGGGCCGGGGCCACGACCCAGCGGCCGATGTCGTAGTCTCCGAACGCGCCGCCCCCGTCGACCAGGATGCGGTTTCCCGGGGGCGCCTCGATGAGCACGGCCTGGCCCTGGCCCACGTCGATCAGGGTCAGGCTGGCGCCGCCCTGGAACGATCCGGCGATCCGCTGGATTCCGGGAGCGAGCAGCAGGGCGAGGCTCGCCAGGACGAAGGCGAGGTCCCTGCGCCAGGCGCCCGGCCGCCAGGAGGCCGCGAGAAAGAGCAGGAGATAATAGCCCAGGACCTGCGGCCATTCGGGGCGCTGCAGGATGACCGGATCCAGAAGGCCGCGCGCCTCCAGATGGGCCAGGACGGTCAGGAGCCCCTGGCACGACTCGCCCGCCAGGGCGATCAGGGCCTGACCGGCCGTGAAGAGCCCCGGGACGGCGCTGGCGAAAAGACCGGCGAAGGCCAGGGGCAGGACGGCGCAGCCGAGAATGGGCAGCCACAGGGCGTTGAGCGCCAGGTTGAGCCACAGACCGGCGCCCGCCTCGCCGAAATTGGCGGCCACGATGGGAAAGACCCCGGCCTGGGCGGACAGGCTGGTCCAGACGAGCCCGAGGAAAAGAGCCAGGAGTCTGCGGGGAAGACCGCGCAGGGGCGGGCGGCCGAACAGGGTCTCTCCCAACGGCCAGAAGGCCGCGATGCCCGCCACGGCCATGGCGGAAAGCTGGAGGCGGACGTCGAAGACCGAAAGGGGCGCGGTCAGGAGGAGGACGGCCAGGGCGAAGAACAGGCCGTCCAAAAGCACGCGGTTGCGGCCCAACAGGATGAGCGTCCCCCAGCAGCCGAACATGAGGGCCGCGCGCAAAAGGGACGGGGTCGCGCCCCCGAGCCAGAGGTAGCCCGCGATGCAGGGCGCGGCGAACAGGACGGCCATCTTGCGCCGGGAGAGAACGAGATAGAGTTCGGGCCGGAGAAATCCGGCAAGCCGGGCCAGAAGCCAGCCCAATGCGGCGGCGAAGCCCAGATGCAGTCCGGAAAGAGCCAGGCTGTGGGCCAGACCGGCTCTGGCCATCAGCTCCCGGCTCTGGTCCGAAATGCGGGAGCGGTCGCCCGTGATAAGGGCCAGGACCATGGCCCGTCCCTGGTCCGGAGCCGGGACGGCCGCGCACGCGGCGCTCTCGTCCCCGCCCTCATCCTCTTCCGGGACTGTACCGTTGTTCGCCTGGGAGGCCGCGTCGGACGGGGGCTGGACGGTTCCTTCCTCCGGGCTCTGAGCGGCCGCCGCTCCCGGAGGAGAGCCGGCTTTTCCGCTCCCGGGGCTTGGCGCCGTGACCGGGGGCTCGAGCGCGGCGTTTTGGGCGGGCGCTTCGCCGTCCGTCCGTCCGGCCGCGTCCATGCTTGCCGACGCCGTCGCGTCCGGCGTCGCGTCCGGCGTCGCGTCCGGCGTCGCGTCTGTGTGGGGGAGGCTGGTCGCCGGGCCGGGCGCGGGGCTGAACGCGGGGCCAGGCGCGGTGGATGAAGCGTCCGGTCCCAGGATGGTCTGGCGGATGCGATCGCGCAGGCGGACGGAGAAGTTTTGCGGCGTCCGGACCACGGCCGCCCCGCCCGAGGCGCCCACGAAATAGCCCCGGTAGAAGACGCCGCGAAGGGCCCAGGAAAAAGCGTAGTCCACAAGGCCGGGATTGGCGTGTCCGCCTGTGGGGAAAATGCGCGCGGTCACGGTGAGCCGGTCGCCCGGGGAGAGCGGGAACAGCGGTTCGATCCAGGTCAGGGAGAGCTCGCCGGGCAGCGTCCCGCGTTCGCCGTTCTTGAGGGCGTAACCGGTCTCGTCGAGGAGAAGGCGCAGGCGGCCTTCCGGGGTCCCGGTCACGCTTTCGACCGTCCCGGAGAGCGCGGCCTTTTCCCTGTGCGCCACCCAGCCGGGAACGGGCGGCGGCGGGACGAAGACCAGCCAGGCAGCGCCGAAGCCCGCGCCGAAGGCCGCGAGCAGAAAGAGCAGGCCGGGCTGGCGGCAGCCGTGGGCCAGGGTCAGGCCCGCGACGAGCGCCAGGGCCGCCCCGGCCGGAACGGGCCAGGCCAGGGCGAGGATGCCGCAGGCATAGGCGGAGAAAAGGATCTGCCAGGGCAGAAGGGGCGGTTTCATGACCACGCCTGGTTGTAGGCGGGGGGGAAAGGCCGCGTCAACGGGGGAGGGCGTCCTCTAGACCGCGTCAAGGGGACGCCCGGCGATGGACGCCGTGACACCGCGCGCCTCTTCCCGTACAGTGACGGCGGGACCTTTTACCAAGGAGGGCGTATGTCGCGAGATTTCGGGACGTCCCGGACGCTTCCTTTTTTCCTGGCCCTGGCCTGCGCGCTTTTCCTGGGCGGCTGCGCGGTGAAACCCATGACCATGTCCAATTTTTACAGTTTTTGCATCATGGAGCCTTTGTACGACGTCAACAACTGCGAAACGCAGGTGGTGTGCGGCGATTTCCGGCAGACCCTGGAAGGGGGATTCGATACGCTTGAGGACTGCCTGAACGGCTGCCGGGACGTGGTCAGGCGGCAAAACATGCTCCAGGCGTTACGCGGCTGCGAATCCACCATCATCCGGGGGAGCAATTACTGCGGCCAGTACTGCCGCCGGGCCTATCCGGTTGACCGGGCCAACCCGGCTAAACCGGCCAACCCGGCCAAATCGACGGAACCGGCCAAACCGGCCAAACCGGCCGGCGCCGGGAGCTGAGGGAGGGTTCCTTGGGCTTTTTGCGAAAATGCGTCATCCTGCTGGGCATCATCCTGGCCGCCCCGTTCTGGTCCTACGCCACGGTGGGGATCATCAAGTATTTGCAGTGGGACGAGTTCATCCGCGAATACATGGGGCTCACCATGTACGACAACCCGGTCAAATGCGGCGTCTCCCTGGTGATCGGCTGTCTGATCATTTTCGGAGTAAAGGCTCTGGCGGACAGAATCCGCTAGCGCCGCGCCCGGAGGCGATTTCTTCAAAAATAAGTGGAAATGCGGCGTATTACCCTGAAAGGCCGCATGCGATCCCATCGCGGATGCAGCGCCGGACTGGCCCAAGGGGGCCGTGCGCGCGTAATGCGTTCGAAAACTTTTTGCCGTATACGGGTTTTGCCCTTCGCATGACCCAACCCCTAAGGAGGAAACAAATGGCTGCGAAAAAGATTCTCATGCTGGTCGGCGATTTCGTAGAGGATTACGAGGTCATGGTTCCTTTCCAGATGCTCGTCATGGTCGGCCATACCGTACACGCGGTCTGTCCGGGCAAGAAGATGGGCGAGACGGTGCGCACGGCCATCCACGATTTCGAGGGCGACCAGACCTATTCCGAGAAACCCGGCCACAATTTCATGATCAATTACGACTTCGACGCGGTCAAGGCGGCGGACTACGACGGCCTGGTCATCCCCGGCGGCCGCGCCCCGGAATACCTGCGCCTGAATCCCAAACTCATCGAGATCGTGAAGGAAATGGCCGCCGCGGGAAAGCCCATCGCCGCCATCTGCCACGGCCCGCAGATCCTGACGGCCGCCGGGGTCCTCTCCGGCAAAAGCGCCATGTGCTACCCGGCGGTCAAGCCCGACGTGGAAGGCGCGGGGGGAACCTATGTGGACGTGAACGCCACCTTCTCCAACGCCCACGTGGACGGAAACCTGGTCACGGCTCCGGCCTGGCCCGCCCATCCGGAATGGATCGGCAAATTCCTGAACGTGCTTGGCACGAAGATCGAGCCCTAGCCCCGGCTTGCCCCGGTTTGCCGGACGCGATGCGGGGTTTGAAACGTATGAAATGAGGCGGCGGATGGTCCTCGGTCGAGCGCGTTTTCGAGGACGATCCGCGCAGCGCGGTTTGTAAAAAAACGCCCGGAGGCGAGCCTTCGGGCGTTTTTGCGCGGCTGCGGCGACGAGGACGCTTCGGGGGCGAGGGCCTGGGCTTTTGCCGCGCCCGGCGCACAAACGGCTGCTGATTGCGTTTTTCCCGCGCGAAATGCGCAAAAGGAGACCTCCGCATCATTCCCTGAAAGCGGTCAGCGCCTCTTGCTCATACTCCTGGCCAATACCATTGATATGGGATTTCAAAGGGCGCTCGCCCTTTGCCGAAGGCCGCCATCCCAACCAATTGCGCGGCGGTATCGAAAGGGGGGGCTTGGCGCGCCGCGGGAATGCCGCGTCCGGTCCGGCCTGGGCGGCCAGGAAGACGCCATGAGGCGCCGCTTTGCGATGGAAACCGGGCAAAAAGAGCCGGGTGGGGAAAAAGCGGAAACGGCGTCCTCGAAATCCGTTCCCGGATGGTTCGAGGACGCCGCGCTAGTTGAGACGGGTTTCGTAAAAATCGGCGATAACGATGCTTTTTCGCAGACGCAACCGGCGTCTGGGCACGCGGCGCTGGATCTCGTGGGAGGGAATCGGCTCCATGTCCCGCAGACAATTGAGCTCCCGCGAGGCGTTGTTGTCGAATTGCAGGGTGAGGACATGGGAGAGGATGAGCGTGGCCATCTCCCGTTCCCGCAGCATGGCGTCGTGAAGAAACTCCGCGTGCAGGGAGTCCTTCAGATCCATGACCAGCATTTCCTTTTCGTGAACCTTGATCAGCGCAATATCCTTCATGTACTCGCCCTCCCTGGCGGACGTGTTCCAAACCTTCCGTGATGGTTATCGGCGCTTTGGCCAAAGAGTTTAGGGACAAAATGATGCCTCGAACTGGCATGAAATCTGCTTAAAGACAGGCGATGAACCATCACTCCACGCCCGGCGCCCGTAGCGCTCCCTTTGTTCCGTCTTGTGGCGGCCATTTTTCCGCCTGGACGTTTTTGCTCCTTTTCCTGGCGCTCTGGCCTGGCGGGGTTTGGGCCGCCCAGGAGGGCATGGACAAGGTTCTGGGGCTCGACCTGGCCAAGGGCGTCAAGGAATTGCCGCGCGGGGATTCCAAACGGGCGGCCGAGGACCCCTCCCTGCGTCTGGAACTGAAAAAAACCGCGCCCATGGCCGGAACCATCCGGGTGGGCGGCGCGGTGTCCTTCGAAGCCAAACTGATCACGGACAAGGGGCCCATCCCCCCGGGAGATTTCGTCTTTCGCTGGGAATGCGACGGCAAGGCCAAGTTTCTCGAAGCCGAGGGGCCGCCGCTCAACACCGTCATTTTTCTCATGCCCGGCAGGTGGAAGGTCACGGCCGCCGCCTTCATCGACAAGGAAGGCGTCCTGGAACAGGCGGCGCTTTCCAACCCCGTGGACGTGGAAGTGGCCAACCCCCAGTTCCAACTGGTCGTCTCTCCGCAAAAGCCCCTCATCGGCGAGGAAGTGAAGGCCGAGGTCCGGGACTTCCCCTTGCATGAGGGCGTGGAATTTCGCTGGGCGCCGCTTTCGCGCAACGCCAAACTGATCCGGGTGGGCGAAAAGGACGTGAGCTTTTTCCTCAAGGATTCCGAACCGGTGAACGTGGCGGTCTCCGCCTCAATGCCCCAGGCGGGCGTGACCCTGGGCGGGGCGAGCGCCACGGCGCAGGCCAGGCCCTACGCCGTGGAACTGAAAAATCTGGGCGTTCTGGGCGAAAAAGCCGTGGTCTGGGCGGACGGCCAGGGGCCGGTCCGCACGGACGAAGTCGCTGTGGGCCAGAAGGTCCGGCTTCGGGCCGACGCTTCGCCCACGCCGGATTCGCCGCCCCTGTCCTACGTCTGGATCCCCGGGCCGGGGGTGACGGTGGAAGGCGAAGGCCGGGAAACGACGGTCTTTCGCCGGGACGTGGGCGAATGCAAGGTCGAGGCCCGGATTCAGGACAGCCGGGGGCTTGTCATCGGCAGGGGGGAGATCGCCTTTCCCGTAAGCGTGTCCCAGGCCGAACTCGACAAGGCCGGGCATAACGCCAGGGAAACCCTGCGCCTGGCCGCCGAGGCCGAAAAATACTGGAGCCTGGGCCAGGCGGACAAGGCCCTGAAAAGCGCCGGGGCCGCCAGGAGCCTCAATCCCAACCAGCCCGAGGCCGTACGGGTGTTCGAACGCATCCGGGACGGCGCGGCCCGCCTTTCCGCCATTATGCGCCGGGGCGCGGACGCCCTTGGCGCCGACGATTTCAGGGGCGTTTCCGAGGCGTTGGACGAGGCGGGCAAGGTCAACGGGCAATACCCGGGAATCGGCGAGCTGGAGGCGCGCATGAAGGCCCGCCAGGACGCCCTGGCCAAGGTGGACGCGCTGCTTTCCGAAGCCGGGAAGAAATGGGACGCGGGCGATATCGACGCGGCCCTCGCCTTGGTGGACAAGGCCCTGGCCCTGGACGGCGCCCATCCGCAAGCCCTGGCGGACCGGGAACGCATGGTCAAGGGCCGGGACCGGATCATCGCGGCCCTCAAGGAGGCCAGCGCCCTGGCCGCCAAGAAACAGTTCGAGAGCGCGGGGGCGGTTCTTGAGGAAGCGGCCGGGGTGAACGAGAAATTTCCGCCGCTCGCGGAACTGCGCAGCCGCATCGACGGGCAGCGTTCCAAGGCCTGGAAGGTGGACGAGCTGCTCGCCCGGGCCAAGGACCAGTGGAACGGCGGCCAGGTGGACGAGGCCATGGCGGCCTTGAGCGAGATCCTCGCCATGGAGCCGGGCCATGCGGCCGCGGACGGGACGCTCAAACACATGGCCAAGGCGCGCGAAGCCATGCGGTTCGCCGTGGACAAGGCCGAGGCCCTGGCCGCCAAGGGCCAGGAGGATGCGGCCCTGGACATGATCGCCAAGGCCCTGTCGCTCAATCCCAAATACTATCCGGCCGTCAAGGCGGACCAGGAGATCAGGGACAGCCAGAAGCGGACCCGCCGGGTGGCCGCGCTTTCCGCCGAATCCGGGGAGCGCTGGGCGGCGGGCGACGTGGACGGCGCCGTGCGGGCCCTGGACGAGGCCCTGGCCCTTGATCCGGGCTCGCAAACGCTCGCGGACCGCCGGGCCAAGCTCGGCCGGGCGGCGGAGGCCGTCAGCGAGGCCCTGCGCCGGGCCAAGGGGCTCATGGCGGACAGGCTTTTCGACAAGGCGCTCGCGGCGCTTTCCGAGGCCGAGGCCATAAACGCCGCCAATCCCGCGATCGCGGCCCTGCGCGCCTCCGTGCGTCAGGAGGCGGCCAGGGAGACGGCCAAAAGCGGGGAGCTTCTGGCGGCGGCGAAAAAACGCCTGGACGCCGGAGACTGGCAGGGCGCCCTGGACGCGGCCGAGGAGGTCCGCATGCGGCCGGGGCTTTCCAAGGAGCTGGCCGCCAAGGCCGGAACATACGCCGAGGCCGCCAGGGCGGGCCTGGAGAAAGCCAAGCGGGCGGAACAGGCCCAGGCCAAGAAAGCCCAGAAGGACCAGTCCCGGGGCGAGGCGAAGCTGCGCAGGAAAGACTGCGACGCGCTGTTTCAAAGCGCCGAGAAAAAACGCGCGGCCGCGAACCACGCCGAGGCCATCCGCGACTACCAGAAGACGCTCAAGGTCTGCCCGGACTATTGCACCGCCTACAACAACACCGGCGCCTCCCTCTACAAGCTGGGCTACGTCAAGGAGGCCCTGCCCTGGTTCGAGGAGGCCGGGAAATGCGATCCCACGGACAAGCTTTTCGCGGACAACATCGCCCTGACCAAAAAGCTCGCCTCGGGCGAGGCCGCCCCGAAGACCGATCCGGACCGCGAGCGCTGCGACGCGTCCTTCAAGCTGGCCGAGAAGGCCATGGCCTCGGGCGACCACGGCGAGGCCGTGCGGCATTTCCGCGAAGCGGCCAAGCTGTGCCCGGACAACTGCGCCGCCTTCAACAACGTGGGCCTGGCGCTCAATCGCCTGGGCTACGTCAAGGAATCCCTGCCCTGGTTCGAGCGGGCCCAAATCTGCGATCCCACGGACAAGCTTTTCAAGGAAAACCTCGGGATCGCCAACAAGCAGCTGCGCGCCGCCAAGAAAGACGTACCCGCCAATAAGCCCTCCGCCGCCCGGGATTAGCCCCCTTTATTCCCCCTGGCGCGCCCGCGCCAAACCGTTCTTTTTCGTTTTTCCCGTTGGCGCGGGCTTCAATTTGGCCTAATATGGGGACATGCTTCCCAAAACCCACCGTCAGGGACCAGGAGCGCGCACATGACCGGCAGGCTTTTGGGTGAGATCATCACCCCGAACGTAATCAGCGTCACCCCACAGTCCTTAATCGCCGACAGCCTCACCCTCATGCGCGACAAGCGCATTTCCTGCGTGGTGGCCGTGGATGCGGACATGAAACCCGTCGGCATCCTGACCGAGCGCAACATCCTGTGGGCGGCGGCCCATCGCGGGCCGGAATTTTCCGCCGGTCCGGTCAGCGGCCTCATGAGCTCCCCGGTGACCACCATCGCGGAAAACGCCTACATCTACGAGGCCTACCATCTCCTGGCCAAAAAACGGGTGCGCCACCTGGTGGTCACGGACGCGGACGGACGGGCCATGGGCGTCATCACCCAGTCCAACATGGTGCAGCAGCTCGGCTATGATTATCTCTCCGAAGTGAAAACAGTGTCCCAGATCATGAGCGCCGAGGTCATCACCGCGCCCGGGGACATCTGCGCCCGGGAGGCGGTCAAGCGCATGGCCGACCGGTCCATCAGCTGCATCGTGGTGGCCAGGGACAAGCGCCCGGCGGGCATCCTGACCGAGCGCGACGTGGTCCGGCTCCTGTGCGGCGCCCCGGGCCTGGGACGGCTCAAGCTCTACGACATCATGAGCTGCCCTGTGCTCACCATCGACAAGGATCGCCCGGCCTATGAGGCGGCGCTCATCATGAAGCGGCGCAACGTTCGCCGTCTGGCCGTGGTGGACGACGACCACATCCTCATGGGCCTGGTCACTCAGTCGGACATCGTGAAAGGTCTGGAAAGCAACTACGTGCGCACGCTCAAAAACGTGCTCCGGGAAAAGGACGTCATGCTCGAGGAGGCGGGCCGGAACCTGGTGGAGAAAACCGTGTTCCTGGACAACATCCTGCGTTCCTCCATGGGCATGGCCATCGCGGCGGCGGACGAACGCTTCCGGGTCACGTATTTCAACCCGGAGGCCGAGCGGTTTTTCGCGGTGAAGGCCCAGGACGTCATCGGCCGGGATCTGCGGGAGGCCCATGTGGCCCTGGGGGTGGACCTTTCCCGGCTCATGCGGAGCGTCGACCAGGTGGGGCCGGAGGTTTCGCCGGAATTCTACTTCCGGGGAGGGCGCCCCGGTCCGGACAGCGTCCATCAGGCCAGGGTCTCGGGCATCTGGGACAAGGATCTCAACCTGTGCGGCTACCTGCTCACCATCATGGACGTGACCGAACGGGAACGGGCCCGGGAGGCCGTCTCCCGGCTGACCCTCGATCTCGAGAACCAGGTGGTCCTGCGCACCAGGGATCTGGCCCGCAAGGCCAGGCTCCTGGAACAGGCCAACGAGCGGCTCACCTCCCTGGACGAGCTCAAATCCTCGTTCCTGTCCTCGGTTTCCCACGAACTGCGCACCCCGCTCACCTCGCTTCTGGGATTCGCCAAACTGGTCAGCCGGGATTTCGAGAAGCATTTCGCGCCGTTGGCCGTCCATGATCCCGCGCTGTCAAAAAAAGCCGAGCGGACGCTCAAAAACCTCGACGTGCTGGTGGAGGAAGGGGGGCGGCTCACCCGGCTCATCAACGATTTTCTCGATCTGTCCCGGATCGAGTCCGGCCGCATGCAGTGGCGGGACAAACGGGTGAATCTGCGGGACGTGGTCGAGCGGGCGGTGATCGCGGCCCAGGGCTTTTTCGCGGGAAAGCCCGAGGTGGCCTGCGTCATGGAGATCAAGGGCGAGTCCCCGGACGTGTACGCCGATCCGGACCGGTTGGAGCAGGTTCTTTTGAACCTTATCGGCAACGCGGCCAAATTCACCAGCCGGGGCTCCGTGCGGGTGGTGATCGAGCCCCAGGACGGCGTGGTCAGGGTGAGCGTGATCGACACCGGAGTGGGCTTTCCCAAGGACGAGGCCGACCGGATCTTCGATAAATTCCATCAGGCCGGGCGCGAGGCCGAGGGCGGCAAGCCCCACAAGGGCACGGGGCTCGGACTGGCCATCTGCCGGGAGATCATCGAGCGCTACGGCGGGGCCATATGGGCCGAATCCGAACCGGGAAACGGGGCCAGGGTGGTGTTCGAGTTTCCGGCCACGGCCTGCCGCTACGGGGGCGCTAGGCGGCGCGCCGCCCGGGCCGGGGCATTTGCCGAAGCCGCCCTGGACGGGGATAAGCCGCTCATCCTGGTGGCGGACGACGATCCGGCCATCAGCTCCTTTTTCATCCAGTTTTTGGAGGGGGAGGGCTTTCACGTGGCCACCGCCCACGACGGGGAATCCGCCCTGCGCGCGGCCAGGGAGCTTCTGCCCGATCTGGTCGTCATGGACATGGCCATGCCGGGCATGGGCGGGCTTGAAGCCATCCGGGCGCTCAGGCGGGACGAGGGCCTGCGGGATATTCCCATCCTGGTGGTCTCCGGGGCGCTCGACGACGCGGTTCCGGAAGCGGACGCCATGCTGGCCAAGCCAGTGGAGCACGCCGCCCTGGTGGAAGTCATCCGGGAGCTTTTGGCGCGTTGCGCCCGGAAGACGGCGTCTGACGGTTTTTGAGAAACATGCGGAAAAACGGCAAGAGCCCCTTGCCAGGGGCTTTACAACAGGACGAGCGGTCTTATTTCTACATTGTAAGGGACGTCCCACAGCGGGATACAGGTGAAAACCTCAACGGAGGGACGAGCGAAATAGACGTCAAACTCCATAACAGCGCATTGAGGCGCGACGAGAGGATTTGCGACGCGTAATTCCAGGTCATCCCGAAGAAAAGGGATGCGGCGGCTGCCCGCCTGAAGCGCGAGAGCAAATCCTTCCTTTTTGTCTTCCTTTTCGCGCGGCGGTCACTGCGCAACATCCCAGCATTCCTTCCTTTTCTGTTTATACCCCCCAAAAACGCCTCGCACGGACGCTTTGGTGATGCGCGTAAGCCCCGGTCCCCGGCGCATCCCGCGCGCGAAGAAAGCGAAGGCGCAACGCCCGCCACAGACGGCCGCGCGCCCATGCGCATGGAAACCGCTCGCGACCGGTTGGGATGGCGGCCTTCACCAACGGGCTTCCGCCCTTTGAAATCCCAGTACGATTGTAATGTGCGAGGATTATTACTGAGATCACAAAATATTTAACATGTTGTTGCTCGAAGTTATAAGAACGGCCACGCGGAGCGGGGCCTGCGGCGAATGCCGCGGGAGCGGGTTGTTAAGTA
>CALGYO010000176.1 GCA_937934715.1 uncultured Desulfovibrionaceae bacterium | reverse complement strand
CTGGGAAGGGGTCCAGGGGGAACCTTCTCCGAAAGAAGGTTCCCCCTGGCGGGGGTCCGGGGGCGGCGCCCCCGTTCCGCGCCGCAGGCGCCTACCGTCCTAACGCCGCCTGATAGACCGTTTCCAGCTTGGCGGCCACGGCGGGCCAGTTGAGTTCGGTTTCGATGAGATGGGCGGCGTTTTTCCTGACGCGCTCACGTCCGGCCGGGTCGGTCAGGGCGTTGATGATTTGTCCGGCGAAGGCGTCCTGGTCGTCGACCGGGGCCGTGTAGCCGCAGTCGTAGGCGTCCATGATGCGTTTGATTTCGCCCACGGCGTTGGAGACGATGGGGACTCCGGAGGCCAGGTAATCGCCGAAGCGGATGGGGAAGCGCGCCTTTTCGATGGGGTCGTCGTCCATGGGCAGGAGCAGCGCGTCCGAGGCGCCGAGGTAGGTTTGGACCATGGAGGGCGGTTTTTCCCCGGCGATGATGATATCGGCGCCGTGTTTGTCCAGGTAGGGTTTCATGCGTTCCTGGAAGGCGCTGGAGATGTGCATTTTGCCCAGGAAAAGGAGTTTCAGGTCCGGGACCTGTTTCTTGGCGGCGTCGAAGGCGGCGAGCAGCAGGAAGAGGGATTCGTAGTAGGTATGGCCCATGGAGAGGAGGAGCTTGCCGTCTTCGGGCACGCCGATGGCCTTGCGGCAGGCCGCCTGATCGCGTTTTTGGTCCGGGCCGGGCACGGTGGTCGGGCAGTTCGGGATATAATGGACTTTGTCTTTGGGCAGCCCGGCGTCGTAGAATTTCTGGATGAGGATTTCGCTGGCTGCGGTGGCCTGGTCGGCCACCCGGGGCAGTTTGTCCTCGGTGAAGTCGTAGACGGCGCGCACGGGCGCGGGGTGGTGTTTGGTGAAGCCGCCTTTCCACATGTCGTCGTGGTCCAGGACGATTTTGACGTCCGGGCGCAGGGTTGCGGTCACGAGGGTGGGGAAGGAGATGGGGTGCAGGGGGAAGGCGAAGCTGTGCAACACGTCGCAGCGGGCGGTGAGGCAGCGCCAGGCGTTCATGACCATGCGCAGGGCGTGTCCGGTGTGGTACTGGGCGAGGTTGATGCGCGGGAGGACATGGATGGTCAGGTTTCCTTCCACGCGCCGGACGGTTTTGAGCGTTTGTTCGCGCGAAGCGCAGGTCAGGTCCACCGTGTGGCCGCGCGCGGCCAGGTGGCGGGCCAGGTGGTAGCAGCGGAAATAGGTCCCGTAGTTTTCGGGGTTATGGTTCAGGAAGAGCAGTTTCATTAGAGATTCGTTTTGTTGAAGATGCGATCGGGCAGGTTGCGCACGATGGCCATGATCGGCCGCCAGTAGCCCGGGGCGTACACGTTGGCCTTGTTGTTACGTATGGCCGCCAGTCCGGCCTCGGCGGCTTTTTCGGGCGAGGCGGTGAGGAGTTTGGGCAGTTTCATGCCAGCGGTCATCTTGGTGCGGGCGAAACCCGGGGTGAGCGCGACCACGGACACGTTCGAGGCGGCCAGCCGGTGGCGCAGGCCGCTCAGGTAGGCCGTGAGCGCTGCCTTGGCGGCGCCGTAGACGTAGTTGCTTTTTCGGCCCCGTTCGCCCGCCGGGGAGGTGATGCCCAGGATGAAGCCGCGTTTTCGGGCTTCGAAATCGGCGGCCAGGATTTCCAGGATGGAGGCGGCGCCGGTGAAGTTGACGTCGAGGACCTTCCTGACCCGTGAGAAATCCTCCTGGCAGGCTTTCTGGTCGTCGAGCAGGCCGAAGGCCAGGACGGCGCCGTCGGGCTTTTCCGGGAGGTTGTCGTAGAAGGCTTTGTGGGAGGCGTCGTCCGTGGCGTCGAAGGGGACGGCCGTGACGCAGACCCCGTATTTTTCGGACAGGGACTGGGCGGTTTCGGCAAGGGCTTTCTGGTCGCGCGAGGCCAGGATGAGGTCGCAGTTTTCGCGCCGGGCGAGCAGTTCGGCCAGGGCTTTGGCGATATCCGAGTTGGCGCCGAGGATGAGGATCCTGGGGGGCTTGCCGGGCTCGTGGGGCAGTCCGCCCGCGCGCTTGCGTCCGCCCAGGGCGGCGATGTTGTTTTTGAGCAGCCGGAGGCCGTAGCGGAAATAGTTTTTGAGGATGCGCGGGCTGCCGCCGGCCTGTTTGAGCTTGCGCAGGATGTACGAGGGCCGCAGATGGAAGCGAAGGAGGGTCTTGCGGCGAAAGGCCTCGATTTCGGCCATGGACAGGCTCTTGGAGCCCACGGTGGGGGCGTTGAAATAGTCGCGGCCGAGGACGGTATCGGAGATGAGGCCTTCTTCCTGGGCGATCTCGTGCAGGCGGGTGCCGTAATAGGGAATGGCGATGTGCAGTTCCAGGAAGTCGGGGTCCAGGTCGAAGATGTGCTTTTTCGTGGCGGCCAGGTGTTCCGGGCCTTCCCAGGGCAGGCCGATCAGGAAGAAGCCGAAGGTCAGAAGCCCGGCTTCCTTGGCCCATTGGGCGGCCTGGATATTATCCTCGACCGTTGTGCCCTTTTTCATGCGCGCGAGGGTATCGGGGTGGCCGGATTCGTAGCCGAAGGCCACCAGCCAGCAGCCCGCTTGCTTCATGAGATGCAGGGTCTCGGGTTTCAGCGGCTTGACGCGCGAATTGGCCACCCATTCGATCTTTCCGGCCAGGTCCGAGGCCAGGATGGCTTCGCACACGGCCTTGGTCCATTTCTGGTCGAAGGTGAAGGTGTCGGATTTGAAGAAGAAATTGCGGATGCCGTGTTTGTGGTAGCATTCGCGAAGCTCGGCCAGGATGTTTTCCGGGGAGCGCAGGCGCAGCCTGGTCCCGGAGATGGCCGGGGTCATGCAGAAGATGCAGCGCGAGGGGCAGCCGCGCGAGGTGGCGATGGTGGCCTGGGCCTCGCCGGTGTCGGGCCGGTTGTAGAGGGCGTTCAGGATCCGGCTTCTGTCCGGAAAGGGCAGTCCGTCCAGGTCGGTTTCCCAGGAGTCGAAATCCGTGGGAACGAAGACGCCGTCCTTTTTGTAGAGGATGCCGCGAATGCCGGGGATGGCGGCCTTGCCGTTAAAATGGGCGTGCGTGAGAGAGGCCACGGTGAATTCGCTTTCAAGGCCGAGCAGGTAATCGACGTCTGTGAGATCCAGTTCGTCGAGCATTTCCTTTTCGGGCTTGAAGAAGATGGCGCCCTTGAGCATGACCATGAGCCTGGGGCTCAGGCGCTTGAGCTGCTTTACGAGCCGCAGATCGCCGAAGATGGTGGCGTTGGTGACGCTGACGAACAGCGCGTCCGGGCCGTAGGCCCTGAAATCGGCGAACAGGTCCTCGCGGGTTTTGCGTTCGGTCTGGTAGTCGCGCAGGAACACGTCGAAGCCCTTGGCCGCAAGGGTGGAGGCGGCGTAGCCCAGGTCGTTGGGGGCGCGCATGGAGGTGGCGGTGGATTGCTCCACGTTGCCTTGGGATCGGTCCTCGCCCCGCTGGTAGAACCGGCCGGGGGGATAGAAAAGCATGATTTTTTTCATGGCGTAACCGGCGCTGTGCCCGTCAAAAAAGCCGTCCGTCCGCGTAGAGGATCAGGTAGAAGCTTGCGATCCACAAGACGATGCAGGCCTTGATGAAGACGTCTTTGATAAAGACCAGGGTGGGCGAACCGCTTTTTTCCTCCACAAAGGTGATCTGCAGGTAGCGCAGGATGGCGGCGATGACCCAGAAGGCGGTCAGGTACAGCTTGTCGCTGCCATGCTTGGCGATGACCTCAGGGGAGGTGGTGTAGAGGATATAACTGACGATGACAACAGCGGCCATCATGCTCATGGCCGTGGAGACGTACTCCAGGTTGTAGCCGTCCAGGGACTTGCGCAGCCTGGCGCCGTTTCCGGAAAGGATGAGGTCGTCCCGGCGTTTGGCCAGGCCGAGAAACAGGGCCAGCAGGAAGGTCATGATGACGATCCAGTGGCTGGGGGCGACGCCCGTGGCCGCGCCTCCGGCGAAGACCCGCAGCACGAAGCCCACGGCGATGGAGCACAAATCCACGATGGCCACGTGTTTGAGCTTGAAGGAATAGGCCGCGTTGATGACGAGATAGGCCCCGAGGATGACCAGGAAGGACAGGGGCAGCGAGGCGGCCAGGACGCAGGCCCCGCCAAGGAGCGCCGCCAGGAAGACCAGGGCCTGGGGGACGGTCACGGCGCCGCTGGCCAGGGGCCGGTTGCGCTTGACCGGATGGGCCCGGTCGTCCTCGATATCCTTCACGTCGTTTAGGACGTAGACGGAGCTGGAGGCCAGGCAAAAGGCCGCGAAGGCCAGAAAGCCCTGGGAGACGGCGCCGGGACCGGCCAGTTTCCAGCCGAAAAAAAGCGGCAGCAGCACGAAGAGGTTCTTCACGTACTGATGGGGCCGGGCCAGCTTGAGGCAGGCCGTAAAAAGCGAGGGGGTGGACGTCACTTTCGCCTTGGGACGGGGACGGCGCGCCGGATGGACGGCCGAGCCCGCGTGAAAAAGGTTCGCCTGATCGGGGCCGTGCGCGCGTCGCGCTTCCGGGGCGCCCGGCTTGTGGATGTACCAGCGTTTTCGCCGGGAGGCAAACGCCTGGAATGCGGCGAAAAGGCGCTTTTGCTAGCGTTCCGAGACGGCGAGCCTGGCGCCCAGGAAGAGGAAAAACGCCCCGAGGCTTCGATCCAGCCAGCGGCAAAAGCGTTCGCTGTTGCGCAGCTTGCTCGCGATTGCACCGCCCATGAACACCAGGGGAGGCTCTATGAACGCGGACACGGCGATGATCAGGGTTCCGTGCAGGAGGAGCTGCCAGGGCGCGTCGCCCGCGCCCGGCTCCACGAACTGGGGCAGAAACGCCAGGAAGAAGATGGCCACCTTGGGGTTCAGGAGGTCGATGAGGGCGCCCTGCATGAAAATCCGGCGAAGCGGCGCGACGGGCGCGTTGCGGCCGAGGGGGTCCGCGTCCACGGAAAAGGCGCCCTTGGAGCGCAGGGCCTGGACGCCCAGCCAGACCAGGTAGGCGGCGCCCGCGTATTTGACCAGACTGTAGGCCGTGGCCGAGGTCACGATCAGGGCGGACAGGCCGATGGCCGCGAAGAGCACGTGGCCGAAGGCGCCGGTCCAGATGCCGAGCATGGCCGCGAAACCGGCCTTGCGCCCGCCCCTGGCCGTGTGGGTCAGAATGAAGGCCAGGTCCGGGCCGGGGGCGATATTGAGCAGGACGGCGGCGGAGAGAAAGGTCAGCCAGTGCTGGGCGTCGTAGGCGAAAAGCATGGGGCCTCCAGGCGGTGATGATACATCTTGGGACGGGGAGAAACGTAGGGAGAAAGGGGCGCCCGGTCAAGCCGGGACGAGATCAGCCTTCCGGCGCCTCGCGCTCCTTGCGGCGTCCGCCCCCGAAAAGAAGCGAGCCCGAAAGGAGCGCCAGGACGGCGAGGCCGGCGAGCCAGCCCGCCTCGCTCACGGGCAGGAACCGGTCCTGGATGTCCTGAAGGAGAAAATGGATGCGGGCCTCGGCCGCGCCCTCTTCCGGCAAAGGCCAGGCGTTCATGAACCCATAGGCGGCCATCGGCGCCTCGTCCTTCCCCTCTTCCCGGTCAGCCCCGGAAAGGCTCATCCGCCACAAGGGGTTGTAGGCCTCGGCGAAAAGGAGCAGGCCGCCCTTGGCGCCGTCCAGGGCCGCCTCGTACAGGCCGGAATTGACCCGGGAGACCGTCAGGCCGCCGTCCGGGTCCGCGGACCCGGACGGGGCGGTCCCGTCGAGACACGGGGCGCGCAGGGCCAGGATGTCGCAGACCACGCCGTCCGAGGCGGTGAAGGCCGGGGCGAGCCCGCCCTTGGCGTCCGTCTCCACGGGACCGAAATCCAGCCACTGGGCGCCGTCTTCGGCGAGGGTCGCGGATGGACCGCCCGCCAGGGAGACGGCGTCTCCCCTGCGGCCGAGCGCGCGGACCGAAAGGCGGTAGGTCCCGGGACGCGGGGCCTTGAACGCGAAATCGGCGGGCAGAAAGACGCCCTGGCCGAAAGAGGCCGTCCCGGGCGGCGCCCCGGCGGGCGAGGCGACAAGCTCCATGGGGCTGTTGGGCCGGTTGGCCTGGGAGGAAAGCTGGGCCTGGAGCATGCGAAAGCGCAGATGAATCTTGTCCGTCCGTCCCGCGATCAGATTGACCATCTTGCGGCCGTAGACGTCTTCCCAGCGGTTGTCCTTCTCGCCCGCCACCCGGTACAGGGGCGCGTAGACCCGTCCGTCCAGGGAATAGGAGGCCTCGACGTAGGATTCCCGGTCCGGGTCGCCGAACAGCCTGGGATAGGTGGTCAGGGTGAACTGTTCCATCATGCGGCCGAAGGAGACGATGAACAGGGCCTCCCCGGGCTGGGTTCCCTCCACGGCCACCAGACCGTCGCCCAGCCCCTGGCCCAGGGCGCCAGCGCGCTCCACCCGGGCGCCCGCGCTCTGGACGTTGATCCCGGCCCGGACGGCCAGAAGCGGGAACGCGCGCTCCGGGGCGTAAACCTTGGCGGAAAACATGGCGCCCGGCCCGGCGGCGGATTCGGCCTCCACGGCGGCCAGGACCCCGCCCCGGCCTGGACCGTCGAGAAAGGCCTCGCGGGCCGCGTCCAGGGCCTCCGGCGCCACGGTCAGCGCCCCGCTCGCCAACACGCCGTAGCCCTCGGCCTTCACCGTAAGGTCGCCGCCCGCAGTCGGAGCGGGCCCCAGATCGGCGAAGCGCGGCCCCCGGTCGTAGAGGACCTCGTCCGTGTCCGCGAACCGTTCCCGGCCGTTCACGAAAGCGCGCAGACCGGCCGCGCCCGGAAGCCGGGCGTAGCGCAGGAAAAGCCGCCCAGAGCCCCGGGCTGTGGAAACCCCGGGCAGGGCGAAGCGGATCGTCCCCGGGGATTCGGCGAGAAGCGCCCCGTACTCCAGGGCGCCGCCTTCCAGCCGGGGATAGCGGCCCGGACGCTTGGCCAGGGGGACGAAGCCCTCGGGCGTTTTCCCCTCCCCCGCCGCCGTCGCGAACCCGGAAACCCGGCCCGTATCCGGATCGGCCAGGTACGGGAAAAGCCATTCCAGGTTTTCGCCCGCGTCCAGGGCGCCCGAGGCCTCCCCGGCGAGCCCGGTGAGACGGCCGCCCAGGCGCCCCAAGTCCGCCCTGCCTGTCGTCGCGGCCGGAAACAGGGCCGCCCGGGCGAAAAGATCGTCCGGCAGCTCGGCCAGGGTCTGCAACCCGGGAAACCCGCCTGTGGAAAGAAGCGCCTCGGGAACCCAACGCGCCCTGGGCAGGAAATCCCGGTTGCGCAGGATGTCGATGTCCCCGTAGTCCCAGGCGGCCTTGTCCTCGGGCGCGAGGTCCTTCTGGGCCTCGGCGAAGGGCCCGATGATCCCCAGGGGATCGAACAGGGTCTCAGGACCGCGTTTCGTCGTGGGCATCCAGCCGTAGCCGGAATAGGACAGATAGCTCTCCCTGGAGTCGAAAAGGACGCGCTTCACCGCCGCCAGGCCCATGAGCCGCCCGAACATGTCGGTATACGGCCAGGGCCGGTGCATGAGGCCCAAAAGATAGGACGTGAAGGGCTGGCCGATGAACGAGGGGCCGATGACCGCGTCCTTGCCCATCATGCCGAAATTCCTGGTGAGCGACGTTTTGGGCGGCGCGGGGACGTCCCCGGTGGGGCTGTTGATGGTGGGCCAGACCGTGACCCGGTAGTCCTCGGGGTCGGCGGTCAGGCGACCGGCCAGGGCCTCTTCCGGGGGATAGGGCTTTTGGGGCATGAGCGCCATGGTCTGGGTGGTGGCGGTCTTGGGCTCGCTTATGGAGCCGTTCAAATAGGGCCACAGGTAGACGGCCAAAAGCCCCAGGCAGACGGCGTAGATCAGGGCGTCGATCCTCCGGGAGCGCTCCGGGGCGGTCTCCCGGAAAGGCCGGTCGAGCAGCGTCTGGACGCCCATGCCCGCAAGCAGGGCGAAGCCGGTGAAAAAGACCGGCAGCCAGCGGGCCGGACGGGCCATGAGGAAAAAGATCATCTGAACCCTGGACAGGATGATCTCATAGAAATAGCGGCCGCCGAGGACGTATTTCCCGGCCATGAGGGAAAAGCCGAAAAGCAGGCACAAGACGGCGAAACGTTTCACCCCAGGGCTTTTGGCCCGAAAAGCCAGACCCAGGACAGCCAAAAGAAGCAAGGCGTAGGCCGAGGCCTTCCAAAAGGGCGTATCCTGGGTGGAGACCGGATAGGCGTACTCCGTGCCCATGCCGTAATTGTCCGTGTGGCCGATCATGGCGTTGGCCGGGGGGACGCTGAAATCGGCGTACATATGCCGGTAATTGTCCCGCAGGCCGTCCGCGTCCTGATTGTATTTTATGGCGCTCGTTCCGCTGGTCAGCTGCGCGGCGGTGGGAACGAGCCAGTACAGATGCAGGACCACGACCACAAGGCCCGCCAGGACGAAATGGACGAGCGGCCGGAGGCTTTTCCCGGACCAGGCCAGGGCGGCGGCAAAAAGGGAGAGAAACACGCCGAAAAAGATCAGGCCGAAAGGCGAAGCCGAGCAGATGAGTCCGCCGAGAAGTCCGGCCGCCAGGACGCAGGCCGCCCTCCCCCGGCGCGTGACGGCCTTCCCGGCCGTCAGCAGGCAAAGCGCCGCCCAGGGAATGAGCGCCAGGGCGAAGCCCACCTCCAGAAGATGGCCGCTCACGGCCAGGGAATACATGCGCGGATTGAAGGCGTAGAGCAGGCAGGCCGCAAGGGAGGCGAAAAACCCGAGCCCCAGGACCCGGCACAGAAGAGCCATGCCCGCCCCGCCGGCCAGAACGTAGGCCAGGGCGTGCCATTTGCCGATGACCGCGCCGCCCAGCGGGGAAAGCCCGATGCGGACCACGCGGTCGAACCAGCGGTTCATGCCGCCCATGGGATTGGGCGACCCCATTTCGAAGGCCGCGTTCCAGACGAATTGGGAGACGTCCCCGTAACGGGCCACCTGGGTGGGATAGGGAGGCAGGCCGTTGTCCCAGTTCTGGTAGACGTGCCCGGGCGCGAAGACGACGCCCCGGTAGGAGACGAGGTAAAAGCCCGCCAGCAAAAAGAGGAGCAGCGCCGTTCGTTTCATGGAGGCTTCGGATTGGCGTCCGCGCGATCTCGGCCGCGCGCGGCGCGGTTCGGTTTCAGATATAGGCCCGTATCCGCTTCCAGCCGTTTTTCACGGCCAGATACAACGCCCGGTTTCCCTCCATGGGCCGCATGAGGCTCACATAGCGGTGAAACGACGTCAAAAGCAGGGACGCGCGCCCCGCCAGAGAGGGGCCCTTGCGAACCAGCGCCATGAGGGGCTTTCGCAATATGGGATAGCGCACCATCCAGTAGAAATAGGCGTTGAAGCGTTCCAAAAGCTCCGTGTCCGGCTGGCGCAGGGTGGCGCTGTGAAAAAGCTTGGCCCCTGTCTCGCCCTGGGGCAAAAGCCCCATCTCGTCCGCGTGGTCGAAGATGCGCGTGCCCCGGTAGGGCTGCAACAAGCCGGACCAGGGGTAGTTGCCGCCGCGGATGCGCAGGTTCATCTCCAGGGTGGCCTCGGCCTTTTCCAGGGTCTCGCCCGGGAGATTGAACATGTTGAAGGTGGAGAAGCGGATGTTCCGTTCGCGCAACAAGGCGGCCGTGCGGATGATCTGCTCGTCCGTGACCTTCTTGTTGAGCACGGCGTTGCGCAGCTGTTCGTCCCCGGACTCCAGGCCGAAGGAGGCCATGCGGCAGCCCGAGTCCGCCAGCAGGTCCGCCAGCTCCTCGTCCATGAGATTGGCCCGTAATCCGCAGGAAAACGGCAGGCCGATCCGTTTGCGGTAGCGGCCAAGAAAGTCTTCGAGCCATTTGCGGTCCTGGATGAACAGGTCGTCCACGAAGGAGACCCAGCGAAGCGCGGCCCCGCGCTCGGCTTTGGCCCGGTCCAGTTCCTCCAGCAGACGCTCCGGGCTGTGACGGCGCACATAGCGGCCCTTGCCCGCGTACATCTTGCGCATGAGGCTGTTGTAGCAAAAGGCGCAGTTGTAGGGGCATCCCCTGGCGGCCAGGATGTCGCATCCCGACAGCTCGGCCAGGGAGGCGTAGCGCCTGCGGTAGATGGTCCGATCCGGAAACGGCAGCGAGTCGAGGTCCGCCCGCAGGGGATAGAGGTCGTTCTCCTTGATCCCGTCCGGGGTCTTCACCCAGAACCCCGGGACGTCCGATCCGTCGCCGCCCGCCTCCAGGGCGTCCAGGAAATCCGGCAGGGCGTCCTCGGCCTCGCCCCGGCAGATGGCGTCGATGCCTGGCTCGTTCACGAATTCCGGGAAAAAGGTGCAGTGGGAGCCGCCCGCGATCACGGGTTTGGCGAAACGGGACTTGACCTTGACCGCCGTGGCGGCCACCCAGTCCTGCAGGCCGCTCATGAGGGAAAAACCGATGACGTCCGGGCGCAGCTCCTCGATGGTCCTGAAAAAGGCGCCCCGCTCCTCTCCCTCGATGACCACCTCGGCCTGGTGCCCCCTGGCGGCCAGGGAGGCGGAAAGATACATCACCCCGAAGGTCTCGTAGCCGTCGCGCTGTAAAAAGACTATTTTGGCCATAACCTCGCGCAATCCTGACGGTTCATTCCCTGGCAAGCATTTTTTCGTCGTACAGGGCGCATTCTTTTTTCATGATCTCGCGCCAGTCGTATTCGCGCTCCACCAGCTCGCGCCCCGCCCGGCCCATGGCCCTGGCCCGCTCGGGATCGGCGATCAACGCGAGGAAGGCCTCGGCGAAGCCTTCCACGTCCTCGTTGCCGACCACGAGCCCGTTTTCCCCATGACGCACGATCTCGCCGATGGCCTTGAGCCTGGTGGTCACCACGGGCTTGCCGCAGGCCCAGTACTCGAAAAGCTTGAAGGACAGGTAGTGATCGTGATTGAGGGTGGCCCGCATGGTCATGGCCCCCATGTCGCAGGCGCACAGGTAATTGGCCACTTCCTGGTGGGGAATCCAGCCCGGCGTGACCACGTTGTCCCCGATGCCGAGCTTGGCGATGAGCGGCCGGATGTTCTCGTTGAAATACGGTCCGCCGCCGCCCAGGATCAAAAGGCGGACGTCGGGCCGGGTCTTGGCGATCTCGGCCACGGCCCGGCACAGGATGTCCACGCCGTCGTCGTTTTTGATGTCCCCGTGAAAGACCAGAAGGGGCGCCCCGGCGGGCACGCCCAGCTTTTCGCGCACTCCGGCCGTGTCGGCGTCCGGGGTGAAGGCCCGGCTGTCCGTGCCGTCCGGAACGATGTGAATCTTGCGGGGATCGAGTCCCCGGGTCGAGATGAGATAGTCCTTCAACTGCCTGCTGACCACGAAGACGTTGGCGGCGTTTTTGAGCACGAAATTCTCGAGCCATACCAAAGGCTTGCTCAGAAGGGGCATGTCGGTCCGGGCGATGTCGGAATAGAAATCCGTGAAATCCACGAACACGGGCTTGCCGATGATCCTGCCCGCGATGACGGCGGCCAGTCCAGCCAGGGGGTTCCAGGCGTGCACGGCCGCGAATCCCCGGCCGCAGCTTTTGCGGTACCAGATCTCCAGAATGACCAGGGAGATGATGGAAGCGAGAAAATGCCAGATGCGCACGGGCAGGCGCCAGAAGGAGGAATACAGTTTCCTGGAAAAGCCCGGATACTGGTTCATCCAGATCCAGTTGACGAAATACGAACGCCGGGATTCAAGGTCCCTGCTCGGGGCGATCATGTTGACCATGGCCTTTTTCTCGGCGATGAGCGCCTCGGCCAGCCAGTACATGCGCAGATTGGCCCGGGAAACCGGCGGGATGGTGGTCTCCACGATGATCGCCACCTTGGGCCGGGACTCCAGATCGTACCCCGTGGGCACGGACGCCCCGGGATGCTTCTTGAACAATGTTCCCAATCCCATCCCGTTATTCCTTCGTCTTGCGCGCTATGGCGACGAGATTGCCGCAACCCAGGACGTTCTGAATGCGCAGCGTCTTTTCCCCCATGACCATGCAATGCGTCCCCAGGGAACGGTAATGCGCCCCCCGGGCAGAGCGGTAGGGGTCGCCCATGCCTTCCACGCGCATGTATGCGATCTCGAAGCCTTGCCTGCGCAGCATCAACGACAGGGATTTCCGGTCGAAAATGAAAAGACGCTCGGGCAGGAACCGGTTTTCGACGTCCTTGCCCCCGGCCAGATCCGCCAGCATGTGCTGCGCGTTCGACTGCCTGGGGACTTCGCAGTAAAACAGCCCTCCCGGCCGCAACAGTTCATACGCCTGGGCGAGGCCCTTCTCCGGCTCGTACAGATGCTCCAGAACGTGGTTGAGATGGATCAGGTCGAAACGGGCCGGGACTGTGGCGGCCTTGTCCGGAAAACCGCCAGTGACGAAATCCGCCGGAATGGGCTGGCGCAGCCGCTCCGCGGTTTGCCGCGAAAATGCCCGGGCATGGACCTCCCAGCCTCTGGCCAGGGCGGCCTCCACGAACCGCCCGCGCCCGCAGCCGATGTCCAGACACGCCCCCCTGGCGCCGCCGCGCAGCCGTTCCAGATTTTCCAGATGGTGATTGAAACGTTCCAGACGCGCCTGATTCACCCGCTCGGGATAGAAATCCTCGCGGTACTCCCTGGAGGAATACAGGCGGTCCAAATTCTCAGGAGACGGCATGGGAGACTGGAACTTGACGCCGCATCCCTTGCTGCGCAGCAACGTCAACGCGTCCTTGTGAAAGGAGACCGCCAGTTCGCCGCAGCCGCAAATCGGACATTTGGACATCAAACAACGCCTTCTGCGAAATTTCTCTTTGGGAGGCCGCGCGCAGCGGCGCGCGGTCAATGGAAACGGCGGTTTTACGCTTCGCGACGATACGCTTTCCGGAAAAAACTTCCCTAGCCGCTGGCGCCGGTCCGGTCAAGGGCTTTCCCGGTTCACCGGGGCCGCTCCCTTCAGTCCGCCGCGAAGCGTTGCGCCGGGTCCAGCCCCATCTCCCGCAGGGTCCGGCCGTAGATGGACTCCCACAGGTTCTCCCGGGAAGCCGCGATCACCCGCTTGCGCATGGGGAAATAATAGGCGTCGTCCGTCAAGATCCGCACGCAGACATCGGCCAGCGCCCCGGCGTCGTAGGGGATGACCTCGCCGAGCCCCTTGTCCAGCACCTCCTTGTGGGAGGGCGGCACGTCCGTGGTCACCACCGGCAGGCCGCAGCCGATGGATTCCCGGATCTTGATGACGTCGCCGAAGCGCTTCACGTTTTCCCGAAACGGCATGTACGGGGCCAGACTGGCCGAGGCGGTCACGTACGCGTCCAGTATCTCCCGCCGGTCCGTGACGTAGCCCCGCCAGATCACGCTGTCCGAAACCCCGAGCGCTTCGGCCCTGCGCTTGAGCTCTTCGGCCTGAGGGCCGTCCCCCAGCATCTCCACCTTGGCGCCGGGCGCCCGGCCAAGGATGCGGGGCAAGGCCTCGATGATGAGCTCCACCCCGTTCTCACGGCACAGGCCGCCGCAAAACACCAGCCTGTTCCGGTCCACCCGCTCGTCCGGGGCGATGGTCACGCCTTCGGGGATGAAGCCGAAAGGAACCCACAACTCCCGTCCCGCCAGGGACATGTCGAAGCCCAGAATCTCGCGCCGGGCGTCGGAAATGGTGGTGGCGAAGTTCCAGATGTAGTCGCTTCCCTTGCAGGCCAGCCAATCCATCTTCACATAGACGCCGTTCAAGACCTTGTTGTGGAATTTCCAGGGCGACCAGTCCGAGATGTAGTAGACGCTCTCCCGGACCTTGCCCGCTTTTTTGAGCAGTCCGCCGCCCATGGCCAGAAGCGATTCCACGCCGATAAAGAGGTCGTACCGCTCCCTGTACAGACCGGAGGCCCAGAAAAGCGCGAGGATATCCCTGAATTTCAGGCGGAAATACGTCTTGGGCTGGGCTTTTTCCGGATCGACCGCGAAAGGCGGTCCGCCGAGGATGGCGCTGGTCCGCATCTCCTTGAACGCGCCGCCCTCGAACCGCAAAACCTGGGGACGGTTGACCATGCCCTTGCGCGGAACCGACAGCTCCAGCACCGTCAACCGGTCGCAGCGGCCGCGAAAATAGTCGATGAGCGGCCAGGCCGGACAGTTGTGCCGGATGCGCTCCCCATCCTCGCCCAGGATGTCCGAAACCGTGGCGATCAGCGCCGAGCCGAGAGGACGCAATCCGCTCACGCCGCCGCCTTGCGTTTCAGGAGATGGTAGTTCCCCCGCGTGAAGACCGGTTCGAAATCCGGCAGGTCCAGCTCGTCCAGGCCCACGTACTTGTCGCTCACCAGGAAATAGTTGATCGCGTACTTGTCCGCGATCTCCCGTAGCGGCCTTTTAAGCAGCGGCCAATACTCCTGAAGCTCCCACACCCCCGCGCTGTTGTCGGAAAGAAGCGCCTTGCCGTGGTCCAGGAAATAGGTCACGGCGTCGGCCAGGCCGTGGGGGAGGCAGGCGATGCGGGTTTCCTCGGGATCGGCGTTGAGAAAGCCGAGAATATCCCACAGGGGCGCCGTGATGGATTTGTCCGGATTTTTGAGAACCAGCTTCACCTGGAAAAAGAGGATCACGGCCAGACAGCCCGCGCCGATCAGCCAGTGCAGGTTCTTGAACAGGGGCCAGACCCCCGGGTCGGCCGTCAGCCGCGTGATGACGGCGGCGGCGGCCACGGCGGCGGCCGTGGCGCCGAATTCCAGGTAGCGCTGCCCTTCTCCCAGAAAACGCAGGTATTTCAGGTTGAAGATCAGGCCCAGCGCGAACAGGATCGTCGCCCACTGGACCATCATGGCGAGCCAGGGGCTCTCGGTCCGAAGCCCCGGCAGCCAGCCGTCCGCCAAAGCGTAAAAAACATAGAGCGTCCAGGGGTTGATGGCGAAAAACGGCAGCACCGGCACCCGCCAGATGATCCCCTCGATCCGGCGCACGAAATCCGCGTGCTTGCGCTCCTTGGTGGGATTGCCGCGGATCTGGTGCGCCAGCCGGTTTTTGATGTTGTACATCCAGTAGGCGATCATGAGCAGATGCCCGCGCAGGTAGCGCAGGTACAGCCCTTTGAAGGCGTAGATGGCGAACAGCAGACCGACCAGGAAGACCAGCAGATAGGCGCCGCTCCCCTGCCAGATGGAAAAGGAAATGAGGGAGAAGAAAAAGACCTGCATGGCCATGCGGTGGGTGTAGGCCAGAAGGGCCGTCCCGGCCATGCCCAGAAGGAAGGTCCACAGGCTCGGGGACAGGGCGTAGGCCTGGACGCAGAGCATGGCGATGGTGAAGACCAGGCTGCCCAGGGTGCGCAGGCTCAGGTTGCTGGCCTCCAGGGGCACCACCGGGATGAGCAGGTAGAGGATCTGGGCCAGATGCCCGGTCTGGGCGGATCCGGCCGCGAAATAGGCCATGAAGAAGACCAGAAGGCTCTGGATCACGTCGAAGGCCGGGGAGATGAAGCCCTGGTTTGCGTCCAGCCATTTGCGGCTGAATTTGGACAATATCAGCGGCAGAAGCGGCGGGTTGTCCATGGATCCCGGCACGATGTACTTTTCCGGGATGCTTTTCGGGAGCTTGCCGTTCGTGCGGATATAATCCGCGAACAGGGCGAAACGCCAGGTGTCCACGCCGAAATAGCGGTTGAACAGCCGGGGCCAGACCTGCAGGGCGAAGCCCAAGAGGCTGATGCAGACGGCGAGAAGGATATCCGTGAACATGTAGGGCTCTCTCAAGATGGCGGGCGGCGCCGGGCTAGGCTTTGACGCCCGTTATTATCCAGTGCGTCCCGAACCCTTCGCGATTGGGGACGCTCTTCATGAAATAGGCGTTGACCGGATGGTCGTAGGACGGTTCGTCATCAGGCCAGAAAAACGGCTGCAGCACGCGCGAGCCCACATAATAGGCGCTCGAGTGGTCCCGCTTCGTCACGTCCCGCATGCCCGAGGTTTCGAGGGTCCGGGATAGGTCCTTCCAACGGGGATACTCGTTGAAATCGGGCTCGGTCAGGGGAGGAAGGCCGAAGGCGTCGCGCAGGAGGTTGAGGCGGGCGAGGCCTTCCATCATGGGTTCGATGAGGATGAGCCGGGCGCCCTTGGGCAGGGCGGCGCAGATGCGCGAAAGCGCTCCCCGCTGAGCCTTGCGGCCGGACAGGTTGCACAACACCCGCTTCATGAAGACCGCGTCGGGCGCGAAAGCGGCCAGCCGCTCCCAGCCCCCGGAATCCGGGTCGCTGATGTCCATGGCGAAGACGTCCGCGCCGGGCAGGGCCTTCGCCGCCAGGTCCACGAATTCCGGCAGGATGTCGCAGCCGCCCACGGCCGCCGGAACCAGGCCCATGCGCAGCAAAAGAGCCAGGCTCGCGCCGTTGCCGCATCCCACGTCGAACACGCGCGCGCCCTCGCGGGGCAGGGCCGCGAAAACCTCTTTGGCCTCAAGCTCGAACTGCATCCCGTCCTTGAAGGTGGCCCGCGGCGAATCCTTGTAGGTGGCCGCCCATTCCTTCCACGGGGAAACGAACCCCTCTTCCGCCTGACTCATGCCGTTCTATCCTTCCTTGGCGATCCGATCGCACAAGATGGAGGTTAAAAGGTGCACCATGATCATGTGCACGTCTTCGATGAACTGGTAATTGTTGCTCGGAACGATGAAGCATTCCTCGCATTTGTCCTTGAGCTTGCCGCCCGAGAAGCCGCCGAGGCCGATGGTCCGGGCGCCGCGCTCCCTGGCCAGATCCAGGGCCTTGAGCACGTTGCCGGACATGCCACCGCCGCTTATGCCCACCACCACGTCGCCCTCATTGAGGAGATTGAGAAGCTGGCCGTGAAAAATGTCCTCGAAGCCCACATCGTTTCCCCAGGCGGTCATGAGCGGCACGTTGTCGGTCAGGGGGATGACCCGGAAGCCTCGCTTGCCCTCGGCCTGGCTGGTCATGGCCAGGTCCGAGCAAAAATGCGAGGCCGTGGAGGCGCTGCCGCCGTTGCCCATGATGAAGATCTGTTTCCCTGCGGCCCGGCTCGCGTAGAGGATGTCGGCGATGCGGTTGATCTGGTCCTTGTCCAGGCGGCTGACCACGGCGCGAAGCCCCAGGAGGTAGCCTTCCGGGGTCAGCGCGCTCTTGAAGCCGGTCTGGTCCAGGGTGAGCTGGGCTCCGCTATTTTCGAACCTGAAATGCAGCTCCTCCAACCCCTCCTTGGTCAGGGCCGCGCGCACGCCGGCCTGCTTTTCGGGGTGGCAGAACACCATGAGGAACCCGCCCCCTCCGGCGCCGGCGATCTTGCCGCCCAAGGCGCCGTTTTCCATGGCGGCCGCGTAGTAGCGGTCGATGTCCGGATTGGAGATGTTCTTGGCGAGCTTTTTCTTGAATTCCCAGCCCTGGCGCAGCATGGCGCCGAAGGCGTCGAAGTCGCCGCGCTCCAGGATTTCACGCATGGCGTAGGCCTGGGCCTTCATGGCGTGCAGGGAGGCGAGCACGGTTTCGTCGTTCTGCTCGGTGGATTTTTTCTGTCCCGAAAGGATGCGAGCGGAGTCGCGGGATTCGCCGGTATGGAAAAGCATGACCCGTTTTTCGAAGCCCGCCATGATATCGGGGGAGACGCTCAGGCGCTCCACCTGGATGCCGTCCTTCGCGAAGGTGATGAAATTGAGCCCGCCGAACGCCGCCGCGTACTGGTCCTGCATGCCGATAGGGCGTTTGAGGGCCTCGATCTCGATGTGGGAGGCGAGCTCGGCCAACTGTTTCTTGTCCAGGTGGATCTGCTTGTAGGAGCCGACCAGGTGCGAGAGGCTCACGGAGACGGCGCCGGACAGTCCCATGCCCGAACCGGTGGGGATGTCCGATTTGAGCGTGATGATGACGCCGTCTTTCACCCCGAAATGCTTGAGCACCGCCTTGGGGATTTTCAGGGCGCCCTTGAGGTTGGCCTTGCCGATATCTTCGATGCGCTGGCGCAGCTGGTAGTCCGAGGAGTTGATCTCTATCGGGCCGCCGTCGTTGTATTCCAGGATGGAATAAAAGTATTTGTCGATGGTGACGGAAATCACCGCGCCTGTGTGGCGCTCGTAATAGGCGGGCAGGTCAGTGCCGCCGCCGCCGAAACTCAGCCGGACAGGAGCTTTTGATATGATCATGATCGTTGCGTCCAATTTCGCGGGCCGTCGCACGACGGCCGGTCGGAATGCGGAAACGGGGCAGAAGCGGGCCGCCGGGAAAAAGCGGCCGCGCGCTCAGCCAAGCCCCATCTCCAGGAAATCGCGGTTGGCCTTCTCATATTTCGCTTTGGAGCCGATGTCGATCAGGTATTCTTCGATGGGCCGGCCGTACATGGGCAGCCCCTTCTCGAGCATGGCCGGGAAGACGTCCTTGCCGAAATCGCAGAAGCCGGATGCGGGGATGAAATCAAGAACTTCGGGGGAAAGGGCGTAGATTCCGGCGTTGGCCAGATCGGTGAAGGCCACGGGAGGTTTTTCCACGAAGCGCCGGATGCGGCCCGTCTCGTCCATGTCCACCAGGCCGCATTCGCAGGGGTTGTCCACCCGGTAGAGGCCGATGGTCGCGGCGCCCCCCAGGCGGGCATGGTCCCGTGAAAAGGCGGAAAGACCGGCCGTGGTGAACACGTCGCCGTAAAGGACGAAAAACGGTTCATCGAAAAAGCCGGGAAACCCGTTGACCGCCCCGGCTGTGCCGAGAAGCTCCTCTTCCACGGAAAAACGCACGCGAAGCCCGCAATCAACGTCCTTGAAATGCGAAAGGACCAGCTCCGGGAAATAGTGCAGGTTCACGGCAGCGTCCGTGACGCCGTGACGCGCCAAAAGCCGCAGGAGGCGTTCCAGGAGGGGAACGCCGCCGATGGGGAGCATGGGCTTGGGCATGCTGTCCGTGAGGGGCCGAAGCCGCGTGCCGAGTCCGGCGGCGAGAATGAGCGCTTTTTTCATGACTCGCCGGGCGTTAGAAGCCCTCTTCCAGGGCCGGGTTGATCAGGCAGGGCCCCGCGCCCGCCATGGAGGCGGCGGGAACGTCCCCATCCTTCAGGCGCACCTTACGGCCCGCGATCTTGAGCCTGCCTTTGGCCAGCCACTGGATGGCCTGGGGGTAGACGCGGTGTTCCAGGCGCAGGATGCGCGCCCCCAGGGCGTCGCCGTCGTCGTCCGGGAAGGCCGGGACGGCGGCCTGGATGATGATGGGGCCGTGGTCCATCTTCTCGTCCACGAAATGCACGGTGCAGCCGGAGATGCGCACGCCGTGGGCGGCGGCGTCGGGCTGGCCGTGGGCGCCCGGGAAGCTCGGCAGAAGGGCCGGGTGGATGTTGAGGATTTTGTGCTCGAAGGCGGCCACGAAGGCCGGGGTCAGGATGCGCATGAACCCGGCCAGGATGACGGCCTCGGCGCCGCTTTGGCGGATGGCCTTTATCATGGCCGCGTCGAAGGATTCCCGGTCCGGGTAGTCCGTGTGGGAAATCACGGCGGTTTTCAGACCGTGCCTGCGGGCCCGTTCGAGTCCGTAGGCCTCGGCCTTGTTGGACAGGACCAGCGTGATCGCGGCGTCGAGCCCCCCGGCCTCGATCTTGTCGATGATGGCCTGGAGGTTGGAGCCGGAGCCGGATACGAGAACCGCGATGGGCAGGGCCACGATTAATCCCCGCCTTTGGCGTCGGCCACGATGGCGCCGGTCAGGGCCGGGATGGTGAACGCTTCGGGCATGACGGAGGGCGCGAAGCCGTAGCTTTCGAGGGTCTTGGCCGTGATGGGGCCGATGCAGGCGATCTTGAGCCTGTCCTTGTAGGGCGCGAGCTTTTCGGCCGGGACCTTGGCGAAGAAATTGTCCACCGTGCTCGAGCTGGTGAAGGTCAGGTAATGCAGTTCCCCCATCTCGAGCATGCCGAGAACCTCTTCCGGGTCCTGATCGGCCAGCACGGTCTCGTAGACCGGCAGGACCTCCACCGCCGCCCCGGCTTCGGCCAGTTGTTCGGGCAGGACCTCGCGGGCCTGTCTGGCGCGGGGGATGAGGACGCGCGCCCCGGCCGCGCCGCGTTCGAGGAGCCCTTCCACCACGGATTCGGCCACGTATTTTTCGGGAACGAAATCCGCCTTGATGCCGCGTCCGGCCAGCGCCTGGGCCGTGGCGGGGCCGATGGCCGCGACGCGTTTCCCGGCGAAGGCGCGGGCGTCCAGGCCCAGGCAGTCGAGGCGCTCGAAGAAGTATTTCACGCCGTTGACCGAGGTGAAGACCACCCAGTCGTAGCCGCCAAGCCTGCCGATGGCGGCGTCCACCGGGGCGTAGTCGGCAAGCGGCGCGATCTCGATGGTGGGAAATTCCAGGCAGCAGGCGCCCAGTTCGGTCAGCCGGGCCACCAGGCCGCTTGCCTGTTCGCGGCTTCTGGTCACGGCCACGCCCTTGCCGAGAAGGGGGCGTTTTTCGAAGAAATTCAAACGGTCGCGAAGCGTAACCACGTCGCCCACAATGATGAGCGAGGGGGCCTTGAAGCCCTGACGCCTGGCCTCGTCCGCGATCTCCCCCAGGGTGGAGACCATGGAGCGATGGCGGCAGGTGGTGCCCCAGCGCACCAGGGCGGCCGGAGTGGAGGCCGGACGGCCGTGCTTCATGAGGTTTTCCGCGATCTCGGGCAGGTTCTTCACGCCCATGAAGAAGATAAGCGTGGAGGTTCCCTCGGCCAGCGCCTTCCAGTTGTGGGCGCTTTCGGTCTTGGCGGGGTCCTCGTGGCCGGTGATGAAGCTGACGGAGGAGGCGAAGGAACGGTGGGTGACCGGGATGCCCGCGTAGGCCGGACCGGCCACGGCCGAGGTCACGCCCGGAACCACTTCGAAATCCGCGCCCGCGTCCAGAAGCTCCTCGGCCTCCTCGGCGCCGCGTCCGAAGACGTAGGGGTCGCCGCCCTTGAGGCGGGCCACGGTCTTGCCGGACAGGGCCTTTTCCACCAGGAGCCTGTTGATTTCGCCCTGGGGCAGGGTATGGTCCCCGCCTTTCTTGCCCACGTAGATGATTTCCGCGCCTTTTTTGGCGAAATCGAGGAAGGCCTTGTTGGCCAGATAGTCGTAGACCACGACGTCGGCGCGTTCGAGGATTTCCTTGGCCCGAAGGGTCAAAAGCCCGGGGTCGCCGGGACCGGCGCCGATGAGGTACACTTTGGACATGGCATCCCTTTTTGTTGCGTAACCGGATGTTGAGGCCGGGCGCGCCCGGCGAGGGAACCTGTAGCGGGTTCCGGCGAAGCTGACAAGACGGGCTATTTGCCCGCGTTCCAGTCGTTGTCCTTGCCGCACATGCAGATGCCCGCGTCGGCGTCGTACACGCAGCCCTTGATGGTCTTGCCGTCCGGGGAGACGAGCATGAGGGCGTGTCCGGTATCCGGGACCTCGCCGTTACTATAGGTATAGGTCAGGGCCGCCTTGCTCCAGCCGTCCGGCCCCTTGGCCACGGCGTCCACCTTGACCTCGTACAGGCCGGTATCGTGGCATCCGTTCCAAAATGTCGTGAAAAGATCCTGGAAAACCTGATGTTGCGTTTCCTTATCCCCGCCGCAGGCCGGAAGCAGCGCCAGCAGGCATGTCAGGACGGCCGCAAGGATTTTCGCTTTGTTCATGCACGGCTCCTTTTTCTTGGGTCTGGCCCCGGTTCAATCACGGATCGGCCTTCCAGGCAAGCCCGGGGAGATCAAGCTTTGACTTTTAAGGCGGTTGTGCCCATATTTCGGTTAGCGGGAGCCGGTTCCCGCCCAAGCCGAGGCATTGCGCGCGGACCCGCTCATGCAGCTTTCCCAAGAAACGCCCCCCCCCGCCTCCGGCGGAAAACGCGCATACAGGCGTCTTACCATCGCGGCGGTCATCTGCGCCGTCCCGCTTCTGGCGGCGGCGCTCGCGCCCGTGGCCCTCAATCTCTATTTCACCCCGGAAAAGATCGCCTCATTCATCGAACAGTCCCTGACCAGGGCCACCGGCCGCAAGACCACCCTGGCCGCGGACGCCCATTTTTCCGTGCTGCCCTGGCTCAGCCTGACCTTCGGCCCCCTGGTGGTGGAGAACGCCAAGGCGTTCGGTCCCGAGCCGCTCCTTGAAATCGAGCGGGGCTCCATCACCCTGCACCCCCTGTCCCTGCTCTCCAAATCGGCCGAGCCCTCGGACATCGCCCTGGAAGGCGTGGCCCTGCGCCTGACCCGGCTCGCCGACGGAACGGCCAACTGGCGAGACATGCCCTTCCTGGCGGACGCCGGAGCCTTCACCCCGCAAACCCAGGAGAACTGGCGGGTGGCGCCGCGTCTTCGGGGCATGCGCATCGAAAACGGCTCCCTGATCGTGCGCGACGACGTTTCCGGCCGCTCCTTCACCCTGGAGAACCTCAATCTCAAAACCAGCCGCGGCGTCCCCATGCATTTTTCCCTGTCCTGCGGCGTAACGGGCTCCGTCAGCGGGGTAAACGCCGAAATCCACGCCATGGGCGACCTGGGCTACGATCCCGCGACCCTGGACATTGCGGCGCGCAACGTGGTTCTGGAAACCCTGGCCACCCTGCCCTCCGGCCTGGCCGGTCCCGCCGTCCCGGCCGAACGGGAGCCCGCCCGGATCCTCATAAGCGCCAAGGCGGCGTTCGACTCCAAGACCGGCGCGTTGTCCCTTGACGAGATCGAGGCCCAGGGCCCGGACGCTCATCTGACCGGACATCTGCGGGCCGACGGCCTGTTCGGCGCGCCCCGGTGCTCGGGCTCGGCGCGCATCGAGGCCGCCACCGCGCGCTGGCTGTCCCTCTTGGGCCTGCGCCAGGACGCCCTGGACGCTCCCCGGCTGACCGAAGCCCAGGATCCCGGCGCGGCCAGACTCACGAGCGCGCCGGACGCCCCCAAGCCCCAGCCCCTGGCCTTCGAGGCCGCTTTCGAGGCCAGCCAGGGCCGTCTGGCCATACGGAACGCCTCGCTCACGCGCGGACAGGCCAGTCTGTCCGGGGAGGCGGTCTACGCCGCGCAGGAAAACGGGAACGCCCCCCTGCTGACCTTCGCGTTGCGGGCGGCGGACCTGAACCTGCGGCGGTTTTTCCCCAGGGAGCCGGGCGGCGGCGCCTGGAATCCGGCCCGGATCGTTCCGGAAAAGCTTCGCATCCAGGGCTCGCTGGACGCCAAGGGCCTGATCCTGGACCCGGACGCCAAGGCGGCCATCAGGGATCTGCACGTCTCGGTCACGGCCAGGGACGGACGCCTGCGCCTCTACCCGGTCTCGGCCCTGCTCCCGGGCGGAACGTTCAACGCGGACGCCTCGGGCCGGGCGGAAGACGGCGTCCTGTCCTTCGACGTTGAGGCTGGCCTGGACGCTTTCGCCCTGACGGCGCATCCCGGCCAATCCCGGGGGCAGAGCCCGGACAAAACCGGAGCGAAAGCCGGGGCGGAAGCCAAGGCGGAGGCCAAAGCGGAGGCCAAAGCGGAAGCCAGACAGCCCAGCCTGTCCCTGCGCGCCAGGGGAAAGGCCGGTCCCAAGGGCGCCCAGGGGAGCCTTGATCTTTCGGGATTCGATCCGGCGGCCTTGCGCAACGTTTTCACGGCGCCGGAAAACGGCCCGACCGGTTCGACCGGCTCAACCGGCCCGGCCGAAGCCGGGATGGGCGCCTTTTCCCTCAAGGCCGATTTTTCCGCGCTCCCCGGCGAACAGGAGCTCTGGGACAAGGCGGTGTTCGAAAACGGCCTGTTCGAAACCGGCGCCGTGAAGATCGACGGCAAGGCGGAGCTGGTCAACGCGGGCCGGATCACGGCCGTGGCGGATCTGCGCCTGGATCGCCTGGATGCGGCCGTCCTCGAGACCCTGGAACGGTTGGGGCGTCCGCGACGCGAGGGAGCCGCCGGGTTTTCGGCCCTACAGTCCGCGCCGGCGCTGGAAGGCCGGTTGACCGTGGGCAAGGTCGACCTGTTCGGCCTGGGGGCGAGCGACCTGTCCATGACCGGCGTCTGGCGCGAGGACGCTCTGGACATCCGGGAGATCGGCGGGCAGCTCTTCGGCGGCGCGCTCTCCGGAACCGGCCGCGCGGCGAGGGAGAACGGCGGGAACAGGATTTCCCTGAACCTCCAGGCTTCCGGGGCCAAGGCCTCCCTGGCGGCCCAGGCCCTGAGCGGCGCGCCCCTGGCCGCGGCTCCGATGGATGCGAGCCTGAATCTCGACGCGCAGGGCGAAACCCTGGCGGAGCTTTTGGACAGCCTCACAATCCGCGTCCTGGCCAAGGCCCCAAAAGGCGGGACGTTCCTGCCCGCCCAAGGGAAGAACGGCTCCACGGGCGGAACGCCCTTCTCCACAGCCCAGGCCGAAATGACCCTCGCGGCCGCGCCCGGGCGCAACGGGACCGCCAGAAAGGACCCCCCGCGCCTGGACGCCAAGGCCTCCCTGGTTTTCACCGCGCCCGGCGCCCTGGAAAGCGGACGGATTGCGGCGAGCGGCGCGGCGTGGTTCGACGCCCAGGGACGCCTGACGCGGCTCGGCGACGCCAAAGTGGACGCCGAGGCCGTCACGCGTCCCGCTCCCGGAAAAACGCCAGCGCGCCTGACCCTGTCAGGCCCGCTGGCCCTCGCCTCGGACGGAAAAACCCTCAAGGCCGATGCGCTGCCCCTGACCCTGAACGATCTTTCGGCCACGGCCAGTCTGTCCCTGACCCTGTCCGGCCCGGACGCCGGACTCGCGGGAACGGTCAAGGCGGGGGAATTCGATCCCAGACGGCTTTTCGCGGCCCTGTCCTGGCCGCTGCCCGAAACCATCCGGTCCGATCTGTTGCGCAAGGCTTCGTTCTCCCTCGCCTTCGCGGCAAAGGGAAACGATCTGACCCTGTCGGACATCCTGCTGCGGGTGGACGATTCCACGGCCCGGGGCCAGGCCTCGTTTCCCGGTTTCGCTCCGGGCCGGGGGACCTTTCGCTTCACTGTGGACCGGCTGGACCTGGACGCCTACGATCCGCCTCCGGCCTCGACCCTGCCGTCCGGGGACGCCAAGCCGTATAATCTGAAGATCCTGCGCGGCCTGGACCTCGGCGCGGACGTTTCCGTGGGGACCCTGATCAAGAACAGGATCACCTGGGGCGACGCCGTTATCAAACTGACCGCCCGCAAGGGCCAGTTCACCCTGGAACAAAAGGCCGGAGCCTTTTACGGCGGGCTGTTTTCCGGCCAGATGGTGGGCGACGCCAGAGACATCACCCTGAAGACCCTGCTGGAGCTCAAGATCGAAGGCTTTGACTGCGCGAAATTTCTCAAGGACTGGGTGGACGGGGTGGTGCTCAATTCCGGAGACGCCACCTTCGTGCTGGCCTTTCGCAGCAACGGCCTGACGGAAGCCGAGCTGCGCCGGAACCTCGGGGGCAGCTTCCGCTTCCAGATCACCCGGGGAACCCTGCTCCTCAAGGAATCCCCGTCCGATAAACCGGCCGCGTCCGATGAGCCCATCCCCCACGCCGCCGTCAGGCCGGATTTGCGGCCGCCCCCGCCCAAGGACGACATTCTGCCCTTCAACGTCCTGAGCGCCTCCTTCACGGTGCGCGGGGGCGTGGCCTATACCGAGGATTTTCTCATCGACGGGGGCAAGCTGCGCATCACGGGCCGGGGCGCGGTTGATCTGCGCGACGAATCCGTCGACTTGAGCCTTGCGGCCCGCATGGACGACGGCGCCCCCATACCCGTGACCATCTCCGGGCCGCTTGAAAACCCCCAAGTGAACATCGACCGCAGCATGATCGTCGGGGACATGGTCTACCGCATGCTGCGCGGCTTGTTGTCCCTGCCCGGCCAGGCCTTGAGCCGGACCTCGCGCCCCTTGCGCGACGTGGAAACCCTGCTGCATTTTTAAGGAGCCCCATGCCCCGGCGCCCCCCGCCCGATTCCCCGGCCCGCGTCCTGACCCCGATCCTCGACGAGGAGGGCCGTCTGGCCGATCTGCGCGTGGAATGGGACGGGAAAAGCCTCAGCCTGTGCGGCCGCACCGGTCCGCGGATGGAGGAGGAGCTGGCCGCCCGGGCGCTGGCGGACGTCCCCAGGGATGCGCAGGGCCGTCCGGTCCTTTTGCCCGTTCTGGTGGGGCTTGGGGCGGGTCATGGCCTGCGCTGGCTTCTGGCCAACGTTTCCGGCCCCGTGGCCGTGGCGGACCGGGAGGAGGACATCCTGGCCCTGACCAGGGACCAGTCCCTGGCCCGGGCGCCCGAAGTGTTTTGGATCGGCCGCAAAGAGGCCCCGGACGCCGAAAGCGCCATGCGGATTCTCGACGCCCTTTTGGAGAAAACCGGCCGGAGCGGATTCGCGCCCGTCATCCATCCGGCCTGGCGCAGGCTGGATCCGGATTTCTGCAAGGATCTTTCCGCCCGTCTCGCGGCCCACGCCAGATTCTGGGGAGCGGCCGGGGCCAGACGCTTCGTCACGGACGTCCCGCGCGTGCTCCTTTTCGACAGCCCCTATTTCCTGGTCCGGGAAATCCGCGAGGCCTTGTCGCGCCTGGGGGCCGAGGTCCTGTCCTTCAAGGCGCCCGAACGGGACGGTGACGGCGGCCGGTTCGTGGAGGAGCTTCTCGCGACGGCCGCGCGCTTCAGGCCGGATTTCCTGCTCACCGTGAACCACCTGGGCCTGGACCGCCGGGGAGTTCTCTCGGGACTCCTGGAAAAATTGCGCCTGCCCCTGGCCTCCTGGTTCGTGGACAACCCCCGCCTCATCCTGCACGACTACCAGGGGCTGGCCGGTCCCTGGCGCATGGTCTTTTCCTGGGACGCGGACCTGCTCGACGACCTGGGCCAGATGGGCTTCGCCCACAGGGCCTATCTCCCCCTGGCCACGGACCCCAGGCGCTTCGCCCCGCCCGCGGGCCCCTTGCCCGCTAACCATCCCTGGCGCAGCCGGGTCTCTTTCGTGGGCGACTCCCTGCGCGGCCGGGTGGACGAGCTGCTCGCCAGGCTCACCCCCTGGCCCTTCGCCGCCAGGGACTACGCTGCCCTGGCCGAGGGGTTCCGGCATAGTCCGGAGCGCGGAATCAGGGAGTATCTGCGGGAGGCCGCGCCCGAAGCCTTCGCGGCCTGGGAGCGTCTGCCCACGGCCGAGGCCAGGCTCGATTTCGAGGTGCTGGTCACCTGGGAGGCGGCCCGGCGCCACAGGCTGGAGCGCGTGAAGCGCCTTTTGCCGTTCACCCCGCTCATCGCCGGGGATCCGGGCTGGGAGGCGAGCCTTCCCGGGGCGGGAGCGTCCTGGCGCGCCGCCGGACCGCTCAAGTATTACGAGGACCTGCCCCGGTTCTATCCCCTCTCGGACGTCAATTTCAACTGCACCAGCATGCAGATGAAAGGCGCGGTCAACCAGCGCGTGTTCGACGTCCCGGCCTGCGGGGCGTTTCTGCTCACCGACCGGCGCGACCAGATGGACGCCCTGTTCACGCCCGGCGAGGAAGCGGTCAGCTACGACGATCCCGGGGAGATCGGCGATCTGGTCCGCCATTACCTGGCCCATCCGGCTGAGCGGGAACGGATCGTCCGGGCGGCCAGGAAGCGCATCCTGGCCGGACACGCCTACGAGCACCGGCTCGCGGCCCTCTGCGCGGCCATGCGCGCGGCCTTCGGCTGAAGCGGGGCGCGCCGCGTCCCCGCGAAGGCGGTTTCGGGCGTCTCGGGGATGCCGGGGCGGGGCATTGCGGCGAAAGGGCGGCGGACTAGGCTTTGCGCGTCAGCCGCACGGCGTATTTGTATTTCTTGCCCATGGCCGCCTCCCCGGTCAGGACCCGGGCGTCCCAGCCGGGAGCGAGAAAACGCTCCATGTATTCCCACAGATGAAACCGGCCGTCCCGGACGAAGGCCCGTCCGTAGAGGGCCGCGAGCCGTTCTCCGTCCGTTCCGGGAAGCTCCTTCAGGGCGTAGATGGGGCGGATGGTGGCCACGATCTCGCGTTTCGCGGCTGCGCCGGCGACCCGCAGGACCGCGTCCAGCCGCCCCTTGACCGTCACGCCCTTGCCGATGAAGTCGATGAGCAACACGGCGTCGGCCGTCATCCCAAGCGGCGCGTCCAGAAAATCGGCCGTGTGGAAATGGGCGTTTTTCGCACCCCGCCATTCGGCCAGAATGCGGGCGCCTTCCACGGCCTGGGGGTCGCTGTCCACGCCGTCGGCCCGGACCGCCCCGCGCGACAGGGCGAAAAAGACGGCCTCTCCGAAATTGCAGCCCAGATCGAGAACGGTTTTTCCCGTAAAATCGACGGATTCCGGCAGGGAATACGGCCCGTCCTCGTCATGACCGAAACCCGGGGAAAGGATTTCCCCGTCAGGCGCCGCCACCGGGCGCCAGACGCGCTCCGGGCTCATGGCGGCCAGAAGCCGCATCAACCGCTGTCTTGGACTGTTCCGCATGCATCCTTCCTTTGGCCGGACCATACCGCCTAACCCTGAAAAACCCAATGGGGGCGGCGCCGGGTTCCTTGCGGGCCGGGGGTTTTTCCGGGAGTTGTCAAAAGACGTTCCGTGAAGTATGAGCAAGCGCCCAACGCAAGCGGAGCGCTGGCTTCGCGCGTGGCGGCCGCTCTCGCCGCGCCCCTGTCTCCGGGCTGGGCGGGGATATCACTTGGAGCGGGAAACGCGTGAAGACCCGCTCCAGCGGCATTCGCCGCTGGCCTCGCGCCGCGTGGCCGTTCTTCTAACTTCGAGCGCGACATGTTACCCATTTGCGCTCTCAGTACTATCCACGAACGCCGCGTTCGTCTAACAATGAAGAGAACAATCCGATATGGTATTTAGCTCAGCAGCGTTTCTATTCTATTTCTTCCCGGTCGTTCTGGCATTGTATTTTCCCGTGGTGGCGCACAAGCGCCTGCGCAACTACGTCCTTTTGGGCGCGAGTCTTTTCTTCTACGCCTGGGGGGAAAGCGAATATACGCTGATCATGCTCCTTTCCATCCTGGCCAACTATTTCCTGGGCATATGGGTCTACAACGAGCACGAGAAAGGCAAGTCGAAAACGGCCATCACCGCGGCGATCTCCTTCAATATCCTGTTGCTCGTCATTTTCAAGTATACGAATTTCATCGTCGACAACCTCAACCCCCTGCTGGCCGATTTCGGCATCCCGACAATCAAGATCGGCGCCGTCCATCTCCCCATCGGCATCTCGTTTTTCACGTTCCACTGCATATCCTACATCATGGATATCTACCGCAAGCAGACGCCGCCCCAGCGTTCGCTGCCCAACACGGCCCTGTACATCTCCCTTTTCCCCCAGCTGGTCGCGGGCCCCATCATCCGCTACAAGGACATCTGCGGCCAGTTGACCGACCGCTACGTCAGTCTCGAGCGGTTCTCCAAGGGCGTGAACCGGTTCATCATCGGCCTGGGCAAAAAGGTGCTCATCGCCAACGTGGTGGCCCTGCCCGCGGACAAGATCTTCAACATCCCCTCCGAGCACCTGACCACCCCGGTGGCCTGGCTCGGCATCTTCTGCTATACCTTGCAGATCTATTTCGATTTCTCCGGCTATTCGGACATGGCCATCGGCCTTGCCAACATGTTCGGCTTCAAATTCATGGAGAACTTCAACTACCCCTACATTTCCCGGTCCATCCGGGAATTCTGGCGGCGTTGGCACATCTCCCTGTCCACCTGGTTCCGCGACTACCTTTACATTCCCCTCGGCGGCAACCGGGTGGGCCCCGCGCGCAACTATTTCAACCTGTTCATGGTGTTTTTCCTGTGCGGCCTGTGGCACGGCGCCAGCTGGAACTTCATCATCTGGGGCCTGTTCCACGGCGCCTTCTCGGTCATCGAGCGCACGGCGCTCGGCAAAATGCTCGAACGCTCCCGGATCGTCAGCCACGCCTACTGCATGCTGGTGGTCATGGTGGCCTGGGTCTTTTTCCGGGCGGAAACCTTTCCCGAGGCCTTCGCCTTCATCAAGGCCATGTTCGGCGCGGCCAGCGGCTCCGGCGTGGAATGGCACGTGGGGCTTTTCATGAACGCCAAACTCGCGCTCGTGCTCGTGCTCGGGGTCATCGGCGTCACGCCCATCATTCCCTGGCTCAAGGCCTTCCGCGACAGGACCCTTGCCCGGAAGGCGCTCGGCCCGTTCATGGCCGACGACGCCGTGGAATTCGTGGTGAGCCTCGGGCTTATGCCCTGCGTTTTCGTCCTGTGCGCCATGTCCCTGGCCAGCGGGACGCACAACCCCTTCATCTACTTCCAGTTTTAGGCGATATCATGCCCCAGGGCGTTACAAGATTTCCGGCCAAGTGCATTCATCTGCTTGCGTGCGTTATTTTCGCGGGCCTTTTGTGCCTGCCCGCGTTGGACACGTTTTTCAGGATTTCACCTCAGGTCAATCTGATGGAGACCGAGCCCGCTCCCCTGCCCGAGGTCAGCCTGTCGAAACTCTTCAAGATCTTCAATATCCTGCAGAAAGGCTACCTGGAAAAAACCTTCGGCTTCCGCAAGCTTCTGGTGCGCTGGGAAAACATGCTGGACATCTTCGGTCTGGCGTCCTCCACCATGTATCACCCCGTGCTGGTGGGGAAAGACGCCTGGCTCTTCCTGTCCCAGGAAAACGGCGACCTCAACGTGGTGGACAACTACCGGGGACTCTCGCTGTTCACCCCGGAACAATTGCGGGCCTGGGTGGACATCTTCACCGAGCGCAAGAACTGGCTGAGCGCGCGCGGCATCCAATACCTGGTGGTCATCGCTCCCAACAAGCACACCGTCTATTCCGAGTACCTGCCCTCCCAGTACAACCGCATCGGCGGCCAGGACCGCATGGACCAGCTGACCGGCGCCCTGGAAAAAGCCGGGATCGACGTGCTCGACCTGCGCGAAACCATGGCCTCCATCAAGGACAAGGCCCTGGCCTATTACCGCACGGACAACCACTGGACCACCTACGGCGCCTTCGCCGCCTACGTCGAGATCATGAAGCGCCTGGGGAAATATTTCCCGCCCATGGCCAACCAGCTCAAGGGCGCGTACGATATCGAGATCAGCCCGGGACTTCCCGGGGGGCTGGCCTATATGCTGGCCCTTGGGGACAAATTCCCCGAGGACAAGGTCACGTTCATCCCCAAGGAGCCCCGCAAGGCCAAGCCTGTGGCGGTGGACTACTCCAATCCCATGTATTTCCAGCCTCCCGTGGTCATGGAAACGGGCAACCCCGACCAGCCCAGGGCCGTGGTCTTCCGCGACTCCTTCGCCCACGAGCTCATCCCGTTTCTCTCCGAGCATTTTTCCCGGGTGGTCTACCTGTGGCCGTACCCCACGGCGCTGAAAAACGTGCGCCTCTTCGACCGTGAGGTCATCGAGAAGGAAAAGCCCCAGCTTGTGATCGACGAATTCGTGGAACGCTATTTCACGGAATTTCCGCCGGACGCGGCGAGCCTGGCCAGAAAGGCCGCCGCCCCCGAATAGCCGTCCGTTTCCCGGCGGACCGCCCCTGTGTCCGGCGCCCGCCGCCCGCCCGGGCGCCCGTCAAGAAAGCGCTTTTGCCCTGGCCGTCTTTTTCGTAGAACGGACCCCGCGTTCAAAGCGTCCGCGCGAACGCCACAAGGAGTCCGTCATGCGCATGATCCGGGCTTTCGCGGCCATTCCCCTCCCCAAGGCCTACCAGGACGGCCTGGCCGCCCTGCCCAAAAAAGACATGCCCGCCCCGCCGGCCAGACTGGGCTGGACCCGGCCGGGTTCGTGGCATCTCACCCTGAAATTTCTCGGCGACGTTCCCGAAAGCGGAAAAGGCGGCCTTGAGGAGGTCGTAGGCGCCCTCGCGGCCATCCGCTTCGCGCCCTTTGCCCTGCGCGGGGCCGGGGCGGGCTTTTTTCCGGACGCGGGCGCGCCGCGTACGCTTTGGATCGGGGTGGATGCGGGAAGAAAGGAATGCGCGGATCTGGCCGGGCTGGTGGAGAAGGCTCTCGTCCCCCTGGGGTATGCAAAGGAACGGCGGCCGTTTTCCCCGCACCTGACCCTGGCCAGGGTCAGGGACGGCCGATCAGGGCATGCGAAACGCGCTCCCGTGGATCGCGGTCAAGCGGCCGCGGTCTGGCGGACCCTGGCGGACGATCTTGCGGCCCTCGATTGGCCCGCCTTTACGGTAACGGGATTCACGCTCTTTCGGAGCGTTCTTGATCGAAGCGGCCCGGTCTATTCGCCGCTGGCGGAATTTCCGGCGAGCGACGCGCCCGGCGCCCTGTGAACGGCATGTCCGCCGGTTGAAAATACCCGTCAATGCGGCATGGCGTCCCTGGCTTTCGCTTGCGCCGTGTTGAGGATGCGGCGTCAAATCGGCGAGGGCGTCGCCGGTCGCGTCCAGAAACTCCGCCGTCCTGTGGAGCCTGCGGAGCCCGTGAAACCCGGCGGGCCATGCGAACCGGGACTGCGCGCCCCGTTGCGGGACGCTCCGGCGCCTGGCCGGTCCGTCCCAGGCCGCGGCCATTCCCGCGCCGCAGCCCGCCCCCTCGTGCGGCGTCCCTAAAAAAAGGGCCGCCGTTTTTAAGGGAAAGCAATCCTCTTTCTGTCTTTTCCTCGAAAAAAGCGCGCGCTTTCTTCGAGGACGCGCCGCTAGATGTAGTCGCCCCTGTTGAACTTGATCTTCTCGGTCACGGTCATGACTTCCAGTTCATTGACCAAAGACGCGATTTCCGAGTTGGCGCCGCCGATTTGGGGCAGATCGTCCTTGATCTTCCTTACGCCGGATTCGATGTCCTCGAGCACGCCGTACGCCTGCTTGAGACCCGAGCCCTCCCCGCCGGAGGCGAGACTGTCGGCATAATTTTCCCACTGATTCAGCAAGACATCCACGTTTTCCATGACCGCGCGCTCTTTTTCGCTCAGGTTTCCAGCCGATTCGACTTCCCCGGCGCCAAATAATCCAGACACTCCGCCGAGCCCTCCGGTCAACGGAGGAACCGAATAGGTTCCCGCCTGGGTCGTGGAAGCGCCTATCTCCCTGGCCAGAATCTCCCCGAAGGGATTGGCCTCGTCCGCAACGGACCTGGTCTTGTCCGTTCCCGAGGTCTGGTTCAGAGCGGTTACTTGATCCGTTTGAATCTTCATGTTGTCTGCTCCTCGCCCTGGGTTGTTTTCTTCCTCTCTAGCAAGGATCCTGCCAACCGGAGCTGTCCATTCAATATATTTGAATCATTAACTTTATTCAAAGAAGCCAGGGAAGAAATTGCCGCGCGCGACCGCTTTTCGGCTGTACAACCCCTGGGGCTGTTTTACCTATAGTTCAGGGGAAACAGCTTGTCTATTCCAAGGGTTTTTGGCACTTAATGAGAAGGTTCGCCCTTACCCTATCGGCGAAAAACCGGAAAACTTAAGCGGGCTTATGATCCGTTAAACAAGGAGGCGGTTATGGTGGAAATCAAGAAGATTCTGTGCGCCGTGGATTTTTCCGAACACAGCGACGTGGTGGCCGATTACGCCCGCACCCTGGCCGAAAAGCTCGGGGCCAAGATCCTGTGCCTGTACGTTGCGCCGTCCCTCAGCGAGTATCTCGGCTTTCACGTTCCTCCAAGCTCCATCGAGAATTTCGTGGGCGAGATCGTCACCGGCGCCGACAAGACCATGTCCGATTTCGTGGATGAGCATTTCGCGGGCGTGGACTGCGAGGGCAAGGTCATGACCGGCTATGCGGCGGAGGAGATCCTGGAGACCGCAAAGAAGGAAAAGGCCGACATGCTCATCATGGGCACCCACGGCCGCAAGGGCATCGACCGCATCCTGTTCGGCTCGGTGGCGGAAAAGGTGGTCAAGAGCGCTTCCTGCCCGGTGCTGACCATCCACCCCAAGGCCTAGTCCGAAGTTCTTGAATCAAAACGCCTTTGACGTTAGTCTCCCCCCCTCGACGCAACCAATCCGCGCGAGGGGGGGGTTTTTCATGCGAGCCATCGACGCCGTACGCGACCTGGTCAAGGATTTCGAGCCGTATTCGCCCGGGCTTTCCATCGACGAGATCAAGGAAAAATATGGCCTGACCCAGGTCATCAAGATGGCCAGCAACGAGAACCCCCTGGGGACCTCGCCCCTGGTCATCCGGGCCCTGGAACGCAAGGCTCCGTCCGCCTTCCGCTACCCCAGGGCCGGAAATCCCGCCCTTCTGGCCGCGCTGTCCCGCGCGCACGGCGTCCCGGCCGAATGCCTGGTGGCCGGAAACGGCTCGGACGAGATCATCGACCTCATCATCCGCATCAAGGCCACGCCCGGGCGCGACAATATCGTCGCGTTCGATCCCTGCTTCTCCATCTACGTGCAGCAGTCCCAGCTGTGCGACATCGAATTGCGCCAGGTCCCCCTCGGCGAGGACATGCGCTTCGATTTCGCGCGCCTCCTCGCCCGGGTGGACGAAAACACCGCCCTGGTCTTCGTGACCAACCCGGACAACCCCTCGGGCTTCGCCGCGCCCGCCACGGACATCGTCTCCCTGGCCATGGCCCTGCCCGAACAGGCCCTTTTGGTGGTGGACGAGGCCTATGCGGACTTCTGCGACCCCATGGACGAATACGCCATCCTGCCCCGGTTCGAAGCCCTGGAGAACGTGGTGGTCCTCAGGACCTTTTCCAAGCTCTACGGCCTGGCCGGGCTGCGTCTCGGGTTCGGGGCCATGCCCCCCTGGCTCGCGGACTACATGCTGCGCGCCCGTCTGCCCTTTTCCGTGAACCTCCTGGCCGAGGCCGCCGGACTCGCCGCCCTGGAGGACGAGCATTTCCGCCAGGCCACGGTGGAAACCACCCTGCGCGGCCGGACCCTGCTTTTCGAGGCCCTGACCGCGCTCGGCTGCAAGGTCTACCCCTCGATGGCCAATTTCCTCATGTTCTATCCGCCGAAGCCCGCGGCCGAAGTTTTCGAGAGCCTGCTCAAAAAAGGCATCATCATCCGCCGCCTGACCAGCTACAAGCTGCCCAAGGCCCTGCGGGTCAGCGTGGGCTCGGACGAGGAAAACGCCGCCTTCATCGCGGCCATGACCGAAATCCTGGCGAGCGCAAGCGAGGCCTAGCCTCTCGCCCAAAACGCCTGACAATGCGCCCCGATACGCCGTGCGCGTATGTCGCGCCCCTCGTTCGCGCGAAGGCGCCGCGCAAGGACTGGACATGAAAAACCGCATCGTGACCATCGACGGACCGGCGGGCGTGGGCAAGACCACGCTGGCCAAGCGCCTTGCCGAAGCCCTGGACATCCCCTACCTGGACACCGGGGCCATGTTCCGGGCCACGGCCCTGGCCCTTGGCGACGGCGCGCCCGATCTCCCGGAAAACGAGCTGGTCCCGCGCCTGGCCACATTTCATTTCACCCTGTCCGGCCGGGGGGCTTCCTCCACCCTGCTTGTAAACGGCGCCCCCATCGGCGACGAAATCCGCACCGAGGCCGTGGGGCTTCTGGCCTCCAAACTGGCCGCCCGGCCCGAGGTTCGCGCCGCCCAGAAAGCCGCCCAGCGGGAAATCGGCCGCCAAGGCTCCCTGACCGCCGAAGGCCGGGACATGGGCACGGCCGTCTTTCCGGGCGCGGACGTGAAATTCTTCCTGGACGCCCGGCCCGAGGTCCGCGCCCGGCGCCGCGCGGCCCAGCTCGCCGCCATGGGCCGCCCGGCCGAATATGCGGAAATCCTCGACCAGATCCGCAAACGGGACGACCAGGACCGCAACCGGGCCGCCGCCCCCCTGGTCCCGGCCGATGACGCCGTCATCATCGACACCTCGGACCTCACCGTGGACGAGGTCTTCGCCGCCATGCTCGCCCGGGTTCCCTCCTGATCCGGGCTCACCCGGCCTGACCCGGCCTCGCCCGGGCGCGCCTTCACGATTCGATTTTGTCTCCCGCTTGCTACGAAAACGTAGCAATGCGCTCCTATCGTCCCTCTCCAGACAAGCATTTCAGGCTGTTGCGGGTTTGGCCCGGATTCTGCTTATGGAAATGCAAGAAAGGAGTCGCGCCATGAATGTTGTTTCGAATCACAAGGCAACGGACGAGGACCTGGACTTTTTTTACGGACGTTCCCTTATCTACACCATTCGCCGCCACGGCGCCGGGCAGACCGTGTCCGAGGCGGCCAAAATCGCCCAGTGTTCCGCCGACAAGGCGCGCCTGGGCGCAAAGGGCTGATCCCACGAAATCCCGCGGTCCCGTACGCCGCCTGAACAGCTTTTCGAGACCCCCAATCCTCTCGAAAACCGCATAGCCTCCTCCACAAGGGAACACGGCCGGACGCCTCCCCCCGGCGTCCGGCCTTTGTTCCGCCGCCCCTCTCTTCATGTATGATCGATTTGTCGCCAGACCGATTCCTGGCGCGTTCTCTGGCATCCGCGTGCGAGTGATCGCCTCCGGCGGCCCAAGGGCGGCCCCCTTGGGGATCCCCGTTTCTGGGTTGACGCGGGGGAATTCACGCAGTATCGTGCACCATCGTGCATAAAACAGCGTCTTCGTGCAAAAACGCTCACGACCGAGGAGAACCATGAACGAGCCCGCCTCTTGCGCTCCGCCCGCCGCGCGGCGCCGCGATATCATCGCGCTGTTGACCCGCGACGGCGCCCTGTCCACTTCCGCCCTGGCCGCGCGTTTCGGCGTGTCCGAAGACGCCGTCCGGCGCGACCTGCGCGACCTGGCCCGGGCCGGAATGTGCGTGCGCGTGCACGGCGGCGCCCTGCCCGCCTCCCCGGCGGCCAAGGAGTACATCGCCCGCAAGAGCCAGGGCGGCGAGACCAGGGAGCGCATCGCCCAGGCGGCGGCCGGACTGGTGGAAAACGGAAGCATCGTCCTCTTCGACAGTGGAACGGCCGTGCGCGAGGCGGCCGCCCGGATCCGGCCGGACATCGCCTTCACCGCCGTGACCGCCAGCCCGGACGCGGCTCTGACCCTGGCCGCCCATCCGGGCGCCGAGGTCATTCTCCTGGGCGGGCGCCTGCTCAAATCCCCCATGACCGCCGCCGGCGCGCAGGCCGTGGCGGCGGTCCGGGAAATCCGGGCCGACCTGTGCCTGATGGGGGTCTGCGGCCTGCGCCCGGACATCGGGCTTACGGCCGAGGTCTACGAGGAGGTCCCGCTCAAAAAGGCCTACGTGGACCAGAGCGCCGACGTGGCCGTCCTGGCCGGGCCGGAAAAGCTCGGCGTCGCCGCGCCCTTCACCGTGGCCCCGCTTTCAAGGCTCACCCATCTGATCGCCGCCGACGCGGACGAGGAGACATTGGCCCCGTTCAGGGCGGCGGGACTTGAGATCATCGAGGCCTAGCGTCGCGTCCTCGAAAAATTTTCATGTTGTTCGAGGATAAAAACAACTATTTCAGCGTATTGCCTGCAAAACAAGTGTCCATTTTCTTCGTGGACGCCACACTAGGCGCGGGAGCGTTGGGGATGTGCAGGAACGAAGGCCTCCGGCGAAAAACGGGCTCTCGCACATTGGAATCCCGGCGTTTTTTCAACGTGTTACACAATATGGATGGGGCATGACCGGGTTGCCAGGCATGAACCGGCTCGCCGGACCGGTCGCAACAGGCCCCTTTGAGGAACAGCTATGACAAGCGCCGCCCGCATCCGCTCCCGCCGCATCGGCGTGTCCCTGGTCTTTTTCGCCAACGGCGCCGTGTTCGCCTCCTGGGTTCCGCATATTCCCGGCGTAGCCGGGCGCCTGCATCTTGGCGAGGCCGCGCTGGGGCTGGCCCTTTTGTGCCTGGCGGCCGGGGCCATGGCCTCCCTGAGCGCGGCCGGGAAGCTCATCGGCCGCTTCGGCTCGCGCCTGGTCACCCGGGTGGCGGGCGTTGTCTTCTGCCTGGCCCTGCCGCTGCCGATCCTCGCGCCTTCTCCCATAACCCTGGGCCTTTCTCTGGCCCTTTTCGGCATGGCCAACGGCGCCATGGACGTGGCCATGAACGATCAGGCCGTGATGGTCGAGCGGGCCAAGGGGTCGCCCGTCATGTCCTCGTTCCACGGGCTGTTCAGTCTGGGGGGGCTTGCGGGAGCGGCGCTCGGAGGAATGGTTCTGGCGGCCGGAGTCGCGCCGTGGGTTCACGCCCTGGGGGCGACGGCGGTTCTCGGGCTGGTCTGCGCGGCCGGGCTCATGCGGCTTGTTCCGTCGCCTCCCGAAGGAGCGGGCGCCGGGAAAAGCCCCTTCGCTCTGCCGGACCGGCGGGTGCTGCCTCTGTGCCTGCTGGCCCTTCTGACGCTGGCCTGCGAGGGCGCCATGGCGGACTGGACCAGCGTGTATCTCTCCGGCGATCTTGGCGCCGGGCCGGGGCTGGCCGCCTCGGGCTACGCCGCCTTTTCCCTGGCCATGGCGGCCGGGCGGTTCGCGGGCGACCGGCTGACGGCCGCCCTGGGTCCGGCGCGTCTGGCGCGCTTCAGCGCCCTTTTGGCCTGCGCCGGGCTTGTCGCCGCCGTGGCCGCGCCCTGGCCGCTTCTCGCGGCGGGCGGATTCGCCCTGACCGGGCTCGGACTGTCGAACCTCATTCCGCTTCTGTTCAGCGCGGCGGGCCGCACGCCCGGCGTGGCGCCGGGCCAGGCCATCGCCGGGACGGCCTCGGCGGGCTACCTGGGTTTTCTCATCGGCCCGCCCATCATCGGCTTCACGGCCGGGCTGACCTCGCTGCGGGTCTCCCTGGCCGGACTGGCCCTGTGCGCGGGGCTCACGGCCGCGCTCTCACGCCTGCTCGACCGGCCGGAGGCGGAGGGTGGAAAAGAGGCTTCCGGCGAGACTGAAGCGGAAGAATATTCCTGAGAGCGCAGAAAAGGTAATGTGTTGTCGCTCTCTGTGAGGAAAGCGGCCACGCGTCGCGCGGCCAGCGGCGTTCGCCGGTTCAGCGGATTGGCAAGCTATTTTTCCTCCCCGCGCTGATATCCGAGGCCGGAATCAGCACAGGGCTTCGATACCCTTGCGGTCAACCACGTCGAGCAGACGCAGCGAAGGGCCGCTCGGCCTTTTCAGTCCCCGCTCCCAATGTTCGACCGTGGTCGGTTTGACATGGAGCAGTTTGGCGAAAACGGCCCGGCTCGTGTTGGTCTTTTCCCTGATCCCCTTGATCTCTTCCGGCGTATAGCGTTTGACCTCCGGGATACAAAGCGCTTCGACGCGCCGCAAGGTCAGCTTATCCATTACGCCCGCGCGGTGCATGTCCTGTGCGACCTCCAAGGCCGCTTCAAGTATGTCGCTCATTGATGATGCGCCTCCTCGATTTCTACGAGAGCGCCGTCTTGCAACAGGCGTTTCAAGCCATCGCCCGTCGCTTCCACAAGAGTTTTTGCGATGACGCAAAGCGCTTCCCTCTCCGTGGAATTGATGTTCGACCTGTCGCTTTTGGCGAATCCGTAAAGAAAATAGACATTGCCGTCCTGGATGTCCTTGAAGGCGACAATGGTTCTGAATCCTCCGCTTTTTCCCTTCCCAGGGCGGGCTATTCGCTTCTTGTAGAGATGCCTCCCCAGGCTCGCCTCGAATTCGCCTTCCAGGATTTCCCCGGCCGCGTTCCACATCGCCGCGTCTGAAAGCCCTTCCTTCCTCGCCCATCGGTCCAGGCGTTTGGTTTTGAACGCTCTCATGGGAAAAGAGTCTTACTTGGTAAGTGGTTTGTCAAGCGCGTCATGGCGCCGCGTCCCTTGCGGGCGATGGCCCAGGAAAACGCGCAGGCAAAAAAATGCCGTGATTTCCCGGGAAATCATGCGGCCCGGGCGACAGAAGAAACGATGACGGGGAATAAAGCGCTCTCTAGCGCAACCCCAGATAGACCCGCAGCGCGCCAAGCAGGAAGAGCGCCCAGGACAGGTGGGGGGCGGCGGGGAAATCCGCGCCGCGCAGGAAAAAGGCCGCGATCACGAACAGCGCGCCCTCAATCAGCGGCCGCACGTAGCCGCGAACCATCTCCCCCAGGATCTCCAGCGTCTCGGGCGAGAGCTTCACCTTCAGGTTGCCGTCGCTCAAATCGTTGAGCGCCGTCTTCATGCGCCGAAACGTCAGAGGCAGGGAGATGATCTCGTCCTTGATGCTCGGGAAAAGACCGGCCTCGGCCCCCAGCGCCCGGCGCAGGTTCTTTAAGAGTACGGGAAGAATGTCCTTCACCCCGTTGAAATTCTCGATGTAGCTGGTGCCGAGCCCCTCGATCAGGGAGCTGGCCCGCATGACGTAGACGATGTCCTGGGGGAATTTGAAGGGAAAGCCGCGCATGGATTCGAGGACGTCGAAGGCCAGGGCCTGCATGCTGGCGGCGCTCAGGTTCTCGTTGCCGAAGATGTCGAACATGCGCTCGGCCAGGTCGCGCATCTCGGTTTCCGGAGCGCTGGCCGCGATCACCCCGAGCCTTTTGCACGAGGCGATGAAGACCTCGTAATCCTGTTCATGGGCCGCCTTGACCATCTCGATCATGGCCACCCGCATGGAGGCGGGCAGGCGCTTGACCATGCCGAAATCGAGCAGCACGAGCCTGCCGTCCTCGCGCACCAGGAGATTGCCCGGGTGCGGATCGGCGTGGAAAAAACCCTTGACCAGCATCTGCTCGGCGTAAAAGGACACCAGCTCATCCATGACCTCCCGAAAGGGGATGTTGAGCTTGGCGAGCCCGGCCTTGTCGTCCACGCGCACGCCCCGCTCGAAGGTCATGACCAACGCGTCCGCGCTGGTATACTGCGGATAGAACCCCGGAAAGATCACCCCGCTGTCCTTGTAGGTCTCGGTGAACTTGCGCAGGTTGTCGCACTCGATGGAAAGATCGGTTTCCTTTAAGATCATGACGGAAAATTCCGCGATGACCGCTTCCAGGGAATGCTTGGTGAACGCGCTGAAAAAGGGTTTGAACACCCGCAGAAACAGCCGCAGGATGCGGATGTCCGCCTTGACCCTGGCGGTGATGCCGAATCGCCGAAGCTTGACCGCCACAAGCTCGCCCCCGGGGAGCCTCGCCGCGTGGACCTGGCCGATGGAGGCGCTGGCCAGGGGCGTCTTCTCGAAATGGGCGAAGGGATCGCCGCCCTTGAAGGCGCTCGCGAAGGCGGCGGAAAAATCCGCCTCGCTCATGGGCTCCACCTCGTCGTGGATGGCCTTGAGCTCCTCGAGATAGTCCTCAGTGAAAAAATCCGCCCGGGTGGCCAGCACCTGGGCCAGCTTGATGAAGCTGACCCCGAGATCCAGGATGACGCGTTTGAGCGCTTCCGGCGAAAGAGCGCGCAAAAAGAGAAATCGCTCCTTCTTGCGGAAGGTCACGAACACGGTGTGGATGAAGCGAAAGGCCATCCACACCCGGGCCGGAGAATACGCGCCTGGGATCAAGACTTGGCGATGAGCGCTTTCAATTCCTCGATGTCGGCCTTGGTGGCGAGCCCCATGGCGGCTATGGTTTCCTTGACCTGCTCGCGCACTTTCGCGTCCAGGGCGTCGCGTTCCGCCCGTGCGCGCTTTTTGGCCTCCTCCACGAACGCCTCGGCGTCCTTGCGGGAAACCTCGCCGCGCTTCTCCATGTCCTCGATGAGGGCCTCGACCTTGTCCTTGGCCAGAAAGGCGGCCCCAAGGCCCAGATACAAGAGATCGATGGGTTTCATAGTCGCTCCTTGGTCGCGCGCGGCAAGGCCCTATTGGGCCCGGGCGCGCCGGTTGAGGTCGAAATCGAGCATGGCTTCGAGTCCGTCGTTGAACGCGGTCAGTCCGCCCTGCACGAGCAGGCGGTCGAACAGGATCTTGATCCCTCCGCCGAAGATCAGCAGGTCGCCCCGGCCGTTGACCCTGCCCAGATAGGCCCGGCCGAACCAGGGCTCGCCCAGGATCGCCACCAGCGGCCGCATGCCCCGGCGGCGGTATTCCACGTGCAGCCGCGCCCGCCATCCCTCGTAAAAAGGGAGGCGGCCGCTGGCCCTGCCCGCCGCGCGCACGGGGTCTTCCCGGATATCCCTGGCCACGCGCGCCAGAAGACGCGTCACGTTGGCGGAAAATCGCGGAAAATCCTGCTCCGTCAACGCGGCCTTCGGCTCCATCATACGGCTCCTCGCTGGGGTCGTTTATCATTTCTAGCATCCGACGCGGCCGTTTCGCAAGGCGGCCCGCCCCGCGCCGACCGGCGCCGCACAGCGCGGACCCGGGGCCGTGGGGACGGTCTTGTTCCCGGCCCGGGATCGCGCTACAAGGGGCCTCCCGCAACGTTAACCCCGAAAGGCCATGAACAACCCCCTGCCTCCGGCCAGGCTGGACCTGGAATTCATTCCCGTGGAGGACGGGGAGGAGCGCGAGCTGCTCGTGCGCGATCCGCTGGAGCTCGTTCCGGAGGATCTGGCCCTGCCCCCCGGCATCCTGGAAATCCTGTCCCTGCTCGACGGGGCCGTGGACCTGGACGGATTTCAGATCGAGCTCATGCGCCTACAGGGCGGCGCCCTGGTCTCCAGGGAGGAGGCGTCCTACCTGGCCGCCCAGCTGGACGAGGCGTTTTTGCTGGAGAGTCCGGCGTTTTTCGAGGCAAAGCGCGGCGTTGAGGAAGATTTCGCCCAGCGTCCCGCCCGCCCGGCCGCCCTGGCCGGATCGGCCTACCCCGACGACAGGACCGGGCTCGAGGCCTTTCTGGACGACATCCTGACCACCCAGCCCCCTTTCGAGGCCGACGGCCGGGTGACCGCCCTGGCCGCCCCGCACATCGATCCCGCCCTGGGCGAGCGGGTCTACGCCCGGGCCTACCGCGCCCTGTTGCGGGAAAAGCCCGGCCGGGTGATCATTCTGGGGGTGGGCCATCAGATGAGCCAGGGGCTTTTCAGCCTGACGGCGAAGGATTTCGAAACGCCCCTGGGCGCGCTGCCCACGGACAAGCCCGCCGTCTCGCGGCTTTTGCGGGCCGCCGGGGACGCGGCCGCGCCTTCGGATTTCGACCACCGCTTCGAGCATTCCATCGAATTCCAGGCCGTGTTCCTGCGCCACGTCCTGCGCGACGTCCCCTTTCAGATCGTCCCCATCCTGTGCGGCTCGCTCATAAGCCTGCCGGAATACTCCCGCGCGGCCTATCTCGAAAAGGCGGGCCGGTTTCTCTCCTCCCTGCGCCATCTGGCGGCGGACCCGGACATGGAGACCCTCATCGTGGCCGGGGTGGATCTTTCCCACATCGGCCCCAAATTCGGCCATGAGGAGCCCGCCCGCGAACTTGAGCGAAAGGCTTCCGCCCATGACCGCGCCCTGCTGACCCACCTGGCCCGGCAGGACCCGGAACAGTTCTGGGAGGAATCGGCCCAGGCCGGGGACCGTTTCAACGTGTGCGGATTTTCCGCCCTGGCCTGCCTGCTGGAGATCCTCCCCCCGAGCCGGGGGCTGGTTTTGGACTACGCCTTATGGCGCGAAGAGCCCGCCCGCTCGGCCGTGAGCTTCGCGGCCACGGTCTTCACGGCGGCGGGAGCCTAGCGCCCTTGTTCCAGGACCTCCCGCCCGCCTCGCCTCCTCACAATGCGCGCATACGGATGTCGCGGGGACCGCGCCGGTTCAATGCCATCTCTTTGAACCGCTATCGTATATTATGGATTGCCGCCCGAAGCGTTGGCTGACTTGGCATAGCCCGCATCGCCCGCGTCACCGGACGCGCCGGGCGCGCCGGGCGTATCGGCGCCAGAACGTTTTCTGGCCAGAAAGGCCAGGATGGTCCCCACGAAGCCGAGGGCGCCGAATCCGGCGAACAGAACGCCCATGGCCGTGACGTAGTCCGTCACCACCTCCGGCCCCAGGGCATGATCCCCCAGATAATGGGCGAGCGCGATGGTCACCACCGCCATGCAGGCGGTCATGCCCGTGGTCCGGGCCTGGCCGGTCAGGGCCGAGGCCACCCCGTACCGGGACGGGTCCACCGAGGACATGATCACCACCATGTTGGGCGCGGAGAAAAAGCCGACCCCGAGCCCGGATACGGCGAGCACGGCGAGCACCTGCCACAGCGGGGAGCCGAGCTGCAAAAAACCCGCCCCGCACACCCCAAGCGTCGAGAAAAGCGAGCCCGCTCCCGCCAGGATGTGGGCCGGAACCCTGTCGGCCAGCCGCCCCGCGCCGAGCGAGACCAGACACTGGACCAGGGGCTGGACCACCAGGACCGTCCCGGCCTCGGCGGGCGTCATGCCCTGGCCGAATTGCAGGAACAGGCTCAAAAGAAACGGTCCGGCGAAAGCGGACAACCCCAGGGTGAAGGTGGAGGCCAGCCCCAGCGAAAAGGGCTTGTTGGACAAGAACAGGCGCAAATCCACCAGCGGCGCCGGGGTCTTAAGCTCCACCGCCGCGAACAGGCCGCCCACGGCGAGCCCGGCGCCCATGCTCCACCAGCCGAAGGCGCCCTGGGTATGGGCGCTGCCGAAGACCAAAAGGCCGATGGCCAGGGCGCTCGTCAGCGTTCCCGGCCAGTCGAAGCGCTCGCCGGGCTTGGGGGACGGCTTCCAGGACAGGTTGCGCACGCAGACCGCCACGGAAATGAGGCATGGGAACATGCCCCCGTAGAAAAGCCAGCGCCAGCCCAGGGCCGAAACGATGATCCCGCCCAGGAAGGGACCGGCGGAAATGCCGAGATAGACCGCCGCCATGCTGATGCCCAGCGCCTTGCCCCGCTCCTCGAAGGGAAAGGCGTCGTAGAGCAGGGCCAGCCCCGTGGCCAGGGTCATGGCGCCGCCGAAGGCCTGGACGCCCCGGATGGTCAAAAAGACGCCCATGTTGGGGGACAGGGTCAGCCCCAGCGCGCTCACGGAGAAAAGGACCAATCCCAAAAGGAACACCGCCCCGCGGCCGCACAGATCCCCGGCCCGGCCCAGGGGCAACAGCGCCATGGCGTTGACGCACAAAAACACGGCCTCCACCAGGCTGAGCGCGATGGCCGAGGCGCCGAACTCCCGGCCGATGGCGGGCAGGCACACCCCCACGCCGGAAATCATGAAGGGCACGGCGAACTGGGTCGCCGCTACGGCGAACAGGATCGCCCACTTGCCGGAATACTTTTCATTCATGTCTTGTCCCGCTTGACGGCCCGCTCCAGGTTTGCGGCCATATCCTTGAGGATGGAGAGCGCCTCCTCCCGCCGGGCCGGATCGAACCCCCTGAACAGGACCTCGTTGTGTTCATCGAGCGCCGCGAACAGCGCGGCCGAAAGCGCCGACGCCCGGGGCGCGGGCTCCACGATCTTCCGGCGGCGGTCGAAGGGATCCTCCCGCCGGGTCACGAATCCCTTGCTCTCCAGCTCGAAGAGCGCCCGGGCGGCCGCCGCACGGTCCACCTTCAGGGCGTCGCGCAGGGCCTCCTGCGTCCTCCCCGGCCCCTCCAGCGTTTCCAGAAGCATGGCGATAAGGCCCCGCTTGACGCCGAGACGCCGCATGCGAGGCGACAGAAAGGCCGCCGATAGCCGGTGCAGCGCCGCCAGATAATGGCCGGGCGCCTTGCGGCGGCTGCGCGAGGAATCCTGGTCCATGCCCCCTCCTCATTTCGTTGACTAATCAACGAACGCCCTCTAAACGCTCCGCCCGGAGCAGTCAAGGGACCCTCATGCGGCGTCCCGTAAAAAACGTCGCCGCATCGTTGAAGGGGGAATAGTCCTATTCCCTTGTTCTTCTTGAAAAAAGCATGCGCGCTCTTGGATGATGCGACGCGAGGCCAGGAAAATCCGGCGGCTAGGGAAGGATCGGGGATGATGGGACGACGCGGCGGGAACCCGTGAACACGGCATGAGAGCATGAAGCCCGGGATGGCGTATGCGGGGCGGCGCCCTCAAAAAATGCGACGCTAGCCAGGCGCGCCTTCGGGAAGGGACGCGCCAAGGGCCCGGGCCAGATCCGCAAGGGAAAAAGGCTTGGACAGGCGGGCGCCCACTCCGGCCCGCGCCATGCCCTCCAGGTCCTTGGCCATGGCGAAAGCGGTCATGGCGACGATCGGCAGACGGCGGTTTTGCTCGCCCGCCTCGCCCGCCCGGATGCGCCGGGCCGCCTCCAGACCGCTCATGCCGGGCAGATCGATGTCCATGAGGATGAAGTCGAAGGATTCGCGCCGGAGCGCTTCCAGGGCTTCCGCCCCGGTCCGGGCGCAGAGATGGGTCCGGCCCAGGGCGTCGAGGAACTGGCCGGTCACCAGGGCGTTTATGGGCTCGTCCTCCACCACCAGCCCGCGCGAGGCGCCGCCTGGGGATGCGGCGGCCGGAAGCGCATCCTTCGACGGCCGGCTTGACGGGGCCGGGGCGGCCTCCCGATCATCCGGCGCGGGAGGATCGAGAACCTCGGCCCGAAAGGTCAGGCGAACCTCGGTCCCCCGGCCCTCGGCGCTTGTAAGCCGCAGCGTCCAGCCCAGCGCTCCGGCGAGCTTGTTCACGATGTGCAGCCCAAGGCCAGCGCCCCGCTGGGGCCCTTCGGGCCCGGGAAGCGCCGGATCGCTGGATTCGCCCCGGACAAAGGGATCCAGGGCGACCCGGCGCAGCTTTTCGGGCATGCCCCGCCCCGTATCCGACACGACCAGGGACATGGGCAGGGTATCCGGGCTTTCCGGCGCGGTTACCCCGGCCGCTTCGCCGGGAACCGTTTCCCACCGGACGGCGATTTCCCCGGCGTCCGTGAACTTCAAGGCGTTGCCGGTCAGATTGAACAGGATCTGCCGGACCCGGTCCGGGTCGCACAGAATGCGCCCGGGAACGTCCGGCCCGGCCTCGCAGGTGAAGCGCAGGCCTTTTCCCAGGGCGGACGCCTGAAACAGCGCCCGCACGTCCTCCAGGATCGCGCGCGGATCGGCCGGGCGCGGGAAGACGTCCAGGGTCCCGGCCTCCGTCCTGGACAGATCGAGCAGGTCGTTGACCAGGCGCAGAAGGTTTTCCCCGGAAGAGGCGGCCCCCGCGATATATTCGGCCAGGACCGGATCGGCGTTTTCCTGGCGGATGATCCGCAGCATGCCGAGCAGACCGCTCAGCGGCGTGCGCAGTTCGTGGCTGACCACGGCCAGAAGCTCGGACTTGGAGCGGTTGGCCGCCTCGGCCGCCTCCTTGGCGGCGATGATCCGCGCCTCGCTCTCCTTAAGCTCAACGGCCAGGGCCGTGGCGCGCAGTTCGCTCGCGATGGCTCCGGCCACGGCCTTGTGGATCCACCAGGATACGGAAAACATCATAGCCACGTACAGGGTCACGAAAAGCGTCATGAGGCGATAATCTGGCGCGGGATTGGTGAGCAGGGTCCCAAGGACGATCACGGCGGCGCAGGACAGATAGGCGGCGTAGCACCGGTAGACGAAGGACAGGCTTGCCGTGGCCGCCGCCACGACGCCGCCGAGGAGAATGAACAGCAAGGCCTGGCGCAGGGGCGGCAGGGCGAACAGGAAAAGCGCCGCCGCCAGCCCCCAGAACAGCCCCGTCACGGCGGCGCCCGCCGCGGCGAGCCTGACCCAGGACCGGGGCGAAAGGGCGGCGTTGCGCCGGGCGCGCGCCAGGAGCGCGAGGAACCGGAGCAGGTGAATGAGGGTCATGGCCGTGAACCAGCCAACAACGCGGCCGTCCGGGGCGTATCCCCAGGTCACGTAGACCATGCCCGCGGCGGCCAGATAGGAGCAGGCGAGATTCCGGCCGCTATTGGCGAAGACGAGGTCCGCCTGCCTGGCGAACACTCTGGGATCAACGTCTTTCCGGCTTGCGCCGGATGCGCGCGATGCGCGCGATGCGACTCCCGGCGTCGTCATGCGGGACCGCCTTGCTGGCGGCCTGTCCCCTCGGGGACCGCGCCAGTGTAGTATGTTTCATTGAAACTAGGAAAAGATCGCGATATGCGTCAAGCGTTACGCCGTCCAGAGCGCCCTTTTCCCCGCCGGGTTTTGCGGGGCCATGGACAATATGACCATAAGGTTCAATAAGCGCGTAAGATTGACGCGTCCCTTCCCCCCTGTCATAGTGCCCGCGGCCGCAAGGCAAATCGTTTCCATCGCGGAGGTACGATGCCGACGAAGATTCTCAAAAAACGCAAACTCATCCCCGGGACGACCAGTGAACTGACCCTGGACGCGCCCCAGATCGCCAAAAAGGCGCAGCCCGGGAATTTCATCATCCTGCGCGTCTCCGAAAACGGCGAACGCATCCCCCTCACCATAGCCGACGCCGACCCCGAGGCCGGAACCATCAAGATCGTCTATCTGGTCCTTGGCAAAACCACGGCCGAACTCGAAACGCTGGACGAGGGCGACGAGATCCACGACCTGTGCGGTCCGCTGGGCAAGGCCACCCACATCGAGAAGGAAGGCACGGTCATCTGCGTGGGCGGCGGCACGGGCATCGCGGCCATGCACCACATCGCCAAGGGCCATCACAAGGCCGGCAACCACGTGGTGGCCATCATCGGCGCCCGCAACAAGGACCTGCTCCTTTTTTACGACGAACTGACCGCCTTCTGTCCCGAGGTGCTCGTGTCCACGGACGACGGCAGCTTCGGTCACAAGGGGTTCGTCACCGAGGTCCTGAAAAAACGCCTGGAAGAGGACAAGACCGTGAAGGAAGTGGTGGCCATCGGCCCGGTGCCCATGATGCGCGCCGTGGCGCTGACCACCGAGCCCTTCGGCGTCAAGACCACGGTCAGTCTCAACTCCATCATGGTGGACGGCATCGGCATGTGCGGCGCCTGCCGGGTGACGGTGGGCGGCGAAGTGAAGTTCGCCTGCGTGGACGGCCCGGAATTCGACGGCCACAAGGTGGATTTCGCCGAGCTTTCCGCCCGGCTCGGGGCCTACAAGCCGCAGGAAAAAGACTCCCACGAACAATACAAATGCCGGTGCCAGTGCCATGAGTAGCGCCAAGAAAGCCATCAAGCCCCGCGTCCCCATGCCCGAACAGCCCGCGGCCGAGCGGCGGCGGAATTTCGAGGAAGTGGCCCTGGGCTACACCCTGGAACTGGCCATGGAAGAGGCCGCCCGCTGCCTGCAGTGCAAAAAGCCCCCGTGCCAGAAGGGCTGCCCGGTCGAGGTCAACATCAAGGACTTCGTGGGCCATCTGGCCAAGGGCGACGTGGTGGCGGCCTACCGGACCATCAAGGAAACCAACAGCCTGCCCGCCGTATGCGGCCGGGTCTGCCCCCAGGAAATCCAGTGCGAGGGCTCCTGCGTGCTCGGGAAAAAGGGCCAGCCCGTGGCCATCGGCCGCCTGGAGCGCTTCGCCGCCGACGAGTTCGCAGCCAAGTCCGCCTGCGAGGAGATCACGGGCATGCCCGAGTGCCCCATGATCCAGGAAGACCTCAAGGTGGCCTGCATCGGCTCCGGACCGTCCAGCCTGACCGTGGCCGGGTACCTTTCCTCGCGCGGGGTCAAGGTGACCGTGTTCGAGGCCTTGCACGAGCCCGGCGGCGTGCTCACCTACGGCATCCCCCGCTTCCGCCTGCCCAAGCGCATCGTCAAGCGCGAGGTGGACGCCCTCAAGGAAAACCAGGTGGACATCGTGCTCAACTGGGTGGGCGGCAAGACCTTCAGCGTGGAGGAGCTCTTCGAGGACGGCTACAAGGCCGTGTTCGTGGGCGTGGGCGCCGGACTGCCCCGCTTTATGGGCATCCCGGGCGAAAACCTGATCGGCGTCTTCTCGGCCAACGAATACCTGACCCGGGTCAACCTGGGCCGGGCCTGGAACTTCCCGGAATTCGACACCCCCTGCTTCGCCTGCACGCGGGCCACGGTCATCGGCGGCGGCAACGTGGCCATGGACGCCGCCCGCACCGCCTTGCGCCTGGGCGCGGAAAAAGTGACCATCGTCTACCGCCGGACGCAGGATGAGATGCCCGCCCGCCAGGAAGAGCTGCACCACGCCCTGGAGGAAGGGGTGGAGCTGGCCTGCCTGTGCGGACCGCTCGCCTTCAACGGCGACGAGCGCGGCTATCTCAAGAGCATGACCGTGCAGAAGATGACCCTGGGCGAACCCGACGCCTCCGGCCGCTGCCGTCCCTGCGCCCTTGAGGGCGAAACCATGGAGATTGAAACCGACATGTGCGTGGTGGCCGTGGGCTCCGGCCCCAACCCGGTGCTCCTTGGGGCCACGCCCGAGATCGAAACAAACCGGCGCGGTTACATCGTGATCAACGAGGAAACCGGCGAAACGGCCATGGAAAACGTCTTCGCCGGCGGCGACATCGTCACCGGCTCGGCCACGGTCATCCTGGCCATGGGCGCCGGACGCCGGGCCGCCCAGGAGATCGCCCGCAGGCTGGGCGTCGAATAGATTCCCCTCATCCCAGACAGGAAAGGCCGCCCGGATCATCTCCAGGCGGCCTTTTTCGTTTTCCGGTCAGGCGCGGGGGGAGTGAAGGACGGAACGCCCTTGCATCATCCCCGCAAGCCGTCTGCGCGCATGTCGTGGGCGCGACGCTAGCGCAGCCGCAGGGTCTGTCCGGCGGCGAGCTTGTCGGGATCGGTTATCCCATTTATTTCCATGAGTTTTTTTGAGCCGATCTTGAAACGGATGGCGATGGCCTTCAAGGTGTCGCCGCTTTTGATCACGTAGGTCCCGGGGCCGTCCTGAGCCGGTTCGGAGGCCGCTTCGGATGCGGCTGGGCTGGATGCCGCATCGGATGCGGCTGGGGCGTCGCCCTCGGGCAGGATCTGATCCACGCCGGGGATGACGAGCGTCTGCCCGGCCGCCAGCTTGTCCGGGTCCGACATGCCGTTGGCCTGCATGATGGCCTGGCCGGACACCTTGAACCGGTCGGCGATGCTGGACAGGCTGTCTCCCTTGGTCACCACGTAGGTTCCGGACGTCCCGGATTCGCCGCCGGAAACGGCGGGCGCGGCCTGTGCGGCAGGCGCGGCCTGTGCGGCAGGCGCGGCCTGTGCGGCAGGCGCGGCCTGTTCAGGAGCGTCCGGCATGGCCGGGAACGGCTTGGTCACGATGGGGCCCGGATGCTCCAGGTCCACGGGCTGGTTCACTTCCCGCTCGATGGAGTCGAGCCCATGGGCCTTGGGCTCCTGGACGGCGCCTTGCGAGGCCGTCGGCGCGCCCTCGGCCTTTTTGGCCTTGCGCCGGGCCACGGCCTGCTCCCAGTCGTTCTTGCCGAAACGGGACTTCAGCTCGTCCACGACGATCTTGTATTTTTCCTCATAATCCAGGTACTGGGCCTTGGCCCCTTCGATGGCCATCTGCTCGCCGGAGCGCAGGGCCTCGTCGTAGATGGCCTTGACCTTGACCAGGTCGTCCCTGAGGACTTGCTCCTGCTCGATGAGGATATCATCGGACACGTAGTCGACATTGCGCTCGAGATACGCGTTCTTGCTGCATCCCGCGCCAAAGGCCGCGAGAGCCAGAAAACAAAGAAGGATCAATCCCTTTCGCATCGCTTGTTTCATTGCGGATTCACCTGATATGACTGAGAGCGCGAAATGCTTGCCATTTTGTCGCTCGACGTTATGAAAACGGCCCCGCCGGGCGGAGGCCGCGGCAAGCGCCGGGGAAGCTGGCCGTCACGCCCTTTCCGCTCGCGGCGTACGACGGGCGAAAAGCCAGCGCGTTGTCGCGACGCGGCGGAACGGATATTCGGGAACAAGACGCGCGCCGCCCGGAAAACGCGCTCATTAGCATTGAAGGCCCGACCCGTCCAGTCCGGCCGGGGCCGCCGTCCCCGGCGATTCCATCCGCCCGTCCGGCGCTGTGGCCTGGTCAATCCAGCAGGAATTTCATCGGGTCCACGGCGTCGGCCTTGACATGCACCTCGTAATGCAGATGCGGTCCGGTGCTGCGGCCGGAGTTGCCGGACAGGGCGATCTTCTCTCCGCGTTTGACGGTTTGCCCTTCGTTGACCAGGGCTTTGCGCAGGTGGGCGTAGACCGTCTCGATGCCGTAATCATGCCGCAGCACGATCCGCAGTCCATAGCCGCGCATGTAGCCCACCTCGATCACCTCGCCCGCGCCCGGGGCGCGCACCGGCGTGCCGGAGGGCGTACGGATGTCGATGCCCTTGTGGAAGTCGCCCTTTCGGCCGAACGGCGAGCGCCGCATGCCGAAGTCCGAGGAGATTTCGCCCCGGATGGGCCACAGGGACGGCCGGGCGTCGAACTCGAGCCGCCGTTCGCGCAGGGCGCCGAGCAGCTCCTGCTGCAGGGCTTCCTGGAGCGAGATTTCGCTGGTCAGATAGTCGGCCAGGAGGTTCATCCGGCGGCCCATGCCCTGGACGCCGGAAAGTCCGAGTCCTGGAGAAAGATCGAGCGAGGGGCCCGGCGCGCCGATTCCGGCCAGCCCGGACTCCTGCTCCTGGCCGAAACTCACCATGACCCCGAGCTTGTCGTTGAAGGAGCCGATTCTGGCCACGCCGTTTTGCACCAGGGACATGCGTTCCTTGAGCCTGTAGGACTCGGCCTTCTGCTCGGCCAGGACCTTCTGGGCCTCGTCAGCGCGTTGTTTCAGCGCGTCGTAACCGGCGTAATAGCGCCACAGGTACACGTTCGCAGCCGCCGAAACGGCCACAAGACCGAGCGGCAGGAGGAACATCCAGGCCCGGATGGTGAAAAGGCGCTTGAGGCCCTTTTTCCCAAGAAGACATACGTCGCAACGACAGGTCGGCATAACGTGCTGGTTCCCAAACCGGAATGCGCGGCGCGCGCCGCTATACAAGGGATGAAGCGCGAGTTATCCTCATTACCCGAAACGTCTCCATGAGGCAACCGCCCGCCCACTTCTCCTATCACGCTCATTTTTCAAGATAATTCATGCATGCGCGCTTCCCGGAAAATCCGCCGCGCGTCCTTTGGCGGCCCAGTCCTGTCCCGGCGCGTCCACCAAGGGCGCGCCGTCCGGGGTCCCCGCCCCAAGGGCGGGGCCCTCCGCCGCGAAACGCGCAGGAGACCCTCGCAATGTCTTTCAGTGCGCCCCAGGTGATCACGAAATTCTTCATATGCGTGATATGTTTCAATTTCGTTGTCACAAACACCTCCTCATGCTACGGATTCCAGCGGCGTCTGGCATGCCTTTCCTCGTGTTTCCGTTCAGGCATTGCAATCAAGACGCTCCTTGCGCGACGTCGCTCCATTGCCTGGTACGCGAAAGCGAACGCCGTGAAAGCGAATCGCTTCGTCTTTTGCGTTCACGGCGCCGCGACCGGCTCCCTGCGCGGCGTGCTTTGCGCCGCCCGTTTTGCGCGGCGCGCTTCGCGCCGCCCGTTTCATCGCACCGCATCCTGGAGGCAGCCCATGATTTCCCGCAGACGGTTTCTCAAGCTCAGCGCGCTCACGGCCATGGTTCCCCTTTTCCCGGCCTTTTCGGCCGCTCCCGCGAACGCGGGCGCCCTCAAGGAACTCGTGTTCGCCGGTCCGCCGGCGCCGCTCAGCCTGCCCCTGGCCAGGCTCGCGGACGATCCGGCCGTCAAGGCCCTGGCGCCCGTCGTGGCCATGCGCCAGTGGCGCACCCCGGACATCCTGCGGACCTGGGTCGTCTCCGGCGAGGTCCAGGTCGCGGCGGTCCCGGTCAACGCGGCCGCCGCCCTGTACAACAAGGGCATGGGCATCCGGCTTCTGGACGTGAACAAGGGCGGCGCCCTGTCCATCATGAGCGCGGACCCGGCCGTGGCGTCCTTCACGGACCTCAAGGGGAAGAAGCTTTTATGCTTCTACCGGGGCGACATTCCCGACCTCTCATTGCGCCTGCTTTTCGCCAGGCTCGGCCTGGACTCGGACAAGGACGTCGAAATCTCCTATGCCGAGTCGCCGTTCGAGGCCATGGGGCTTTTCGTTTCCGGCCGGGCCCAAAACGCCCTGCTCCCGGAACCGGCGGCCACGGCGGCCATGATGAAGGCCAAGCAGGCGGGCATGGCCGCGACCCGCATCCCCCTCCAGCCGGTCTGGGAAAAGGCCATGGGGGTTTCGACCTTCATGCCGCTTGGCGCCACCATCCTCCAGCGTTCCCTGATCGAGGACAGCCCCGAAGCGGCCAGGACCGTGGCGGACGCCCTGCCCGGGGCCGTGACGGCCGTCAACGCCGATCCGGCGGCGGCCGCAAACAGTTACGCCGGGCTTTTCGAACTGAAGCCCCCCCTCGTGGAAGCCTCGCTCAAGGCCTTCCCCGTGGCCGCCATCGCGGGCGCCGAGGCCAGGAACCAGCTGGAATTCTTCCTGTCCGCCCTCATGGAGCTGTCGCCGAAATTTCTGGGCGGCCGCCTGCCGGACCAGGGATTCTACCAGTCGTAATCCCGGCGCGGACGGGAACCAAGGAGACGCGCCGTGACCCCGGCCCCGCCCCAGGCGGAAAAGCGAGCCCGGTTTGACCTGTGGGCGCCGGTTCTCGGCGTGGCGGGCTTTCTGGTCCTGTGGCAGCTCGGCCATCTCGCCTACGGCTCCTTCGTCCTGCCCTCGCCGTATGAGACCTTTACGGCCCTTTGGGAGCTTTTCCTGGACGGCCGCGCCCTGCCCGCCCTCTGGGCCACCACGCGCCGGGCCCTGGCCGGCTTTTTCCTGGCCGGGCTCGGCGGCTCGGCCCTGGGGCTGGCGGCCGGTTTTTTCCCGGCCTTCGAGCGGGCCATGCGGCCGGTGATGGCTTTTTTCCTGGGCGCGCCGCCCGTGGCCTGGATCGTGCTGGCCCTTTTGTGGTTCGGCTCGGGCGGGGCGGCGGCCGTGTTCACCGTGGCGGTCACCACCTTTCCCGTGGTCTACGCCGGAGCGGTCCAGGGGGTGCGCACCCTTGACGAAGACCTGGCGGCCATGGCCCGCTCCTTCGGCGCGCCGCCCCTGGTCCTTTTCTGGGACGTGCGGGCCCCGCACATCGCGTCCTATCTCTATCCCGAATGGGTCACGGCCCTGGGGCTGTCCTGGAAGGCGGCGGTCATGGCGGAGCTTCTGGGCGCGGCCGACGGGATCGGCGCCGGACTGGCCATGGCCCGGGTGAACCTCGAAACCGCCGAGGCCATGGCCTGGGTGGCCGCCGTCGTGGCCATGCTGCTTTTTACCCAGCACGCCCTGCTCGAACCCGTAAAACGCCGCATGACCGCCTGGCGCGGTCAGGGGGACGCGTCCCCATGAACAGCTCCGGCGCGCTTTCGCGCCAGACGGGCGACGCGCCCCTTTTGGTCTGGCGCCATGTCCGGCACGGCTTCGGCGGCCGTCCGGTCATTGCGGACGTCAGCATGGAGCTGGCCCAGGGCGGAGTCCTGACCCTGGCGGGCCGCTCGGGCTGCGGCAAGACCACCCTGCTGGCCATGGCCGCCGGACTGATCATCCCCCTCGAGGGTCAGGTGACCAACGGCTTCGCCCGCACGGCCTGCGTTTTCCAGGAGCCGAGGCTCCTTCCCTGGCGTACGGCGCTGGCCAACATCGCCTTCAGCCTGAAGGCGCGCAAGGTCCCCCGGGCCGAACGCCGCGAAACCGCCGCCATGCTCGGCGAGCGGGTCGGGCTGCGGCCCGCCGACCTGTCCAAATATCCCCACGCCTTAAGCGGCGGCATGCGCCAGCGGGTCTCCCTGGCCCGGGCCCTGGCCGCCGGGCCGGACCTGCTGCTTTTGGACGAGCCTTTTTCCGTCCTGGACGTGGGCCTTCGCCGGGAACTCAGGGCGATCGTCATGGACCGGGTGATCCGCGACGGCCTGACGGCGGTCTTCGTCACCCACGATCTGGCCGAGGCGGCCCTGGTCAGCCGCGAAATCGTCGTCCTGGCCCCGTCCCCGGGCCGGACGGTCTTCAAACGAACCCTCAACCGCCCCTTCGCCCTGCGGGATGCGGACTACGCCGAGGAGCGCGCCGCGTCCCTTCTGCGGGAACCGGCCGTGGCCGCCGCCTTCCGGCTCAACGGCGACGGTCCGGCCGCCAGGGGGGGACGCCCCGCCGTCTTCGACGGCCCGCAAAAGGAGAAACCGCCCGTGCATATGCCCGAAACCCGGCTGATCACGGACATGGCCGGCCGCAAGGTCCTCGTTCCGGCCAGGCTCACCAAGGTCTTCGGCTACAACCCCATGGTCACGGCCCTGGTCTTCGCCCTGGCCCCGGAAAAACTCGCGGGCCTCGGCATGCCGCCCATGCCGCCGGAACGGATGATGGCGGACAAGGCCTATCTCGATCTGCCCGTGCTTGGGGTCATGGGAGGACTTTTCGGGGGCGGGAGGAGAACCTTCGACGAGGAGGCGGTCCGGAGAAGCGGCGCCCAGGCCGTCCTGTCCCTGTCCCTGTCGCGCATCGACGAGGTGGAAGTCCAGGCCGCCGACGCCCTTTCTGCCAAGCTCGGCCTGCCCGTCCTCATCTACGACGGCGCCCTGGACCGTTCGGGCGAGGTTCTGCGCCGGGTTGGCGCCCTTATCGGCGAGGAGGCGCGCGGTCTCGCCCTGGCGGGGTATTTCGAGGAGAAATTCGAGGTCATCCGGCGGGGCGTGGCGGACATTCCCCCTGAAAAACGCCGCTCGGTCTACTACGCCCAGTCGCCCACCGGCCTTTTGACCGAACCGCGCGGGGCGCGCCACGGGGAGATCATCGATTTCGCCGGGGGGCGCAACGTGGCCGAGGTCTTCGAGCAGCGCGGCTGCGGCCGCAGCCCCATAAGCGCCGACGACCTCATGCGCTGGGACCCGGACGCCATTCTGGTCTTTTCCGAGGAGGGCAGATCCCCGGGCAGGCTCATCGAGCGCATGCCGGACGATCCTTTCTGGTCGCGGCTTCGGGCCGTGCGGGAAAAGGCCGCCTTTGAGCCCCCGGCGGGCATGTACCACTGGTGCGACCGGCCGCCCTCGGTGAACCGGATCATCGGGCTCGTCTGGCTTTCCGGCCTGCTCTATCCGGACCGCTTCGACTGGAACATGGAGGAGGAGGTCATGCGCTTCTACGAGCTGTTCTACCGCATCGCCCTGCCCCGGGAGAAGGCCCGCATGCTGCTCGGCGCAAGCGGGCGCCTCCGCTGTCCTTAGGCGAGGAGGCGCCCTCCAATAAATTCACTGTTATTTCATATGGATATTAGAAAGAAGCACGAGACGCGTCAAAGCGCCGCGCCAAACCAGGCGCCGCGGGGGCGACCGGACGGACGGCCCGGGGGGCGCGTCCCAAAAGGCCTTACCAACCGAACAGCAGGGAGAAGAGGTTGGCCCAGGAAAAGCTGAAGGCGTAGGCGTCATCGCCCACGGACGCGCTGACGTCGGCCGTCTGGGCTCCGAGGTCCCAGGAATAGCCCCAGGAATAGGTCTGGACGCCTATGGTTCCGGAACCGGTGGCCGAGCCGCCCTGGGTGATGTCCGCGGTATCGAAGGAACCCGAGCCGATCGGCGTGCTCCAGGAAAAGACATCCGCCCGGGCCAGGACCGGCGCGGCCAGGATCATGACCCCAAGGGCCAACGCGCATGCGAACCGTTTCATGACGCCTCCTCGCTGGGCCGGCTCGCGGCCCGGCTTCTTTTTTCTAAAATATGGGCGCCGGACGGCGTTTTGTCAAAGCCGCCCGGCTTTGATTTACTTTACGGGGCCGATGCCCTATGCCAGAAAAAGACGTTTTCGTCACCCGCCAACGCAATGGAAACGCCCCATGACAACGCACGATATCCTTTTGGAATCAGGAACGAACGAACTCGAAATCATCGAGTTCTATCTGGACGAGGAAAGCGGCGCCCCGAAGCCCGACCGCTCCTTTTTCGGGGTCAACGTGGCCAAGGTGCTCGAAGTGATCGAGAGCCCCGGGCTGACCAGACCGTCCTCGGCGCCGCACCCCTGCTTCCTGGGGGCGATCCCTTTGCGCGAGATGATCCTGCCGGTGCTCGATCTGAGCGTCTGGCTGGGACTGACGCGGCGGCCCAGTCCGGGCGAGGTCATCATCGTCACCCGCTTCAACAAGCGCACCACCGGATTTCTGGCCTCGGGCGTCACCCAGATCCACCGGGTGGGCTGGAGCGAGGTGGCGCCGCCCCATAAATACCTGCGCGGCCTGGAGGACAACTGCGTCACCGGGGTCACGGAAATCGAAAACCGCTTCATCCAGCTGCTGGACCTGGAAAAAATCATCATGGAATTCGATCCGGCCGAGGAGGACGCCGAGGAAGGCGGCCCGGCCGAAACCGGCTACAAGGTCCTGGTGGCGGACGACTCAGGCATCATGCGCCATATGCTCGAAAAACGCCTGACCGGCGCCGGGTTCGAAACGCGGCTGGCGGGCGACGGCCAGGAGGCCTGGAACATCCTGTCCGGCTACCGCGAGACCTGCGAGCGCGAGGGCCGGCCCGTGTCGGATTTCGTGGACATCCTCATCTCGGACATCGAAATGCCCGCCATGGACGGGTACGCCCTGACCAAGCGTATCAAGGCCGACGAGCTCTTAAGCGGCCTCCCCGTCATGCTTTTTTCCTCCCTCATCACGGACGAGCTGCGCCACAAGGGGGTCTCCGTGGGGGCCGACGCCCAGATCGCCAAACCGGATTTCCACATGATCGCCGATATGGCCCGGGAGCTCATCGAACGGCCAGACCAGGCATAGCGCGGCGCTCCGGTCCTTGCGGGCGGACCGCCTGGGGCGTTTCGCGGGAAGGCGCGGCCCCTGGAAAAAAGCGCGTCAGCCAGTTGATTTTCTATGCTTTCCAGGCAATAAGGACCGTATCACTTTTCAAGGAACGGGACGCACGCATGGACCTCGGCAAAAACATTCCCCGGCAGCTCTACAAGCGCAGTCTTTTTTCCTGGGTGCTGACCAGCAACATGAAGCTCCAGGCCATCCTGCTCGTGGTCATCGTCATCACTGTGGCCACCCGCGTCTTGCCCCTGGAATTGCAGAAGAAGATCGTCAACCAGGCGATCGGTTTGAAAAAGCTCGACCTGCTCTTCATGTACTGCGCCTATTATCTCGGCGCGGTGGTCCTGGCCTCGGGCCTGAAGCTCGTCATCAACACCCTGCAGACCTACATCGGCCAGGAATCCCTGGCGGACCTGCGCAAACAGCTTTACGCCCACATCCTGACCATGCCCATGTCCTTTTTCCGCAAGGCCTCGCCGGGCATGGTGGTCTCCTCGCTCATCTCCGAGGTGGCCAACACGGGCGAATTCGTGGGCCAGGCCATCGCCGTTCCCGTCACCAATCTGCTCACCCTGCTGGCCTTCGCCGGATACCTCTTCTATCTCAACCCGCTCATGGCCGTGATCAGCATGGCCCTCTACCCCATCGCCATCATCGTCATCCCCGCCCTGCAGAAACGGGCCAACAAGGCCAACAAGCAGCGCGTGGACGTGGGCCGCACCCTGGCCACCATGATCGGCGAGACCATCTCCGGCATCCACGAGGTCCACAGCAACGCCAGCTTCAACCTGGAGAACAAGCGCTACGGCGTGATGGTGGACAAGCTCTTCAAGACGCGCATCGTCTGGAACATCTACAAGTACGCCATCAAGGTCTCGAACAATTTCTTCCAGAACCTGGGCCCCTTCGTCCTCTTCCTGGTGGGCGGCTATCTGGCCATCAACGGCCAGTTCGACCTGGGCGCCCTGGTGGCATTCCTTTCGGCCAACGAAAAGCTCTACGACCCCTGGAAGGAACTGATGGATTTCTATCAGGTCTCCCAGGACGCCAAGGTCAGCTACGGCCGCATCATGGAGTATTTCGAGGGCGATCCGGAATTCGCCCTGGAGCCCGAGGAAAAACGCGACGGCATCGCGCTGGACGGCTCGGTCAGCGTGAAGGACGTCTACATGGAGGTCCCGGGCGGCATCCAGCTCTTGAAGGGCGTCTCCCTTGACATCAACCCGGGCGAGCAGGTGGCCCTGGTGGGCTTTTCCGGCTCGGGAAAATCCACCCTGGCCCTGGTCATCAGCCAGATCAACCGCTACACCGCAGGCTCCGCCACCCTTTCCGACCACGAAATCCTGGCCATGGCCAAAAGCGACATCGCGGACAACGTGGGCGTGGTGGCCCAGCATCCCTTCATCTTCGGCGGCTCCCTGCGGGACAATCTGCTGTATTCCATCAACGCCCGGCGCGAGGCCAAGGGCATGACCGGGGACGAGGGCTTGCCGAGCCTGGACCGGATCATCGAGGCCATCCAGCAGGTGGGCCTTTTCACGGACGTGTTGCGCTTCGGCCTGAACGCTACCTTCAAGGAAGGCAAAAAAGAGAACCTGGTCAAAAAAGTCATCCGCATCCGCGAGAACTACTATCTGACCCAGGGCGAATCCCTGGGCGGCATCGTGGAATTCTTCGATCAGGACAAATACCTCTACTTCAGTTCCGTGGCGGAAAACCTGGTCTTCGGCAGCGCCAATGAGGACGGGTTCCAGCCCGGCGAACTGCACGCCAACGATTATTTCCTGAAGTTCATCCAGGACGCGGGATTGCGCATGCTCCTGCTGCAAACCGGCGCCGAGCTGGCCCGGGTCACGGTGGACATCTTGAAAAACGTGCCCGACCCGGACGCCACCTTCTTCGAGCAGACCCCGGTTCTGGCCGAGGAATTTTCGGACTACGCCGAACTGGTCCTGCGCCTGGACAAGGTCCGCATGCACGAACTGAACGCCGAGGACGCGGGAAAGCTGCTTGTCCTGGCGCTTCGCTTCACCCCCGGCAAGCACAAGATCGTCTCCCTGTCCAAGCTCCTGGAAGGCCTGCTCCTCCAGGGCCGGGTCATGTTCATGGACGCCATCGGCAAGGACCGCCCCGAGGCCGTGACCTTCTACCGCCGCGAAGACTACATCTACACCCAGACCATCATCGACAATATCCTGTTCGGCCGCATCAAGACCGACAATCCCAAGGCCCTCGACCAGATCAACAAGACCATCATCAGCCTGCTCATCCAGGAGGATATGCTGGAACGCATCGTGGAGCTCGGTCTGGAGTTCGACGTGGGCAGCTCCGGCGACCGCCTCTCGGGCGGACAGCGCCAGAAGACGGCGCTGGCCAGAACGTTTCTGCGGGAGCCGCGCATCCTCATCCTGGACGAGGCCACGGCCGCCCTGGACAACGCCTCCCAGACCCGAATCCAGAACATCCTGGAATCCAAGTGGAAGGGGAAAAGCACGCTCATCGCCGTGGTGCACCGGCTCGACACCATCAAGGGCTTCGACAAGGTGGCCGTGATGAAGGCCGGGCGCATCGTGGAATCCGGGTCGTACAACGAACTTATCGCCAAGAAGGGGATGCTTTATGAGCTCGTCCACGGATCAAGCGGAAAATAGCCAGAGCTGCGCCTTTTCGAACAACCTGGACATCCTGCGCGAGCTGCCCTTTTTCACCGGCATTCCCCTGGACGTCATGAAGGTCATGGCCTACTTAAGCTCCACGGAATCCTTCGCCGCCGGAGACCTCATCTGCGCCCAGAGCGAGAATCTGGACAGCTGCTATTTCGTCAAATGCGGCGAGATCGAGATCGTGCGCGACATCCAGGGCGAGGAGATCCCCATAGGCAGGCACGGGGAAGGCTTCTTTTTCGGCGGGCTGGCGCTTCTGTCCCCGTCCGCCCCGCTTTTCACCGTGCGCGCGGCCACCGACGTGGAATGCCTGACGCTCTCCCGGGAGAAATTCAGCAAGACCCTGGAACGCTTCCCGGAAATCCTGCCCAAGATCCTCCAGTCCGTGGTCAGCCACATCTTCAAATGGGAGGAGAAATACCTCCAGAAAAACGGCAAGACCTGCGCCGCCAACGGCTCCATGGAGCTGGGCCTGTCGCTGTTCTAGCCCCGAGGGGGCGCCTGGCGATCCCGGCTCCTGTCGCCTGGCGATCCCGGCTCCTGTCGCCTGGCGAGCGCCGGTTCCTCCGGGGCGACGGATGCGGACGGTCCGGAAACGGCCCTCCGCCCAGGCCGCTGGCAATGGCCGATCGCCGCGCAATCACAAAAGCCGGATCCTTGCGTCGTACGCCACGCGCCGGATCCGGCTTTTTTCGCGCCTTGCGCTCGAATCGTGAATCCCGTCCGGGCGCTATGGACCGGTCAATGCGCCGCGCGGACCCTCTGGAGAGGGCCGCCCGCCTTTTTCCGCCCCGGCAAACGAGAACGCTTCGGCCAGGACCATGGAAAGCCCCTTGAAAAATGCGGCCGCGTGGCGCCCGTCCACGAAGCTGTGCAGCGCTTCCACGGAAACCGGCATCATCCCGCTCGCCGGATCGGCTTTGCCCGCCAGGACGCGCGGAACCGTATCCGTCCAGGGATCGCCCCATGGATTGGAGGCTGACGTGAAATCGATGTCAGGCAGACAGCTTAAGTAGACCAGCCCCTGGCTTTCCCCGCCCGGCGGCGTGAGCGTCGGCCGGGCGTCCGCCTCCTCCCGCGCCTCCTGGACGTTCTTCATAAAGACCGGAAACGCCTCGTCGTATGCGGCCAGGCAGTTGGCGTGCAGTTCGCGTCCCTTGGGAACATAGGTGAAGGCCGCGTCCACCCGTTCGAAAAGGGCGGGCTGGCGGTCCACCAGCCGCATTCTGAATTCGGGAATGGCGTTTGCGGCTTTCATGACCGCGTAATAGACGCAATCCGTGAATCGCGGCCTGTTCCGGCCCAGCCGTTTCCGGAAGGCGAGAAGCCCGCCCGCATCCACCCTGGCCGTGATGCAAAGACAGGGATTTCTTCTTTCCTGAAAAAACGCGAAATGTTCGCGCCGGGGCCAATCGCCGATTGCAATGTAATTCATGGGTCCTCCCCCGGCGGATATCGCCGTTCTCAACCGCCGCGCCGCTTCGCCGGGTTTCGGGCGTCCGCCCGGGCGCGATTCGGCATGGCCGTCTCATGGCCGAATCGCAGCGGCGGGGCAAGAACATTCCCTCGTCCGTGACGCGTTTTTCCGTTCTTCGCCTCCCAACCGTAACCAGGTCCGTGGACCATCTGCGCGCGCATGAACGCGCCGGTCTTCACGGAGCCCCCATGACCTTCGCCTTCACTCTGGGAGAAATCCTGTCCGCCCTGGCGGCAGCCGCCCTGGTTCACATCATCCTGGACCAGCTCCTCTCCGCCTTTTTGTTCTGACTCCCGGCGGGCCGTCTCGCCGCAAAACGCCCCCTTTGCGGCGAGCGATCATTTGACAGTCCTCAAACGGCCGCTTATGAGAATCCTACCATACAACCGCAACCCTGAAACGATCATGAAAGATCCCCTCGCCGTCTTTTCAGACTACATCGCCGGGAAGCGTCTGAAGATGACGCCGCAACGAAAGCGCATCCTTGAAATCTTTCTGGAGTCCAAGGGGCATCTGACGGCCGAGGACATCTACAGGAATATCAAGGAGACCTACGACTCCATCGGTCAAGCCACGGTCTACCGGACCATGAAGCTTCTGGCCGAGTCTGGCCTGGCCAAGGCGGTGGAATTCGGCGACGGCGCCATTCGCTATGAGCTCAAATACGGCCAGGATCATCACGACCATCTGATCTGCGAACGTTGCGGGGTGAACGTGGAAGTGGTCGACTCCGAGATCGAGGCGCTCCAGGAAAAAGTGGCCGCGGCCAACGGCTTCGTTCTGACCGGCCACAAGATGTATTTGTACGGCCTATGCCCCGCCTGCCGAGCCAAAACGAAACTTGACGGCTGATCTTGCCTCCCCGGAAAAAATGACGATATTTCCCGGAAGAGCGCAATCCGGACGAAACGCCTCCTCTAGAGGCGCGCCCCTAACCGTTTGACCCTGCGAGCCTTCCATGCCCGATTCCATTCTTGTGGTTTGTCCCCGCTGTCGCGCCGCCAACCGGGTCATCCCGGAACGCCTGGCCCAGAACCCGGTGTGCGGCAAGTGCAAGGAAAAACTCCTGCCCGGCAAACCCGTCACCCTGACGGACGCCACCTTCGAGCAGTATATCGCCAAGTCCGGCCTGCCCGTGCTGGTGGACTTCTGGGCGCCCTGGTGCGCGCCCTGCCGGGCCATGACCCCCAATTTCGAGCAGGCCGCGGCCATGCTCGCCCCTGGCGTCATCCTGGCCAAGCTGGACACCCAGGACGAGCAGATCACGGCGGACCGCATGCGCATCCAGGGCGTGCCCACCATGGTTCTGTTCGCCGGCGGCCGCGAAAAGGCCAGGGTGTCCGGGGCCATGTCCGCCCGCGACCTTGTGGCCTGGACCCGCTCCAATCTGTAAGACTCGGGCGAAGCCGTCCCCGCGTTTGCCCGCCAATGACGGCAAGGTACGATGCGCGTCTTTTTCCGGCCCGGCCCGGCGTTTTTGCCGCAACGCCAAGCCCGAGCAATGCTCCGCCCTGCAGAGCGGAACTTGACGCTTGCGAAAGAAGACTGCAAAGATTGCTCAGACCCGACACGTGGGCCCGGAGAACCCCATGCCGAGAATAGTGATCGACGCGGCGGAATGCATCGGCTGCGAAAGCTGCGTCGAGGTCTGCCCGGAAGCTTTTCGATTGAACGAGGACGCCATCAGCGAGTTCATCTCGCGCGATGGTTTCGAGCAATGCATCCAGGCGGCCATCGAGACCTGTCCCACGGAATGCATCCAATGGGCGGCCATCGGCGACCTGGACGAATCGACCCAGGCGTCCGGCGAGGAGGACGAGCCGGACGGCTTGGCGTGACGCAAGCATAGGACGCTCATGAACAAGCACCTTCTCGTGGCTGTCAGCGACGCCTTCACCTCGTCCCTCAGCCTGCGCTTCGTGTACGAATTCTTCAGCAATCGCAAAGACCTGGAACTGACCCTCTACTACGTCATCCCCAAGAAGGACCCGGACGGCTTCTCCCTGGCCTCTTTGCCCGGCGCCAAGCGCAAGGCGAGCCTTGATCCCGACGCCATTCCGGCCATGGAACAAGCCCGCCACTGGCTTTTGGACATGGGCTTTCCCGGCGAAAACATCCACGCCAAGGTCCTGCCCGCCGACCTTGGCGTGGTCAAGGACATCATCCGGGAATCCGAAGAAGGGCTCTATGACGCCGCCGTGCTGGGCCGCCGGGGTTTGAGCTGGTTCGAGGAAGTCTTCTCCTATTCGGTCACCCACCGCATCCTCTGGGAATCCATCACCTTTCCCATCTGGGTCTGCCGCAACCCCGACCACGGGCGCAAGGACGTGCTGGTTTGCGTGGACGGCTCCGAAGGGTGCGCCAGGGTGGCGGACCATGTGGGGTTCATGCTGCGCGACGAGCCCGGCCACCGCGTCACCCTGCTCAACGTGGGCTGCGGGGAGGACTCCGGGGATGCCGACATATTCAAGGAGCCCATGCGCATGCTGCTCGACAACGGTTTTCCCAGGAACCGCGTCGATTCCCGCTGCATCCCCAAGGGCTCCCCGGTAAAGGCCATTTTGGCGGAATCGAAGAACTACGCCGCCGTGGCCATCGGCAGAAGCGCCGGCCGCCCCACCGCCTTCGGCCAGATATTCGGCTCCACCAGCCTCAAGATCCTGCGTTCCATGGAGGGCGCGGCCCTGTGGCTGTGTAAATAGCTTCGCGTTACGGGCCGGCGTCCCCCGCATCTCGAGGCCGGCCCGCATCGTTTCCGCATTTCCTCCCCTGTGTTCCGCCGTGCGGTTTTGTTTTGTTCACCATCCGCCGGATGGTCCCGGGAAAACCATCGCCGCCTCCTCATCCGGCAAGCGATAAGGCAAGCGCATGAAACGCGAAACGGCTCACTCGCCGTCCGGATTCGCCCAATGGACCATTCTCATGCTCGGCCTGGCCGTCCTGGGTCTGGCCGTGGGGGCCAATCTCTTTTTCGAACGCGGCCGGATGGAAAAGCGCGAGCAGGACCGCCTGCTGCTCGACGCCCGCATCATTCAGCGCATCGTGGACGCGAACCTGATAAGCCTCAACGCCGTGCTCGTGGACCTCGAGCGGATCGTCTTGCAGGAAGGCTTGCCTGTCGATATCGACAAACGGCTGACCATCCTGACTGATGCCTTGCCCGGCGTACGCACCCTGACGATTTTCAACGCCAACGGCGTGGTCACGGCTTCCAACATGAAGGAGCTTGTGGGAAAAAACTTCAGCCACCGCGAGTACTTCCAGACGCTCCGGGAACGCCGGGATCCCGAGCTCCTCTACATCAGCCCGCCCTTCAAGACGGCCCTTGGGGCCTACACCATGATCCTTGGGCGCATGCTTTCCGGCCCGGGCGGAACCTTTCTCGGCATCGTCACCGCCACGCTGGACCCGGAATTCTTCATCCCCCTGCTCGATTCCGTGCTCTATGCCCCGGACGTGTGGACAAACCTGGTCCATGGCTCCGGCGTCATTTTTCTCATGCGCCCCGGCCGGGAGGGCATGGCGGGAAAAAACATCAACCAGCCCGGCGCGCTCTTTTCCCGGCACGTCGCGAGCGGCCGGGACGAGAATGTTTTCTCCGAGACCGTCTACGCCACGGGTGAAGACCGGATGCTCGCCGCGAGAACCATCGCCCCTCAGGGGCTTCACCTGACGCCGCCCCTGGTCATCGGGGTTTCACGAGATCTTGCGGCCGTCTATGAACCCTGGAGAAAAGATCTCTCCATTCATGGCGTTCTTTACGCCCTGACCGTCATGCTGAGCGTGGCGTTCCTGTATCTCTATCAAAAACGCCAGAGGGAAAATGACGTCCGCCTTGCCAAGGCGGCGTTTGAACTCAGGCAGCGGGAGCATTTCATCCGCACCGTCACCGACAATATCCCCGGTCTCGTGGCCTACTGGGACGCGGACCTACGCTGCCGCTATGCCAACAAGGCCTATGAGGAATGGTTCGGCAAGACCACGGAGCAGATGCGAGGCATCTCCATCAAGGACCTCCTGGGACCGGCGCTCTTTGCGCAAAACGAACCATACATTCTGGCGGCCTTGCGCGGCGAGCCGCAAGTCTTCGAGCGGACTCTGACCAAAACCGGCGGCGGCAGGGGGTATACCCTGGCCCGCTACATCCCGGACCGGATGGACGGCGGGGTGAAAGGCTTCTACGTCCTGGTATCGGACGTGACGGAGCTCAAGACCACCCAGCTGGAACTGGAAAAACGCGTCCAGGAGCTGGACGCCCTGGCCTCCGCCGACCCGCTGACGGGCATCCCCAACCGCCGGAGCCTGCTTACCCGTCTGGAGACTGAATACGCGCGCAGCAAGCGCTACGGCGCCCCCCTGGCCTTTCTCATGATCGACGTGGACCATTTCAAGGCCATCAACGACCAGCACGGTCACGACGTGGGCGACGCCATCCTCATCATGCTCGCGGAGACCCTCAAGGAAGCCATGCGGGCCACGGACATGGCCGGCCGCCTGGGCGGCGAGGAGTTCGGGGCGATTCTGGCGGAAACCAGCCTGGACGACGCCATAGCCGCGGCCGAGCGGCTGCGCGAAGGCTTAAGCCGGGTCTGCATCCCGACCAAGGCCGGGAGCACGTGTTTCACGGTGAGCATCGGCGTCGCCGCCTACGGACCGCAAACCGGCTCGGCGCAAATCCTCATGAAACATGCGGACCTGGCCCTCTACCAGGCCAAGGACTCGGGCCGGAACAGGGTCGTTCCCTTCGACGCCTCCATGGCGGAAAACGTCTGACGCTTCGCTTACGGCGAGATGATCGGGGTTGCGCTGCGTCCGCGACGTTCGCCCGGCCTCGCTTTGCGCGCCCGGCCACGTGTCGCGTCCTCGAAGAACGTACACGACTTTTGAAATTAATATTTTGATCGAATTGTTTTTCTTAAAAAATACTGTGGTATTTATTTAAGGGACGCCTCACTAGCCCGTCGGTTCCACGCTCAGGACCAGGGCGGTCAAATCGTCGCGAAAGGCGCCGTCCCCGCCCGCCATGTCCCGGATTTTCGCGTACAAATCCTGAAGTTCCATGCCGCCCTGGGCGAAAAACTCCAGACTCGCCTCGATGAAGGCGTCGATATCGGACATCTCCCCGTTCGGCGCCTCCCATTCGTAGAACCCGTCGGTATAGAGAAAAAGCCGGGCGCCCGGTTCCAGAACGATGGTCCGCGAGGCGAATTCCTGCTCGAAAAAGCCCGCGGGCGGATTGAGGGCGGGAAGCTCCCCGGCCTCGCCGAAGTCCCCGGACAGGGGCAGGACCAGACCGGGACAGTGCCCGGCGTTCACATATTCCAGCCGCCGGGAGGCCGGATCGTAGTCCGCCGCGAAGATGGTCAGGAAATCCGGGCTGTCTTCGAACACCTGAAGAAGGCGCGCATTGAGCATGCCAAGCGTTTCCGTCAGGCTGCGGCCCGTCGATCCTGCCGAACGGAAATAGGACTGGACGATGCCCATGACGAAGGCCGCCCTCGCGCCTTTTCCCGAAACGTCGGCCATGATCAGACGCAGGGCGCCGTCCCGCAGGAGGAAATAATCATAGTAGTCCCCGCTGGCCTCGCCCGAGGGCCGGTACAGGGAACGCACGCGGGCGCCGGGGACGATGGGGCTTTTCCGCGGCAGGAGCCTGGTCTGCAGGTCCGAAACCAGGCGGATCTCCTCCCGGATGACCGCGTAGGCCCGGCGCAGCTCCTTGGTGAGCGAGGTCTGGCGCACGGCCACGTTGACCCGGGCCATGAGCTCCTCGGGGTGGCAGGGCTTGGTCAGATAATCGTTGGCCCCGAGATTGAGGGCCTTGGTTTTGAGGTCCTGTTCCTGGTGGCCGGAGAGCACGATCACATAGGTGTCCGCGTCGGCCCGCCGGTCGCGAAGCCGCCGGATGAATTCCAGGCCGTCCATCCTGGGCATGTCGAGATCGAGAAGCACGACATCCGGGCAAAACTCCTCCAGAACGTCCAGGGCCTCCCGTCCGTCGGCCGCCGAACGCGTCTCGTATGCCTTCTCAAGGCAGGCGCACAGAAAATTGCGCATGGTCTTGGAGTCGTCCACCGCCAGCGCCCTGGCTCTGTCCCGCATCGCTTGTCCTTTTGGCGAAAACCCGGTTTCACGCCCATTTTCGCATTTGCGCCAAAATAACAGGCTCCCGCTTTCGCCACAAGCCCGTGAGAGGGAAACAAAATGAGCCGGACCGAGGCGAAAGCCCTCGGTCCGGCCCAGCGCGCCGGCGGTCCTCCCCGGCGAAACGCACTTGCGGCGCATGGTCCCGGCCGGCGGGATCCAGGCCGGCCGGGATCATCTTCCCGGAAAACGCGCGGCTTTCCGGCGCCGGGGAGGTTGACCTATTTCTTCCCGAAAATCTGGACGGGCTTCGTCGTGTCGCCCCCGGATCCCGGGAAGACCGGATATTTGTAGGCGGGCTTGCCGCTTTCAATAAGCTCCTGCGCGCCTTCCATGAACTCCACATAGCGTTTCTTGCACTCGTAGAATCCGTGCCACCAGGCGTAGTCCGGGGCCATCATGGCCGTGCCCATGCGCGCCCTGCGGCCCTCGTGGTGCCACAGTTCGTAGAACTCCCATTCCAGCTTCTCGTTGAAGAACGGCTTCTCGTCCAGAAGCTTCTTGGCGTACAGCTCGTCCAGGACCTTCCTGGCGGGCTTGTAGTAGACGTCGTTGTAGTTGGCCACGGCCGCGTCCAGGGTGGCGTAGTGGTCCTCGGTCCACTGGGCGCCGTGGCACTGGTTGCAGATGGCCTGCATCTTCTTGCGCTCGACCTCCCAGTTGGTCTTGGCCGGGAAGGCCTTGAAGTCCTCGGGCCGCACGGTGAGCGGCGCCTGCGTTTCCCAGGACAGGCGCTCGGTCACGTCGTGGGTGCCGATGACCGGTCCCGCGCCGGACATGTGACAGGAGGCGCAGGTGGGCCCGCGATAGTCCACGCCGGGGGTCCACATGCCGGGCGCCACGTTCCAGTTGTACTGCTCGCCGAAGGCGGCGTAGATGTCCCCGTGCTTGGACTCCGTATAGATTTCGATCTGGGGATGGTCCGGGCCCAGGTGGCACTGGCCGCAGGCCTCGGGCTTCCGGGCGTCCATGACCGAAAAGCGGTGGCGGGTGTGGCAGCTGGTGCAGCTGCCCAGGCTGCCGTCCAGGTTGAGCCGCCCCACGCCCGTGTTGGGCCAGGTCGAGGGCTTGAGGTCGCCCTTGTCGTCAAGTTCGATCACCGTGCCGTGGCAGCGGTAACAGCCGGACGTGCGCTCCACCTCGTTGTTGAGCCCCTCGTTCAGCCAGTAGTCGATCTTCCAGATGATCTCGAGGGTGTTGGCGTGCTTGCTCCTGGAATACTGCTTGGTTTCGTCGGGATGGCAGCGGGAGCAGTCCTTGGGCGTGACCACGGCGGCCACCGGGGTCCGGTATTCGGCCGTGCCCCATTTGTTGTCCGAGCGCTCGTACTGCTTGTAGTGGCGCTTGCTCACGTCCGCGTCGGTCTCCATGGCCTGGTGGCAGTCGAGACAGGTGATGTTTGCGGAAGCGTGGCGGCTCATGGCCCAGTCCGTGAAAATGCCCGGCGACTCGACCTTGTGGCATTCGATGCAGGCCTGGGCCTGTTTGGTCATGCCCCGCTCCATCCTGAATTCCTTGACCAGGGGAAAATTCGCCGTGACCTGTGCCTTGCCGCCCTCTCCGGCGCCCGGCTCGGACTGGGCCGCCTGGCCCAGGGCCCGCGACAGAAGCGGCGGACAAAGCGCGATGATCGCCGCCGCCATGACGGCCAGTGCCGGTCCAAACGCTTTTCTCATGACGCCCGCCTCCTTGTTCCTTGCTGTTGCGCGTTTCGCATTCACTCCCTACCCCCTGCGTTCTACATTCTATTGTCTGAATCCAGATAGTTGTAATACGGCTTCATGACGTGGACGAGGTTTCTGTGACAATCCGTGCACTTCTTCTCGTAGCCTGGCATGGGTTGCAGCACCGCCCTGTGCGCCAGCATGGCCCCGCGCTTGTAGGGCAGATAGAGCAGGTTGCGGTGGCATTTCATGCACTGGTCGTTTTTTATGTCCGCATAGGCCCGTTCCCGCATCCTGGCCCGGTCGTAGACCTTGGCCTGATCCTCGGTGAAATGGGCCCAGACGTCCTTGGCGCCGTGCAGGGTCTTGGCGAAGAAGAAATCAAAGGTGTCGTGGGGCGCGGGCAGATGACAGTCCATGCAGTCGGCCACCACGCCCCGGGTGTTGTTGGCGTGGGAAGAAGTCCGCCAGTCGTTGTAAGCCGGGCGGATTTCGTGGCACATGGCGCAGAACTCCGGAGTGGAGGTTCGCACCATGGTGTAATAGGTCATGCTGAAAAGCGGAAAGGCGATAATGACGCCGAACGCCACAAGCGCTGCGGGCCACAGGACCTTTTTCATGCGCGACGCCCCCGGGAAAGAGGATTTCCAATACTCCCCTTGTACGGCGTCCCGGGGAAAAGCGGAGAAAAAAATCAGTCCCCGCGTTTTGGCACAAACCGGCACAATGCGCCGGCCAGACGCGTAACGGCTTCGCCGGTCCCGTGGTTGTAGCGAAACAGCATCTCGGCCAGGTACAGGGGATAGGTCTGGGGACTGATGGCCCGGTACCTGGCCATCCAGGGCCCGGCCGCCTCGATGAAGCCGTCTTGCCGCTCCACCGGGAAGGGCCGCTCGCACGGTTCGCGAAGAAAGAGCTCCCGCCCCTTGCGGCAGCAGGAGAAGAACAGCGCCTCATACTCCCTGAAGCGGTCGGTGTAGACCATGGTTCCCCAGGGCTTGCGCCCAAGCGGGGAGGCCAGGGTCTCCCTGGCGGCCAGTCCGCGAACCAGGGAAAGGGACGCCCGGCCGTGATCGTCCCGGGCCAGGGCGAAGACGTAGGACCGGCAGCCCTGGCATAGGGTCTGCTCGCCCTCGTTCTCGAGATTCGGACAAAAGCCGATCAGCTCCCCGGCTTCGTCAAGAATGCGTCCCGCGTCGCCGGGGCCCAGGGCGGCGCACAACAAAGCCAGCCGCGCGGAAGCGTAGGCCTTGTGGGCGGTGTCGTACTTCACGGCAAGGGCGTCGGCCGCCTCCTGCACGCTTTTGCCTTTCCAAAAGACGTCCAGCATGCGCAGCCAGCCCCGGGGCGTCAGGCGAACCCGGTTGACGAACCGGCCGGTGAACAGATGGTAGGTGTAACCGCAGGAGGGACAGCGCCGGCGTCCGTCGCGCAAGGGGTAGTAGCGCGTTTCCAGGCAACGGGGGCAGCGCTCCCCGGCCGCGAGACACAAGGAAGTCAAGATGTGGAGGGGCTTTTCGCTTGCAGCAAGTCGGTGCATGGACGCTCCTTCATCCTTGAATCTCGTTTGCGCCGGAAGCGGTCTTTACGCCCCTGTATCATGAGTTAACTCTCAGGAGAAAGGCTTGGCTGGCGCTTCCATGAACATCTCTGTATGATTTGTTCATTCCAACCGTAGAGGAAATCCGGATGAAAACCGTCACCCGCCGCGCCCTGAATCTGCGCTTCTTCCTGGCCCTCGCCTTCATGGCCCTGCTCTCGTCCGCCTCCTTCCTGGCCGCCGCCAACATCTATCTGGCAAGCGGCGTCTCCTCGAACGCGGTCAATCTCAGCGGCCGCCAGCGCATGCTCACGGCCCGCATCATGGCCGCCTTCGTGGGCAAGCGCCTGGCCCGGACCCATCAGGGGGCGAATCTGGCCTCGGCCCGGCTCACGGAAGCCACGGCCGAACTCGAACGCATGCGCGACCTGTTCCGCCAGGGCTCTCCCGATCTCGGCATCCCCGCCCCCAATCAGGGCGCCCTGCGCGCGCTCTATTTCGAGGCGCCCAACGAGCTGGCCGGGAAACTGGACGCTTTCCTCGCGGACGCGAAAAAAGCCCAGGACATGAGCCGGGAGGACCTGCTCAAGGACGACGCCCTGCTCGAGGCCATCCTCACGGCGGACACGCGCATCATCCCCCTGCTCGACAGGTCCGTGATCCTCTATGCGGCCATCAACGACGCCAAGGCCAAGAATCTGCTCTTCATCGAGTTCGCGGCCGCGCTGGCCTCCCTGTTCCTTCTGGCGGCTATCGGCTATTTCCTGTTCCGGCCCATGCGCGACGCCATCCTGCGCGACCGGGAGGAGCTTGCCGCCATGAACGCCAAGCTGGAGGCGCTCGCCTCGGTCGATCCCCTGACCGGCGTGAACAACAGATTGAAATTCAAGGAAATCTATGCGGACATGCGGGCCAGGGCCGCCCGCTACCAGGAAACGGTTTCCTGCCTCATGTTCGACATCGATCATTTCAAGAAGATCAACGACGTCTGCGGCCATCCCGTGGGCGACGCCGCTCTCAAGGGGCTGGCGTCCATCATCATGGCCAACATCCGCCAGACGGACCGGCTGTTTCGCTGGGGCGGCGAGGAATTCCTCATCCTCCTGCCGCATACGGATATCGAAGAGGCGCTCGCGGCGGCTGAGAAGCTCAGGGGCGCGGTCGAGGCCCATGATTTCGGCTGCGGCCTGCCGGTGACCGTAAGCATTGGCGCGGCCCAGATGCGGCTTTGCGAAACCGAGGAATCGCTCACCATGCGGGCGGACAAGGCCCTGTACGAGGCCAAGCGGACCGGCCGCAACCGCGTCTGCCTGGCCTCGGACGACGCTGCCGAATGCCGCATCGACGAGGAGCTTCTCGCCGCGATCAAATAGGCGGCGCGATGGTCACGAGCACGCGCATGCGCGTCTTCGCCCGCACGCCGTGGGGTTCAGCGATGTCCGCGATGAGCGCCTCGCCCGCCCTGGCCGCGAGCGTTGCCCCGCCCTCGGCCAGAAACTCTCCCTCGCCCTCGATCACGTAAATGCAAAGCTGGCCCTCGATGTCGTGGGAATGCACGGGCAGCTCCTGACCGGGCTCGAAATTGAAGTTCAGGATCTTGAAATACGGGGAATCGTGGACCAGCGTCTTGCCGAATCCCTTTTCCGCAAACTTGCCGCCGGTTATGATATCGAGCTTCTTCATGACAGACCTCCCAGTTCCGAAGGCGTTTCAGGCTTGACCGGCTCGCGCGAAAACACCGTCCCGCGCCTGGAAATGACCACCCGGCGCATGGGAACCGCCTTCCCGGCGAGAGCCAGCGCCCGGGCCGCGATGCGGTGCAGTCCCGAACAGCACGGCACCTCCATCTCCAGAATCTCCACGTCCTTCACGTCGTTTTGCCGGAAAATGTCGGCGAGCTTCGCCACATAGGCGTTGGCGTCGTCGAATTTCGGACAACCCAGAAGGAGAATCCGGCCCGCCAGGAAATCCCGCTGAAAGGACGGGGTCGAGGGCGGAACGCAATCCGCCGCCAGCAAGAGGCGCGCGTTCTTGAGAAAAGACGCGTTCGGCGGAACCAGACGCAGCTGCACCGGCCAATGGGTCAGGGTCGAACGCAGGGGGTCCCCGCCTTCGGACGCCCGCCCGGCCGCCCCGGATCCGGCCATCTCGCGCGGGACGTTCGCCTCGGCGCAATTTCCGAAGACCATGACGTTGGACGAGGCGCAGCCGCAGGGCATGGCGCCCGTTTCCCCGGGCTTGCCAGCCTGTCCGGCCTGTTCGGCCTTTTCCGCCGCGACGAGCGCCTCCACGGCTTCCTCGTCGAAAGGATCGGCCTCGCGCTCCTCGATGGTCAGCGCGCCGGTGGGGCATTCGCCCAGACAGGCGCCCAGGCCGTCGCAATACTTCTCGGCCACGAGCCTGGCCTTGCCGTCCACGAGCCTGAGCGCCGACTCGGCGCAGCCCACGATGCACTGGCCGCAGCCGTTGCACAGTTCCTCGTCTATACGAATGATCTTTCGGGTCTCTTTCATGATTCGCTCCCGGCCCTCTGGCCGATGATTCCGGGCGGCGGCGGCCGCCTCCCGGCGCGCCGTACGCGCGCCGGGGAACGCCCTCAGGTTATGTTCAAAATAATATAACCACGCTTTTTCGAAATGCGGCCCGCGGCCGCCGCCGGACCTCGCTACCCCAGGATGGCCTTCAAATCCTCATCCGGAGTGGTAATGGGTTTGATGTCGAATTTTTCCACCAGGAAGTTCAAGACGTTGGGCGTAATGAACGCGGGCAGGCTGGGCCCCAGGCGGATGTTCTTGACGCCGAGGTACAGCAGCGTCAGGAGGATAGCCACGGCCTTCTGCTCGTACCAGGAGAGCACCAGGGAAAGCGGCAGGTCGTTGACCCCGCAATCGAAGGCCTTGGCAAGGGCTACCGCGATCTGCACGGCCGAGTAGGCGTCGTTGCACTGGCCCACGTCCAGAAGGCGCGGAATGCCGCCGATGTCGCCGAGCTGTTTGTCGAAGAAACGGAACTTGCCGCAGGCCAGCGTCAAAACAACCGTGTCGGCCGGGGCCTTTTCCACGAACTCGGCGTAGTAGTTGCGGCCGGGCTTGGCGCCGTCGCATCCGCCAACCAGGAAGAAATGCCTGATGGCGCCGGATTTCACGGCCTCGATCACCTTGTCCGCCACGCCGAGGACGGCGTTCCTGGCGAACCCCACCATGACCGACCCCTTGTCCGCGTCCTCCGCGAAGCCGGGCATGGAAAGCGCCTTCTCGATGACCGGGGTGAAATCCTCGTTGCCCACATGGACGGCGCCGGGCCAGCCCACAAGCCCGGTGGTGAAGATGTTGCCGATATAGGACTCGGCGGGCTTCTGGATGCAGTTGGTGGTCATGAGGATGGCGCCCGGAAAGGCGGCGAACTCCTTCAGCTGATTCTGCCAGGCCGTGCCGTAGTGCCCGTAGAAATGCGGGTATTTCTTGAGTCCCGGATAGCCGTGGGTGGGCAGCATCTCGCCGTGGGTGTAGACGTTGATCCCCTTGCCCTCGGTCTGCTTGAGAAGCGTGTGCAGGTCCTTCAGGTCATGACCGGAAACCAGGATGCACTTGCCCGCCTTGGGGCCGAGCGGCACGGCGGTCGGGACGGGATGGCCGTAGGTCCCGGTGTTGGCCGCGTCCAGAAGCTCCATGGCCCGCAGGTTGGCCTCGCCGCATTTGAGCGTCAGCCCCACCCAGTCCTCCAGCGTCAGGCCGGGCGTAAACGTCGCCGCCAGGGCGTCCTGCATGTACTGATAGACCGCGTCGTCCTCCTGGCCCAGGATGGCGGCGTGATCGGCGTAGGCGGCCACGCCCTTGATGCCGTAGATGACCGTGTCCTTCAGGGACTTGATGTCCGGATTGTCCGCCGGAATATCCTTCACGCCGTGCTTCTCGCCCTGGGCGACCAGCCCGGCCAGGTCCGCCGCCGGAACGAAGGTTCCGGGCCCCTCGGGCAGAGTCTCGCCCGCCTTGGCGGCCAGCTCGTCGCGATAAGCCACGGTTTTTTCGATCAACGCCGGGAAGCGCGCGGAATCGAAATTCACGTTGGTCAGGGTGGAGAACATGGCCTTGGCGAAATGACGGTTGGCCGCGACGTCGTTGATCCCCTTGGCCCGGGCGGCCTGGGCGGCCTGGCCCAAACCGGTCAGGGCGTAGACCAGAAGATCCTGCAACGCGGCCACCTCGGGTCTTTTGCCGCACACGCCGAGCTTGTCGCAGCCCTGTCCCTTCGCCGTCTGCTCACACTGATAACAAAACATGGTCGCCTCCTTTCACGTTTGGCGTTTGTTCCGATGCATTGAGAAGACATATAAGCGTCCTCCAACGCCCCGCCCTTGACCTAAGTCAAAAACACGCGCTTTTAATGCCTCCGGCGGCTTAGGGACCTCTTAAGGAGAGGTTCCCTAAGAACCCTCCAGACCTTTTTATCCGGTTTTTTCAGGGCGATGCGACCGCATCGCCCTGAAAAAACCGGTAAAGAGGTTTGGAGATTCTTAAGGACCTTTCCTTAAAAGGTCCTTAAGCCGCCGGAGGCATGTACCGTTCTGGTCAGATGCGCGCGAGGCCGAGGAAAACGGCGTGCAGCGAGACGGCGAGGGCGAGGTAGGCGAGGCGCGCGTTATTTGGGGAAACCCCAAATAACGAATAGCCTATTTGGGCTTTCTTGCAAGCGCCAACGCAATCGCCGCACAGGGAGCAGGTCAGGCCGGGGCGTTTGGCTTTGAGGCCGGCCGGGGTGAGGGCGCCGTAGCGGCATACTCGGGCGCAGCGGCCGCAGGCGTCGCAGTTTTCGCCTATGCGCAGCCGCCAGGGGGAGATTTTGCCGAGGACGTCCGCCACGAGGCCCATGGGGCACCAGGCCGTACAATGGGCCATGAGGCCGAGCTTGCGGGAGACGAGGAGCATGACGAAAACGCCGCACAGGCCGAAGGCGGCGGCGGTGAGGACGGCGGGAAGCGCCGGGACGCCCAGGAATCGGAAGCCAAGGGCCAGAAGGATGGTGAGGATGAGGGCGCCCAGGCGGCCATGGCGCGCCCATGGGGGAAGGGGTTTGCGCGTTTTCCCGGAAAGGCGGGAGAGGCGGTCGTCCCAGGCGCCGATGTAGCACAGGTGGCCGCACCAGCCGGGGCCGATGAGCAACAGGGCGCAGCCGAAGAGGATGGGCATGAAATAGCCGCCGCCCCGGTACAGGGGGCCGCCCAGGATGAGGGCGGGCACGGGCAGGTGCAGGGCGCCGGTCATGAGAAAAACGGAGGCGCCCAGAAGGCCCAGAGCAAGCTGGAGGAAGAAGACGGCCGAGAAAAGCGACCAGTACCGGCCCCGGACCACGGCGGCCTTGGCCGGGTCGGCCATGAGCCCGGCGATCCAGGCGGCGTAGAAGGAAAGGCCCAGGATTTCCAGGCCGCCCCAGCCCGGGAGGAAACGGTCCAGGAGCAGAAGGGGCAGCGGGGCCTTGGCCCGGGCGATGAAAAGCAGTCCGGCCGTCAGGATGAAGGCCGCGCCCTGGACCCCGGCGGCGCGGGGATAGCGGTGGAAAGCCCGGACGCCGGGTTTCGCGAGGAGCGCCCCCAGGGCGGCCAGGCCGAGTCCGGCCACGGCGGCCATGATCAGGGCCATGCGCAGCCAGGGTTCTCCGAAAAGCATGCGGAAGCGGACCATGTCCAGGGCCGTCCTGGTCCAGAGGAAGGTTCCGTAAACCAGGGCGGCGGCGAGAACGGGGCGCGTGAAGGCCCGGCGGGTGAAGGACAATGCCGCAAGTCCCAGGAAAAAGGCGCAGCCGCCCATGTCCCCGGTGCGCAGGGCGTGGGCCGCGAGAAGGGCCAGCGACAGGACGGCGCCAAGGCGGACGGGAAGGGAGCGATCGTTCATGGGGAAACCCGGGAAAGTCCCGCTTCCTCGCCGTCCTCGAAAAGGACCTGGGCGAATTTGCGTCCCCGGTCCAGGCTTTCCAGATGGACGGCGGCGACGTTGGCCAGAAAGCGCAAAGCTTCCTCGTCGCAAAGCTGGCCGGGCAGCCTGGAGGCGAGCCTGGGCCTGCGGCCGAGTCCGCCGCCCGCCAGCGCCATGAAGCCGGGCGCCCCCATGGCGATCGCGCCCGTTTGGCAGGCCCGGGCGCACCGTCCGCAGGCGAGGCAGTCCGCCTGGTCCATGACCAGCCCCTTGGGCGTCAAGCGGATGAGGGACTCGGGGCAAGCCTCGAGGCAGTCGCCGCAGGCCGCGCACAAATCCGGGAGGATGACGGCCTTCGCCGCCCGGATGAGCCCGGCGTCCGCGATCTGGGGACGTGAACAGCCGTTGGCGCAGCCGCTGATCGAGCATTTCAGGGCGGCGTGACGGCCGCCCGGGGTCCCGTCCTGTGGCGTCCATTCGGCGTACCCGGCGGATTCGAGAGTGCGGCGCACGGCGGTTTCGAAGCCGGAAGGCGCGGGCAGGGCGTAGGGGCATCGGGCGTGTTTCACGCCCCGGCAGATTTCCAGGATGTACAAGGCGTCCATGCGCTCTCCTTGGCGGGGTTCGCTGCGGAATCAGGCGTTCACCGCAGGGCATGAAGCCATGGTTTCTCCGCGGCCGCCTTGACTTAGGTCAAAAGGCGCGCTCTTCTCGCTTGACCGGTCCAAGCGGGAGCGCATAAAGGAGGATAGCGGCCATGAACCAGGCGTTCCGGCGCGATCCTTCCCGCATTCCTCCTCCGAATTTTCCCCGGCCGGCGCGTCACCGTAAATCTCCTTCGCCGTAACAGAGCCGTAACATGGCGCTCCTAGTTTCCGCGACGTCGACTGACGCCAGGAAAAACAACACTTTTTGGAGGAAGCAATGAAGAAAATCATCGCCCTGTTCGCGCTTGCGATGCTTGTGGCCGGTTCGGCCTTCGCCGAGACCTCGATCAATGTCAACGGGTCCACCACCGTGCTGCCCATCATGCAGAAGATGGTGGAAGCCTACATGAAGGCCAATCCCGACGTGAAAATTTCCGTGTCCGGCGGCGGCTCGGGCAACGGCATCAAATCCCTGATCGACGGGACCACCGACATCGCCATGGCCTCCCGCGCCATGAAGGACAAGGAAGTGGAGCTGGCCAAGTCCAAGGGCGTGGAGCCCAACCAGATCACCGTGGCCATCGACGCCATCATCCCGGTCGTGCATCCCTCCAACAAGGTTTCCGCCATCACCCTGGATCAGCTGAAGAAGATCTTCATGGGCGAAGTCAAGGACTGGAAGGAGCTGGGCGGCGAAGGTCCGGTCGTGGTCATCTCCCGCGACACCTCCTCCGGCACCTACGAGACCTGGGAAGAGCTGGTCATGAAAAAGGAACGCGTGTTCCCGGGCGCCATGCTCCAGGCTTCCAACGGCGCCGTGGTCCAGGCCGTCTCCAAGAACAAGAACGCCATCGGCTACATCGGCTACGGTTATCTTGACGCCTCCACCAAGGGCCTGCCCGTGGACGGCATCGAAGGCAACGCCGAGACCGCCGCTTCCGGCAAGTACCCCATCGCCCGCGACCTGTACATCTACACCAACGGCGCCCCCAAGGACGCCGTCAAGAATCTCGTGGACTTCATCCTGAGCGCCGAAGGCCAGAAGATCGTCAAGGAAGCCGGGTTCGTTCCCCTGACGAAATAAGTTCGTAAGCATCCTCCGCTTCCGGCCCCTTCCCGGGGCCGGAAGCTCACGTTTTTTCTCCAGCGAGGATTCCATGGCCCTTGCCCGCAAGACCAAAGACAAGCTCATCCAGAATTTCTTCTTCATGATGGCGCTCTCGTCCATCGTGGCGCTCGGCCTCATCATGGTCTACCTGTTCATGGAAGGCGTGCCCATTTTCCAGAAGGTCTCGCCCTTCAATTTCCTCTTCGGCAGCTACTGGTACCCCACGTCCGATCCGCCCGATTTCGGCATCCTGCCGCTTATCGCCGCCTCGGTGGCCGTCACCGTGGTCTCCTCGGCCATCGCCATTCCCCTTGGCGTCATGACCGCCATCTATCTGGCCGAGATCGCGGGGACCAGGGCGCGGAATTTCTTCAAGCCCGTGGTGGAGCTTCTGGCCGCCCTGCCCTCGGTGGTCATCGGCTTTTTCGGCATGGTGGTGGTCGCGCCCTTTTTGCAGGAAACCTTCGACCTGCCCACCGGGCTCAACCTCTTAAACGCCTCCATCATGCTGGCCTTCATGTCCGTGCCGACCATCTGCAGCGTGTCCGAGGACGCCATCTACAGCGTGCCCCGGGAGCTGAAGGAAGCCTCCCTGGCGCTCGGCGCCACCCACTGGGAAACCATCGCCCGGGTGGTCCTGCCCGCCTCGCTTTCAGGCATCAGCACCGCCGTGATCCTCGGCATGTCCCGGGCCATCGGCGAGACCATGGTCGTGCTCATGGTGGCCGGCGGCGCGGCCATGATCCCCACCTCGATCTTCGACCCGGTGCGGCCCATGCCCTCGAGCATCGCCGCCGAGATGGCGGAAGCCCCCTTCAGAGGCGATCATTACCACGCGCTCTTCGCCATCGGCGTGGTGCTTTTCGTCTTCACCCTGGTTTTCAATATCGTGGCAGCCTACATCGCCGACAAACACAAACAGGTCGGCGCCGCCACCTTGTAAGCCGCAGCCGGAGCATGCATGGAAATGACCCAAGCCATCCCCAAGACGGCCTTCGAGCCCGAAAAAAACGCCAACAAGGACGCCGGACGCCACGCCAGGCAGAAGCTCATGTGGGGCCTTTTCGGCCTGTCCTCCATCATCAACCTGGCCGCCCTGCTCCTCATCTGCGGTTTCCTGGTGATCAACGGCCTGCCCGCCATCAGCCTGAGTTTTCTCACGGAAATGCCCCGCGACTCCATGACCGCGGGCGGCATCCTGCCCTGCATCCTGGGCACCGTCATCTTAAGCCTCGGCGCCATGGCCGTGGCCTTCCCCCTGGGCGTGGCCTCGGCCATCTACCTCAATGAATACGCCGCGCCGGGCCGGACCGTGAAAATCATCCGCCTGGGCATCGCCAATCTGGCGGGCGTGCCCTCGGTGGTCTTCGGCCTGTTCGGCCTGGCCTTTTTCGTGACCTTTTTCGGCCTGGGCGTGAGCATCCTCTCGGGCGTCCTGACCCTGGCCATCCTCACCCTGCCGGTCATCATCGGCACGGCCGAGGAGGCCCTCAAGTCCGTGCCCCAGACCTACCGCGAGGCTTCCCTGGGCCTTGGCGCCACCAAATGGCAGACCATCCGCCTGGTGGTGCTCCCGGCGGCCATGCCCGGCATGCTGACGGGCGCCATCCTGGGACTTTCCCGGGCCGCGGGCGAGACAGCGGCCATCATGTTCACGGCGGCGGTCTTCTTCACGCCCTATCTGCCCACCTCCATCATGGACAGCGTCATGGCCCTGCCCTACCACGTCTACGTCCTGGCCACGGCGGGCACGGAGATCGACAAGACCAGGCCTCTGCAATACGGCACCTCGCTGGTGCTCATCTCCCTGGTGCTGGGGATGAACCTGATCGCCATCCTCTACCGGGCCAAACTGCAAAAGCGCCGCTAGCGCGGCGTCCCTGACACGGCGCAGCCGTATTGTTCATGAAAAACCGTTTCTCATAATGCGCGTTCCTCGAAACACGTCCGCGTTTTCCCCGAGGACGCGCCGCGAGGAGAAGGCCCCTGAAATCGTCCGGCCGGTTCCGCCCAATCGCCTGTTCCATTCCGTTTCCGGCATTCCGGAGGGCGGCTTGACGCTTCGGCTCAAGCCGCCCTTTTCGTTCCGCCCGGCAAGGGCGGACGTTCATCCGCCCCGTCTTCCCGCCTCATGTCACCCGAACAATGGAGCGACGCATGTCCGAGCAGGTCAAAAAGAAGCATTACGTCCTTGACACCAACGTTCTCATTGAAAATCCCCAAAGCCTGTTGTCCCTTCGAAACGGCGCCGAAAACGAAATCCACATTCCCAACCACGTGCTCATGGAGCTGGAGGGCCTGAAAAAAAGCCCCAAGCTGCGGCACATCGTGGCCAAGGCGGTCGCCCTGCTCCTGGAACATCGCGAGCACATTCACTTCATCCGCAACGAGCGCAGCGAGTCCTCCTTCACCGACATCGTGGACAACCACATCCTGGAGGAAATCAAGGCGGACGGCATCGAGGACCCGATCCTTGTGACCAACGACCGGATCCTGCAGCTCCAGGCGGCCCTTCATGGGGTGAAAAGCGAGGAATTGCGGGACTCCAAGCCCTTCGAGTCCGAATCCCAGCGCTACACGGGCTTTGTGGAGGACGGCGAAGATCCCACGCCCAACAGCTTCTCCTGGGTGGAGGGCAAGCCCGTGCTCCACGCCCCGGACGGGGATCGCGTCATCAGCTACTCAAGGGACGTGTGGAATCTGAAACCGCGCACGGTCTACCAGAATCTGGCCCTGGAACTGGTCCACTGCGACCACATCGACCTGGTGAGCATCCAAAGCGAGGCCGGATTCGGCAAGACCTACCTGGCCCTGGCCTCGGCGCTCTACGCGGTGCAGGAGAAAAAGCTCTTCGATAAAATCTATCTCTTGAAACCCACCATCGAGATCGGGGCCAAGCTCGGCTACCTGCCCGGCGACGTGGCCGAGAAGATGGAACCCTACATGAAGTACGTCTACAACCTTCTGGTGAAGCTGCACCGCTCCCGGGCGGCCAACAAGGTCTTTCTCAACCCCAACGACGACGTTTTGAAGCTCAACCCCAAGAAATTCGAGATCCTGCCGCTTGCCTACGTACGCGGCATGAACATCGAGAACGCCTTCGTCATCATCGACGAGACCCAGAATCTCTCGCGGGCGGAGGTCCGGGCCGTGCTCACCCGCATGGGCGAGGGCGTCAAATGCGTGTGCCTGGGCGACACCTCCCAGGTGGACAATCCCTACCTCAACGAGTCCAATAACGGGCTCAACTGGATCGTGCGCAAATTCAAGGGGTTTTCCAACTATGCCCACATGGTCCTCAAAGGGGACAAATCCCGGGGACCGATCACGGACATGGTTCTGAAGTCGCGCCTGTAGTCCCGGCGCTGGTCAAAACCCCGGGCGCGCCAAACCGCCGTTTTCCAGCGGCCGCCACGCCTTGGCGGGCCGTCTTTCCGGGACGCGTTTCCGGGCCGTGTTCTCCATGGACGTCCCGGAAAATGGGCCCGGGTATTTCCTACTCTTTTGGGATACTCGGGAAATTTTCCCGAATCCCTCCGACATCCTCACGACTCTCCGCGGAAAGGGCCAAACCCCTTTGACGCGTTTTCGGGTTTTATATACCGAATTGATATTCTTTCCGTTTGACCCGCCGCAGCCAGAGATTTTTCCTCAGGCGCATGGTCTTACAGCCATCTGGAGCGCGTTATGAAACTCACAACCCGCAGCCGTTACGGAACCCGCCTGGCCCTTGATATCGCGTTACACGGCGGCGACGGTCCGGTCCGCGTCAAGGACATCGCCAAACGCCAGGGCATCTCGATCAAGTATCTGGAAAAGCTCGTCCGGGACCTGAAAAACGCGGGCTTCATCGTCAGCCGCCGCGGACCCAAGGGCGGCCATCAATTGGCCAAATCCCTGAACCAGATCACCGTGGGAGATATCGTCAATGTTCTGGAGGGGGAGATCTCCCTGGTGGAATGCGTGGCCATAAACGGCCGTTGCGACAGGGTCGCCGACTGCGTCACCCGAAATATCTGGATCGAGGCGGCGCGAGCCATGACGGACAAGCTCGGCTCCATCACCCTGGCCGAGCTCGTGGAACGCGCCAAACCCTGTCCGCCCGCGCCGGAAAAAATCGCGGTCTGACCGGGAGCCCCCGGCTTTTTCGCGACGAACCTTCCTCTCCTCCCTTCCCTGGCGATCCGCGGCGGGGAGGAGACGGGCCCGTTCTCGATGTCCGTTGCTTTTCCGGGTTGTTGTTTAACGGCCCTGACAGGAGCGCGCGCCAAATGCGCGCCGCCGCTTCCCATCGCCATTTCTTTCGTATATGGTGAGAGAATCCGATTACGAAAGAGGGCTCTCTATGGAAATGCGCGCCGAATTATTCCCGGAATGCCTGATCGTGGAGATACTCGCGCCCGAAGTGGACATCACCGTGAGCGAGGAATTCAAGGAAGGCGTCATCGCCCTGTACGAACGCCACGGCGGCGTCAATCTCGTCCTGGATCTTGAGAAGACGTCCTTCATGGACAGCAAGGCCATAGGCGCCATGGTGGCCATCCGCAAGGCCGTGACCCGCAACAACGGCAAGATGGGCCTTTGCGACCTGCACCCTCACGTGCGCAAGATCGTTCACGTGGTCACTCTGGGCGCCATTTTCGATCTGTTCGAGTCCCGTGAGGACGCTCGCAAGGCCTACGCCAAGAGGTGACGCCAACGAGCGAGAAACGCGCCCGCGTTTTCCAAGATCACGCGTCTTTTTTTTCATCACCCGCAGGTTTCGCATACGCTTCACGCCCGCCGCGCCCCCACGTCCGGGCGCCTGAAGCGTCCGCGCCGCATCCCTCCCGTTCCTCTCCCCAAGAGGCGCGAAGGGATAAGGCGATTCAGCCCTGGCGCAGGGCGGCCATCATGGCCAGGTCGTCGTTGCGAAGGGATAAGGCGATTGAGGCCCGGCGCAGGGCGGCCATCATGGCCAGGCTGTCGTTGCGAAGGGGTAAGGCGATTCAGCCCTGGCGCAGGGCGGCCATCATGGCCAGATCGTCATTGATGCGGCCCTTGCAAAAGGGCAAGGCGATGTCGATGATTTCGCCGATCATGTCCTTGGGCGCGACGCCATGGCGCAACAATTCCCGCAAACGCCCCTCGCCGAAGAACTCCCCTTCGGGCGAACGCAGCTCGATCAGGCCGTCGGTCAAAAGAAACAGCGTCTCTCCCGGCCGAAACGGCGTGGTCACGGCCTTCCACTCGAATTCCGGGGTGAAACCCAAGGCCGGCCCCGTGGCTTCCACGGCCTCGGGGCCGTCTTCGCGGATGAGGTAGACCGGGGCGTGGCCGGCCGAGACGATGACCGCCTCGTCGCGCCGCCTGTCCACGGACACGTAGGCCATGGTCACGAACATTTCCAGATCCCCCTCGTCCAGCATGGCGTAGAGCAGGCCATTGAGCCGGGAGACCGCCTGGACCGGGGTGGGATGATCCTTGGCCAGGGAGTAGAGCAGCCCCTTGCACACGGCCATGAGCAGGGCCGAGGAGGCGCCGTGGCCGGAAATGTCCGCCATGACGAAAATCACCCGGCCATCGTCTTCCCAGGCGTCGAAAAAGTCTCCGCCGATCTGTTCCTGGGCCTGGTAGACGCTTGAAATGTCGAAGCCCTCGAAGTCCAGACGCTGGGGCAACAGCTGACGCTGCACCACCGAAGCCAGGTACTGCTCGCGTTCCAGCAGGGCGTTTTTCTGACGCATCTCCCTGGTCAGGGTCGCGATCTTGAGATGGGCGCCGATCCGGGCCAGGAGCTCGTTTTTCTGGTAGGGCTTGGAAATGAAATCATTGGCGCCCGCGTTGAAGGCCTCAACCCATTTTCGCCGGTCGGTTTCGGCCGAGAGAAAGATGATGGGCAGGTCGTCGTTGCGGGCGTTGCGTCGAAGGGCCCTGATGGCGGCGATGCCGTCCATGCGCGGCATGATGAGGTCCATGAGGATGAGGTCAGGGCTGTGCCGGCCCGCCAATTCCACAGCCTGATCGCCGTCATCGGCCAGAAGGATCTCGTAGCCGAACGCCGAGGAGATATGCCTCGTGAGCAGGTCGCGCATGAGTTCGGAATCGTCGACGACCAGGATTTTCGTCATAAAGGCTCCTCACCCTCCCCCGCGCGCAACATAACGGGTTTCGCGGCCGAAGTCTCCGGCAAACCTCCGATCCCGTCCGGTTACGGAGAAAAAACCGGTCCGGAATTTGCTTCGTGACAAGACCCGGCGGTATTTTCCCTCAGGAGGCGCGTATGTTCGGCATGTTCGTCATCGGTTTCGCCCTGGGCGGCGCGTGCGCCCTCACCCTCATGGAAATCTGGCTTTCCCTACGGCAAAGCCCGCCCTTGCGGCGCGCCCTGGGCAAGCGATCCTGAAACGGGAGGGACGTTCCCGTCCAGAACCTCCCGAAGCGCCAACAGGTAGACGTTTCCCCGGCCCTTCATGCGGCCCGCCCGGTAGGCCGCCTCATCCCCCTCCCCGCAAAACAGGTCCACGTGGTTGCCGCGCATGGTTCCCGAATCCTGGATCAGGGCCAGTCCGCGCGTCCGTTCGCTCCCGCCGTCCGGGCCGGGCAGCCTGGCGTCGTAGAGCAAAAGCCCTCCCAGCGGCGCGAAGGTCCTGTCCGAGGCCGCCCCGGACAGGGCCACCAGCGGCGCCCCCAGAGCGCCCGCGGGCGGCTGGTCCGTGATCCGGAAATAGGCGTAGCGGGGATTTTTGGGCAGATAACGCCCGATACGCTCCGGCCGTTCCCGCAGCGCTTTCTTGATGCGCTGCATGCTTTTTTCCTGGGGCTCGAACAGGCCGTCCGCGATCATGATCCGGCCGATGGCCCGGTAGCGGGCGCCGTTTCCGCCCGCATAGGCCGCGTAGACGGTCCGGCCGTCCGGCAGGGCCAGGATGCCCGAGCCCTGGATATGCAGGAAAAAGAGGTCCACCGGATCCTTGGCCCAGGCGATCTCGAGGCCCTTTCCGGCGAGTCCCCCGTTGACATCGATGTCCTCCCGGGTCAGTGCGCGTAGGGGCCCGGGGGGCGGGGCGTAGAGGGGATGGCCGTAGCCCGGGGCCGGGGTCAGCGAGGCGTCGAGCTTGGGGAAATAATACCCCGTGATGAGCGTGGGGCCGCCCAGGGGGATGAGGACGAAACGTTCGGCCAGAAGACCGGGGTCGGCGTCGAGCCGGGGCAACAGGGCCAGGAAGGCGGCGCTGGCCCGGGCCACGTCGCCCCAGGTCAGGACCAGGCCGTCCCGGACGAAGGCGGGTCCATCGGCCGGTTTTTTCCCGGCGTAGGCCGCGAGAACCTTGACCCCGGGCGCGAGGACGCGCCAGGAGGGCAGGCCCTGGGCGGAGGGCGAAAGGTCCGCGCACAGCGCCCGGGCCTCGGCGTCCGGGAGAACGGGCGCATGCGGCCCGGAATGCGCGGCGGCTCCCCTGTCCGGGGAACGGACCGCGCAGCCCCACGCGAGAAAAAGACACGCCGCGAGAAGAGACGCTGCGAAATAACGGCCGGATGACATGGGATGCCCAAGGGGCGGCCAGGCTGGCCGGGCCGCCCCAGGCGATAGCGGGTTAGACCGGATGGTTCCCGGCGTAGCGCACAAGATCCTCGTACATGGCCTGGATGTCCGCCACGGGCATGAACGGCGCATTGAGCAGGGACGGGGTGGTCTTGTCCGGGGTGAAGCGCTGGGCCCAGGCGGCGTCCTTGAGCGCGTCCCAGGCGCCCCATTTGCCGTAGGTGATCACGCCCTTCTTGTTGGCCAGCGTCACTTCGAAGGCCTTGTATTCCATGGGGTCCAGGATTTCCTGGGGATCGGATTCGTGAAAGGGCCCGGCCTGGACGGACATGTAGATATTGCCCACCAGAATATCGTCGAACCAGCGCTCGCCGTCCTCCGAGCGCTCCACTTCCACAAGCAGGGTTCTGAAATCCTCGGCCATCGGGGTATGCTCCTTGGGATTGAAGGAAAAATCGAACCCCGCCTCTTACCCCGCTTGCGCGGTCGCGGTCAACACGGACGCGGCCGCGCGGCCAAGGTCCGTCCGCTCCCGGCGCGCCGTCCGCCTCACGGGGCCCCCGGCGCGCCCTCACCCCCGGCCGTGAGCCGTCCCGGAGCCTTGCGCTCCATGTCCATGAGGTAGTGGAAAAAAATCTGCGCGAATTTGCCGGAAACGGTCTCGGCCAGGGAAAACCGGGGAGGAACCCCGTCCGGCAGCATGGCGGCGAAGGCGAAAAAGACCTCGCGCGAGAGCCGGTCCAGGATGGGGGCGGCCACGCCCTCCATGAACGCCTCCTCCCCGGGCAGCCCGGCGATGCGGCAGCGCAAGGGACGGCTTTCGAACAGGACGCAGCGCCCGTCCACGAGCAGGGGGCACGGGGCGGCCTCCCCGTTTCCTGGCGCATCGGAGAGACTCGCGGCGGCTCGGGTCACGGCGGCCAGCCGCTCCTCGCTGGCGAGCGATTTGTTGAGGGCGTGGCCCAGGGCGGCGGCCTCCACGAAGGCCATGCGGCCGGAGGCCAGGCAGCAGCGGACGTGGTCCCTGCCGCACAGGGGAAGGCCCTCCCTGGCGGCCCTATCGTCCGCCGCGCCCCACAAGGCGTACAGATCGCTGAAAAACGGCCCCAGCTCCACCGGCCGGGCGAATTCCAGGGCGGGCTCGCGGATGGAGAGCTTGGCGTTCTTGCGGCCGTATTTGCGGATGCTCCACCACTGCTCGAAATTGGCGGGCTTTGAGCGAAGCGGCCGCAGGATGCGCGAGGCCATGCGGTGCCCCAGGCCCCGGCGCAGGAGATAGGCGTTCAGGACCGTGCCCGTGCGTCCGATGCCGTGGCGGCAGTGAATGAGGACCTTTTTTCCCAAATAGATGGATTCGTCCAGCCATTCCAGGGCCTTCTCGAGCTCGGCCAGATCCGGGGCCTCCTCGTCGGGCACGGGCAGATAGCGCACCTCGAACCCGGCGGCGGCCTCGATCTCGTGCAGGTCGCAGAATTCCCCGCACAGGTTCAGGATGCAGTCCACGCCCTGGGCGTGCAGGGATTCCAGCTGCTCGTTGGACATGGGCGCGCAGCCCACGGCCAGCTGGTCCGTGACCCAGGTCAGGCTGTAGGCCTGGGGGGCGCCAGTCGACGCGGGCGGCGCGGGAGGCGATAGGATGCTCACAATGCCTCCACGGTCAGGGAAAGGGGCCTGCCTTCAAGAAAGGCCCGGGCCATGGACTCCAGGTCCGCGTCGCCGGAAAGGGCCGCGTCCATGAGCCTGGTCCTGGCCATGAGGGCGCCCAGAAGGCAAAGCCGCCCCAGAGTCTCGTCCACGCTTCGCCGGGCGAAGCGGGCTTCCAGCATGTCGCTGGCCCGGCTGGTCTCGAATCCGGCCAGGACAAGGACCCGGTCGATGAAATCCATCCGCAGGGCGCGCTGTCCGGGCGAGCCGCCCCCTCCCTTGAAGCGGAAGGCCGCGTAGTTGTTCTTGTCCTCCTCGTTGCAAAAGGCGTCGGCCACGGCGAAATGGTAGCCGAAGCGCAAGAGGAGATGGGCGTAGCTGCGGGCGGCCAGGGCGTGGGTGGCCAGTTCCCGGGGCTCCCGGGGCAGGATGCCGGCGCTTAACCGGTCGAAGCCCTCCCAGTCCATGTGGATCATGCCCGGGATCCAGATCGCCTCCTCGGACTCCAGTCCCCGCCACAGCGCCTTAAGGGGAAGGCTTCGCATGTCCGCGGGCTCGATCTCGCTCTTGTTCCCGCCAGCCTCGTCGAGCGCCCCGCCGAGATCGAGCAGATAGGCCGAAACCGGCAGGACCGTGCGGATTTTCTTCGCCCTGCCCATGCCCCTGGCGGCGTATTCCCCCAGGGAGAACATGGCCCGCACGCTGACCTCATGGGCGTAGCGGACCACGTCGTGCAGCGAGGCGGCGTTTTCCGGAGTGAAGGCCTCGGAATCCGGATCGGTCAGGCTGAGCGGGGAAATGAGCGGCATGATCGCGGCCAGCCGCTTGTCCAGGGGGCTTGGCCCCGAGCCCGCGGGCTTTCGCCGCCGGACCAGGAGGGCGTCCACCCGGCCCTGGTAGACCGTCCCCGCGTCCGCGTCCACGGTGACCGGAGCGCCCTCGGGCAGAAGACGGCAGGCGTCCTTGGCGCCCACCAGCACGGGCAATCCGTATTCCCGGGCGATGGAGGCGAAATGTCCGGCCCGGCTTCCGGTCTCGGCCACCACGGCCCCCACCCGTCCGGCCACCAGGGAAAGGGACGGCGGCAGGGAGGGCGCGCACAGGATGGCCCCCTTGGGCACGCTCTCAGGGTCCACCGGCCCGTCCGCATGAAACACCCGGCCCGAGGCCGCTCCGGCCGAAACCCGCAAGCCCCCTTCAAGCAGGGCGGTTTCCCCGGAAATATCCGGCCCGGACAGGTCCGCTCCGGAGCCGTCCTGCGCTCCGGGTCCGCCGGGAGCGTCCGGCAGGCAGGCTGCGCCGTGGGACCCCGGGGAGCCCTCAAGGTCCGGGGCGCCGGGAGTCTCGGCCGGGCAGGCGCGCAGGCTTCTGGACTGGAGGATGGAAATCGCTCCGTCCTGGCCGATGGCCCATTCCACATCCTGGGGCGAGCGGAACAGACTTTCCAGGGTCAGGGCCAGCTCCGCCAGATGGGCCAGGTCGTCCGGCCCGATCTCGGGCATGGCCGGTCCGTCCGGCGATCCCGTCTCGTCGTCCTCGGCCGCAAGCTCGGTCCCGTCGCCGGTCCGGGAAAGATAGCGGCGCATGGGGGCCGAGGCGCCGCCCACCAGGGCGTCCCCCAGCCCGGCCACGGCGTAGACCCCCACCGCCCGGGTCCGGCCCTGGGAAAAGCCCGGGTCCAGGCTGTAGGCCACCCCGGCGGCCCTGGCCCGGATCATGGGCAGGATGAGGACGGCCATGGGGGTTTCCTCGTCCGCGAAGCCGTGGGCCATGCGGTAGGCCACGGCCTTGGTCCGGTATTTCCCGGCCAGGACCGATTTGTAGGCCTCGCCGATGTGTTCCGGGGCGATCCCGAGCAGGCTTTCGTACTGCCCGGCGAAGGAGAACTCCCCGTCCTCGGCCACGGCGGAGCTGCGCACGGCCAGAAGACCGCCGCTTTCGCCCATGGCGTCCGCAATGGCCCGGGCGGCCCGGGCGAGCTCCGCCAGAAGGGACGGCGGGACCTCGGCGGCCAGGATGAGAGCCCGCATGCGGTCGCACAGGCGCTTGAGCTTGCGCGGCCGGGACAGGGTCGCCTGGGAGAGGAGCCCCTTGATGGCCGGACCCAGACGGTTGTGCTCCAGGAAATAACGATAGCCGCCCACGCTGACGGCGAAGCCGCCGGGCGCGGGCAGCCCGGCGGCCAGGACGGCCCCGAGCCCGGCGGCCTTGCCGCCGTACAGTTCCGGTTTCCTGGCCGCTTCCAGAAGCGGAACCGCGTACGGGGGGGTGGGGTCCGGGACGGTCAGCGGCAACAGCGCCCGGATCCGGGCGCGCAGGGAGACGGCCTTGTCCATAAGGACGTCCTGATCGGTCTGGGTGGCCTGAGACAGGAATCCGGCGGCCGCCTCGGCGAACTTGCCCGTCCGCTCGCACAGAAGGACCACGCGTTCCCAGTCCGGCCGTTCCACCCCGGCGGCGGCGTCCTCGAGCTCGGCCATGGCCGTCAGGCAGGCGCCGTCGCTGCGCAACAGCTTGCGAAAGGCCAGATAGCGTTCCTTCAGGACCTCGGCCGGCGCGAACAGTCGCCGGGCCATGCGTCCCAGCCCGCGTTTCACGTCCATGACCGCTCCTTTGCGCCCGGGCCCGGCCCGCGCGCTCCATCCGGAAGAGGGTTCAGGTCTTTTCCCGCAAGCCCAACGCTTCGGCCGTTTTCGTTTCCAGCTCGACCCTGTCCACCGGTTTGACGCAATAGTCCGATGCGCCCAGCCGCAAGGCCTCCCGGGCCGTCTCCATGGTGGGATAGCCCGTCAGCATGATGGCCTTGGTGTCCGGGGAGCGCCGTTTCAGGTCCTCCAGAACCTCGAGCCCGGTCATGCGCTTGAGCTTGATGTCCAGGATGGCCAGATCGGGCCGCTCGCGCTCGGCGAATTCCAGGGCGTCCTCCTCCTCGGTGAAGGCGCTGACCTCGTAGCCCTTGCGCTCCAGAATGCGCTTGAGCACGGTTCCGGCCTCGGGCACGTCGTCCAAAACCAGTATCTTGGGCATCTAGAAATCCTTCTGCGTCCCGGCTTCGTCCAGTCCGCCGGGGGAAAGGGGCAATATGGCGGTGAAGGCGCTGCCGGGGCCGGGCTTGTCCCCCTGACCCTCTTTTCCGGCGAAAGCGCCTGCCGGGGCCGGGCTTTGCACGGTCAGCTCCCCCCCGTAGTCCTTGATGATCCCGTAGGACACGGCCAGTCCCAGACCGGTGCCCTTTCCGACGGGCTTGGTGGTGAAAAAGGGGTCGAACACTTTTTCCACGTATTCCGGCAAAATGCCCGAGCCCGTGTCGGCGAAGGTGACGCTGGCCTTGTCCGGCGCGATCTTGCGGGCGGTGACCGAGACCAGGCCGGACTCGCCCACCGCGTCCCGGGCGTTGTTCAGGAAATTGATCCAGACCTGCTTGAGGCGTTCGGGATCGGCCATGACGGGCAGATCGTCCGGCCCGGGATCGTAGACCAGATTGATGCGGTGCAGGGCGAAGGATCGCTCCACCAGGCCGATGGCCTCGCGCAGGGCGCCGTCCAGAAGCACGCGGCGGCGGCGCCCCTCGCCCTGGCGGGAGAATTTCAGCAGATCGGCCACGATGTCCCGGCAGATGAGGGTCTGTTTCTCGATGGCCAAGAGATCCTCGCGCATCTGGCCGCCTTCCGGGACGTCCTCCTGGAGCAGCTGGGCATAGCCCAGGATGACCCCGAGGGGAGTGTTGATCTCGTGGGCCACGCCGCCCGCCAGCTTGCCCAGGGCCTCCATTTTCTGGGCCTGGATGAGCTGTTCGCGAAACTCCTTGATCTGGGTGATCTCCCGGTCCGTGCGCAGAACGGCGGGCGAGCCGTCCCTGGGCCCGGGCGCCTGGCCCACCTGCACATGGTACCAGCCCTCCCGGCCCGCCCGGCGGATGGCCGCCTCCTTGCTCAACGGCCGGCCCGTCTCCAGGACCCCGGCGAATTCCCGTTCCCGTTCGGCGGCCTCGCCCGGGGGATAGAATTCCCCGTCCTTCCTGCCCACGATGGCCGAGGGAGGCAGGCCCAGGAACAGCGCGTAGGCCTTGTTCACGGCCAGATAGCGCAGATTCGCGTCCAGAAGGGCCACATGGTCCGGGGTGGCGTCCAGGATGACCCGCAGCAGGCGCTCCTGGCTGGCCAGGGTCCCCTGGGCGTCGCGCAGCTCCGACAGCCTGGCCGAGAGCGCCGCGGACATGACGTCGAAGGTTTCGGTCAGATCCTGGATCTCGTCGCCCTTGTTGCGCTGGTAGACCTTGCAGTTCACGCAGGAGAGCGTCTTGTCCCTCGGGCTTTTTCCCTTGCAGTCCGGACACAGGGTCCCGGCCAGGCGCCAGCAGCGCCGTTCGGCGTCCCCGTGGGCCGGACAGTTCAAGAGACCGCATTGCATGATTTCCCAGCAGTTTTTCCGCAGGTGCGTCCCGGCCCGGATGTCCAGGTTCCCCTTGACCACCTCCTCGGCGTGCTCGCGCAGGGCGTTGATGCGCCGGGTCACCCGGCGGGCGAAGAGCATGCCCGCTCCCACGGCCAACAGGAGGGCGGCCCCGGCCACCCCGGCCATGGCGGCGGTCAGCCGGTCGATCCGGGCCTGATGCCTCGAGCGGGAAAGGCCCAGGCGGACCTGGCCGAAATGGGTTCCGGCGATGACCACGGGCGCGGCGAAATCGTAGATGAATTCCCCGGAGGCGTTGAGGAGCCGGACGCTCGGCGGCCCTTTTTGCGGGGCGGCGTTCACGCCGATCAGCTCCACGGGGAAGCCCCCGGTGAAGGAGCTGGCCAGCACCCGGCCCTCGGCGTCCATGATGAAGGCGTAATTGATGTCGTCCACGGCCGCGATCTCGTCCGCCATGTTCTTGAGGCGCAAGAGGTCGTCCGCCAGCATGGAGTCCGTCACCCGGGAGGCCAGGTTCTCCGCCAGGACCGCTCCCCTGGCCTTGATCTCGTCCATGAGCTCCAGCGCGGCCATGTTCGAGGCCAGCCAGATGGAGGGCGCGGCGCAGCCCAGAAGCAGCGCGGCGATGCCCAGGGTGATCTTGGCCCTGAAGCTGAGCCTGGCCAGGATGCGCGGCCTCACTGGATCGTCTCCGGCGTGAGCCCGAGCTTTTTCGCCAGTTCGCGCACGGAGTCGTAATCCGCGTCCGTGGCCGGAATGAGCCCCCGGATATTGGCGCTTTGCAGGATGACCGCGTCGTCCGGACGGTTGACGCTCAGGGCGAACATGGCCTGGGAAACCTTGCGCACGACCTCGGGGTCGAGCCCGGGCCTGGCCGCGTAGACCCAGCTCGGGTAGGCCCGGGTTTCGGCCAGGATGCGGATGCGGTCGAGATCGATGCGGTCCGCCAGAAGGGCCAGGGCGCCCTCCCGGATGGAGCCCACGTCCCAGGTCCCGGAATAGACGGCCAGGACCACTTTTTCCTGCTTGCCGCCCGGGCCCGGGGCGAAGCCGATGGCGCCGAAGTCCTCTTCGCGCAGGCCGTGGTCGTAGAACTCCCCCAGGGCGAAGAGGTAGCCCCCGGCCGAGGAGGGGTCCACGGCCATCCAGCGCTTGCCCCGGCAGTCGGCCACGCTCCGGATGGCGGGATCGTCCCTGCGCACGATGATCTGGCCCCGGAAGGCGGGCTTGCCCGAGGGCTCCACGATGCGGGCGAAGGCCCGGGCGCCGTGCTCGGCCAGGCGCAGATAGACGAAGGGATTGGAAAAGGAGATGTCGATCTCTCCCCGGGCCACCATCTTCACGTGCTCGTCGAAGGTGTCCGGAAAGACCTGGCGGATGGGCATGCCCACGGCCTTGGACAGGTATTCAACGAGCAGGCGATGGCGCTGATAGGAGACGGCGTGGGCGTACTGGGGCAGATAAGCGTAGGTCAGACCGCGCTTGGGCGCGGCCGGGGCGGGCTCCTCCCGGCGGGACATATCCACGGGGATGGGCTCCTCGTCCGGCCCGCAGCCAGGGGCCGCGGCCAGGACGAAGGCGAGCAAGGCAAGAAGCGCGAAGCGCGGGGCCGTCATGAACCCTCCGTTTGATCCCTACGGCTTGTTCTCTGGCTTCTCCTGCGGCGTCTCGACGAAATCCGACCAGGTGAGGGCTTTTTCCTCGTTTTCCCCGCGCTCGCGCATGATCGCGTAAGCCCGGGAGAACGGCGGGATGCGCGTTTTCACCCGGGAAAAGGCGAATCGCGTGAGGATGTAGACGCCCAGGAAGACGGCGGGGTAGGAAACGGACCAGAAAAAAAACGGAATCTCCACGCCGTTGAAACGCTGGGCCAGCCAGCCCAGGAGAAAAGGAACCGGCCAGACGGAGGCGCAAAACAGCGCGGCTTGGGAAAAAAACGTCTTGCCGTAACTTTCGTTGGCCAGCCGGTTGGCGGCCTTGTAGCTGGTCTTGTCCTTGATCGAGATGGCCTTGAGCGACAGATTGTGCATGCGGGTCATTTCCCGCCGCATCTCCTCGTAATGGTTGCGGTTCATCCGATAGGCCGCCAAATACGAGGCTTCTCCCGTCACCACCGCCAAAAGACTCAGGCAAAAGACCCCGATGTAAAACCCGGCGACCGGGTTGTCCGAGAAACGAAAAAAGGCGATGAGCGATCCGTCGATGGCCAAATACGCCGCGTCAAAAAATCCCATGTCCACCTGCTTGCCGCTGATTTTTTCCAACATAGCACGCCCTTGTCCGGGGCGAAAGGGGAGGACGGCCAAAGCCGCCCGAAAGTTGGACCGCTGCGGGCCGCTTTGCCTGAAAATCCACGGAACTTCCGGGTTTCATTGACACAAAATCCGTTGTAAGCGTATGTTCACGGTCGTCTCACTACTGATAATTCATCCCCGGTTCCGGCCGCGCGGATTTCGGCAACCCCTACGACTAAGGAGGACGCATGCCTCTCGTCTCACCCAAGGAAATGTTCGCCAAAGCCTACGCTGGCGGCTACGCCATCGGCGCCTTCAACGTCAACAACATGGAGATCGTCCAGGGCATCATGGCCGCGGGCGCCCAGGAAAAGGCCCCGCTCATCCTCCAGGTCTCCGCAGGCGCCAGGAAATACGCGGGCCAGAACTACATCATCTCGCTCATCAAGACCGCCCTCGAGGACGCCGATCTCCCCGTGGTCGTGCATCTCGACCACGGCCAGAACTTCGACATCTGCAAGCAGTGCATCGACGGGGGGTTTACCTCGGTCATGTACGACGGCTCCCACCACAGTTTCGAGGACAACGTCAAGGAGACCAAGGAAGTGGTGGCCTACGCCCATGCGAAAGGGGTATGGGTGGAGGCGGAGCTCGGCCGCCTGGCCGGAGTGGAGGAGGACGTGTCCTCCGCCGAACACGTCTACACCGACCCGGCCGAGGCCGAGGACTTCGTCAAGCGCACGGGATGCGACTCCCTGGCCATCGCCATCGGCACCAGCCACGGCGCCTTCAAGTTCACCGGGGAGCCCAAGCTCCAGTTCGACATCCTGGAGAAGGTGGGAGAGCGCCTGCCGGGCTTCCCCATCGTGCTGCACGGCGCCTCCAGCGTGCCCCAGGAATTCGTGGACATGTGCAACGCGTATGGCGGGCAGGTGCCGGGCGCCCGGGGCGTGCCCGAGGAGATGCTTCGCAAGGCGGCCTCCATGGCCGTTTGCAAGATAAACGTGGATACGGACATTCGTCTGGCCATGACGGCGGTCATCCGCCAGGTCTTCGCCGAAAAACCCGGCGAATTCGACCCGCGCGGCTACCTCGCTCCGGCCAGGGAAGCTGTCAAGAACATGGTGGCCCACAAGATTCGCAACGTGATGGGCTGCTCAGGCAAAGCGTAAGCCAGATGGCGCGGCGGGAGGGGGGGACGCCGCCCCCGCGCCGGCATTACGGAGGGGGAACGCTATGACCGTGAAAATCGGCATCAACGGATTCGGACGCATCGGCCGGTACCTGACCAGGCTCATCGCCCGCGACGAGGAACTGGACCTGGCCATCGTCAACGCCAGGGGCGACAACAAACAACTGGCCCACCTGCTCAAGTACGACTCGGTGCACGGGGTCTTCAGGCGCGAGATCAAGGCCGATCTCGAAGGCATCCTGATCGACGGCAAGCATGTCCGCGTCACCAGACGGAACATTCCCGAGGAATGGGCCTGGGGCGAGGAAGGCTGCGACATCGTGGTGGAGTCCACGGGCAAGTTCAACGACCGCGACGGCTGTGAAAAGCATCTCGAGGCGGGCGCCAAGAAGGTCATCGTGAGCGCCCCGGCCAAGAACGAGGACATCACCATCGTCATGGGCGTCAACGACGGGGACTACGATCCCGCCAAGCACAACATCATCTCCAACGCGTCCTGCACCACCAACTGCCTGGCCCCGGCGGCCAAGATCCTGCACGAGACCTTCGGCATCAAGCACGGGCTCATGACCACCATCCACGCCTACACCATGAGCCAGCGGGTCCTGGACGGCACCCACAAGGACTGGCGGCGCGGCCGGGCCTGCGCCGTGTCCATGCTGCCCACCTCCACGGGCGCGGCCAAGGCCGTGACCAAGGTCATTCCCGCGCTTGCGGGCAAGCTCGACGGCATGGCCGTGCGCGTGCCCACGCCCAACGTGTCCATGGTGGATTTGACCTGCGAACTGGAACGTCCCACCACCACCAAGGAAATGCTCGACGTCCTCAAGGCGGCGTCGAACGACTGCATGGGATTCAGCGAGGAGCCCCTGGTTTCCGTGGATTATCTGGGCGACGAGCACGGCGGCGTGATCGACGCGCTGTCCTCCCAGGTTCTGGACGGGACCATGGCCAAGCTCATCATCTGGTACGACAACGAGGCCAGCTTCACCAACCAGCTCCTGCGGCTCATCCGCATGGTGGGCGCCTCGCTCTAAGGCCCTTTGCCCACGCATGAAAACGCCCGCCCCGGAAGCTTTGGGGCGGGCGTTCTTTCGTTGCGAAGAAGGCGGGTCAGGAGGCGGGCTTTTCGCCGGACAGGGCCTGCGGTTCGGAGCTCAGCCCGCCGTTCACGGCCAGGCTGCGTATGACGAATTCCACCGTCTCCTCGAACAGGTTGGGCACCCCGTACTGGGCTACCAAACGCGTACGCACCGCTCCCACGATGATGGCGTAGATGATGAAGGCGGTCTCGCACAGGGGCAGCTCCTTGATGGAGCCGTCCTTGATGCCCCGGGCCAGGTAGGCCTCCACCTCGTCGATGAGCTCCTGGAATTTTTTGGCGATGGCCGTGCGGTCGATGAGCACCCCTTCCTCGGAAAAGGGCGTGCAGTGCAGGAGGATGGGAAAGGTTCGGCGGCGGCGCATGACGAAGCTGAAATAGCCGGTGATGAAGGCGCGTACGGCCTCCAGGCCGTTGGGCGCGTCCTTGGCCTCCTTGCGCACGTGCTCCAGGAGGCTGTTGACCATGTCGAACCCGGAAAGCAGGAACAGCTTGTTCTTGTCGCCGAAATAATGGGACACGAGCCCGAAGGCCACGTTGGCCTTGTCGGCGATCATCTTGATGGTGGCTCGTGAAAACCCGTTCGCCCCGAACACCTCCTGGGCGGCGGTGAGAATGGCGGCCTTTTTATCCATTGTTTTTTCTAATAATAATGAATGAAATTGATCGGATAAGAAAAATTGAAACTTGATATACGCTTGAAGGAAACAAAGTCAATGCTTTTCTCGAAAAAAGCCCTCACGTGATCTCCCGTTGACCTCGGCGCGGGGCATGCGGCATGAGACGGCCATGAACAGGGAAGACAAACAGCGTTTCACGGCCTCGTTGGAGCTGTTTTCCGGACTGACGCGCGAGCAGTTGGGGGACCTCGCCCTTGTGGCCGAGGTCAGACGGCCCGCCAAGGGGAAGCTCATTTTCCAGGCGGGCGCCCCGGGCGCGGGCTTTTTCGCCGTGGTTTCGGGCAAGGTGCGCATCTTCCGCGCCGCGCCCTCGGGCAAGGAGCACATCCTGCACGTGTTCGGCCCGGGCGGCATCTTCGCCGAGGCGGCCGTGTTCCAGGGCGCCCCCTACCCCGCGGACGCCGAGGCGATCGAGGACAGCGTTTTGCTCTTTTTCCCCAGGGACGCCTTTCGCAGGCTGCTGGCCAAGGACCCGGACCTGGCGCTCAACATGCTGGGGCTCATGTCCTCCCGGCTGCGTCAGTTCGTGCGCAAGATCGAGGAGCTGAGCCTCAAGGAGGTTCCCGCCCGGCTGGCCGCCCACCTGCTTTTGTTGCGTGAAACCCAGGACAAGCGCCGCCTGACCCTTGATCTCTCCAAAAGCCATCTGGCCAGCTATCTCGGGACCATCCCCGAGACCCTGTCCCGGATTCTGCGCAAAATGGCTGACGAGGGGCTGGTGTCCGTGAGCGGCGCCACGGTGACGCTGCTCGACGAGGAGCGGCTGGCCCGCACGGCGGAAGGGGAAAAGCTCTAGCGTCGCGCGTCCTCGAAGAAACCGCGTACGGACTTCGCGAAAAGGCGCTTCCCGCGATCATGCGTTTCCGGAAATACGGCGAGGGGTCGCAGGAGGACGCCGCAGGCGTCCGGACGCCCGGGCGCCCTGGAAGCGGGGCCGCGTCGCGCGGCAAGACGCGAGCCAGGCAGGCCGCCGGAGTCCTGCGCGTCCGCCCCGGGAACGCGACGGGCGCCGGGACCGCCTCCGATCAGCCGGGCAGGATCACGGCCACCCGCACCCCCTCCTCGGGGGACGAGGTCATGACAAGGCTTCCGCCGTGGGTTTCGGCGATGAGCCTGGCGGAATAGGCGCCGAGCCCCGTGCCCCGGCGCTTGCCCGCGGTGGCGTATTTCTCGGCAAAGCGGCCCCTGACTTCCGGACAGATCTCGCCCCGGTTCCCGATGACGATCCGGGTTTCGCCGTCCGGGCCCCGGCTGAGATCCACGCTCACGTCCGAACCTTCCGGCGCGGCCTCCAGGGCGTTTTTTATGAGATTGGCCAGCATGGAATAGCACAACAGCGGCTCCCCCTTGCCCATGAAGGGCTCGCAGACCCCAAGCGGCCGCCCGTTTTGCGTAATCGACGTCTTGAGCTCCTTGTCGTCCGCCAGGATGGACGATTCCATGAACACCTTGCGCGCGAGCATGGCGAAATCCGTTTCCGAGGGAGCGACCACGTAGACGCCCCGCTCCATCTTGAAGAGATCGAGCGACAGGTTGATCATGTTGAGCATCTTGTAGCCGCTTTCCTCGATCATCTTGAGGAAGGCTTCCTGCTCCCTGGTGAGTCCGCCCGCGTCCAGAATGATGCGCGGCAGGCCGATGATGCCGTTGAGCGGGCTTTTGAGGTCGTGGCGGGTGATGCGCTCCACTTCCTCCTTGAGGGCGGCCGCCTCCTTGAGCTCCTGGTTTTGCCGCTCCAGGCGCTCCCGGGCCAGCTTGAGCTCCAGATGGTTTTTCACCCGGATGCGCACGATGGGGGGGCTGACGGGCTTGGTCAGGTAGTCGATGGCGCCGAGGGACAACCCCCTGGCCTCGTCCTCCATCTGGTCCATGGCGGTGACGAAGATGACCGGGATGTCCTTGATGGACGGATCGGCCTTGAGCGCTTCGCAGACCGCGTAGCCGTCCATGCCGGGCATCATGATGTCGAGCAGGATGATGTCCGGAAGCGAGCGCCGGGCCACCTCCAGGGCGTCCCGGCCGCTCAGGGCCACGAAAATTTCGTACGACCCCTTGAGCGTTTCCCGCAGGACCTTGACGTTGTTCGGCTCGTCGTCCACGATCAGGACGGACTGCCGTTTTTCCCCCTGGCTCAACGCTCTTCTCCTTCGCTGCACGGACGCCTGGCCGGAAGCCTGGCCGGACGTCTGGTCAAATGCGCGGCCAACCGGCGGCGCCCCTAGGACGCCTGTTCGAACATCCCCTGGATTATAGCGATTTCATCGAAATGTTCAAAGAAAAGATCCAGAATTCCGGGATCGAAATGCGAGCCCCGGCCAGCGCGCATGATTTCCAGGGATTTTTCGTTGCTGAAGGCCTCCTTGTAGGGCCGCTTGCTGGTCAGGGCGTCGAACACGTCAGCCACGGCGCAGATGCGGCCGAAAACCGGGATGTCCGCGCCGGCCAGCCCCAGGGGATAGCCCGAGCCGTCGAAGCGCTCGTGGTGGGACATGGCGATGATCTCTCCGGCGCGCAAGAGTTCGAAACTGGACTCCTTCAGGATTTTCGCGCCGAACTCGGTATGCCTTTTCATGAGCTCCCATTCGGTGGGGGAAAGCTTGCCCGGCTTGAGCAAAATGGAATCCGGAATGCCGATCTTGCCGATGTCGTGCATGGGGCTGGCCTGCAGGACCAGCTCCACCTCGCCCGCGTGCAGCCCGTATTTCTGGGCCAGACGGGCGCTGTAGCGGCTCATGCGGGCGAGATGGTCGGCGGTGTCCTCGTCCTTGAATTCCGCCGCCGCGGACAGACGCAGGATGGTCTCCAGGTGCGAGGCGCGTATGGTCTGCTGGGATTCCTTCAGATTCTCCACCGCCAAACGCAGGGCGTCCGTGCGCACGGACACCATTTCCTCAAGGGCCGCCTGGTACCGCTTGACCTCGTCCTGGGTCTCCTTCATGCGCAACAGCGAACGCATGCGGATGCGCAGTTCGGTCACGTCGATGGGCTTGGCGATGAAATCGTTGGCCCCGGCCTCCACGGCCTGGAGCCGGTCTTCCTTGCTTTTGAGCGCCGTCACCATGATGACGGGAACGTCCCTGGCCCGGATTCCCTCACGAATGGCGCGGCAGACGGCGAAACCGTCCATCCCTGGCATGAGCACGTCGAGCAGGACAAGGTCGATGGAGGCGTCCAGAAGCTCCAGGGCCTCCTTGCCGCCGGGAGCCAGCACGGCCTCGTACCCGAGCTTGCCGAGATAGAGCGAGAGCAGCTTGCGGTTCATCTCCTCGTCGTCGACGACGAGGATGCGTTTGGAGCCGTTGCCTGGGATGGTCATTCGTACGCTCCGGATAGCCAGTTGTTCCTTGTTACGATAGAAAAAACTCCCTCAAAAGGCAATGCGCTCCGGCGCGGCTCCCGTCCGGCGGCGTCCGGCGGCGCCCGCCCCGCCCGGGGGTTGCGATTCCGGACGGGGCGGGCTAATTCCAAGGAGAGTTACCAATCAACGCCGCCTTCAGCCCGGGAGAAGACGGCGCGCAGGGAGCCAGCTTGAAAATCCTCATCGTCGGCGCGGGCGAGGTCGGCTTCAACATCGCCAAGCGCTTCGCCTCCGAAAACAAGGAGGTCCTGGTCATCGACGCCAACCCCGAGGCCCTCAAGCGCGTGTCCGAGAACCTGGACGTGCAGACGCTCGCGGGTTCGGGATCGAGCCCGCGCGTGCTCCAGGAGGCGGGGGTGGCGGAGGCGGACATGCTTCTCGCCGTGACCAACAGCGACGAAGCCAACCTGATCGCCTGCTTTTTCGCCAACCACCTGGCCCCCGAGGCCCGCAAGGTGGTCAGGCTTCGCAACGAGGACTATACCGCCTACGGCGACGCCCTGGCGCGCGACATTCTCAACATCAGCATGGTCATCAACCCCGACGTGGAGGTGGTGCGCTCCATCATGCGTCTTCTGGCCGCGCCCGGAGCGGTGGAGCTCAACGAATTCGCGGAGGGCCGCATCGTCATGGTCGGCGTGCGGCTGGCGGCCGATTCCCCCCTGGCCGGAAGAAAGCTCATGAACATGCCCGCCGTGACGGGGGAAACGCGGGTGATCATCGCCGCCCTGGTGCGCGAGGAGCGGCTCATCATCCCCAAGGGCTCGGACCGGTTCGCCGGGGGCGACCTGGTCTATTTCGCCTGCGAGAAAAAGGATCTGGGCGCGGCGCTCGAAAAACTGGGCGCGGGCGCGAAACCCATAAAAAACGTGCTCATCGTGGGCGGCGGCAAGATCGGCCTGCTGCTCGCCCAGGAGCTTGAACGCAAGCGTTTTTCCGTGAAGCTGGTGGAGATCGACCCCGAGCGCGGGGAGACCCTGTCCGCCCGGCTGGACCGGCCCATCGTCCTGCTCGGCGACGGCACGGACCACGAGCTGTTGCAGGAGGAGAACATCGGGGCCATGGACATGGTCGTGGCGCTCACCGGCGACGAGGAGACCAACATCATCTCCTGCCTGCTGGCCAAGCGCCTGGGCGCCCGCCAGACCATCACCCGCATCAACAAGTTCGCCTACATGCCCCTGGTCAAGGCCATCGGCGTGGACCACATCGTGAGCCCCAGGCTCTCGGCCATCAACTCCATCCTGCACCACATGCGCCGGGGCAAGGTCATCTCGGCCGTGTCCATCCAGGATGACGAGGCGGAAATCCTGGAAGCCATCGCGCTTTCCAACTCCGAAATCGTGGGCAGGCCGCTGAGGGACCTGGCCGTGCGCAAAAACGCGCTCATCCTGTGCATCCTGCGCGGCGAGGAGGTCATCATCCCCACCGGCGACTCCGTCGTTCTGCCCGAGGACCGCATCCTGATCCTGGCGGCGCGAAAGGACGTGCCCACGGTGGAAAAGGCCCTGGCGGTCAAGGTGGAGCGTTTCTAGCGAAGCGCTCCAAAAACGGGCATAAGCAATCCATGGCGGCGCGCTCTTATAATGACGCTCTTTCAAGGAAGACAGGCTAGATGCGCTGGACCTTCGTCATAAAGGCCGTGGGTGCCCTGGTTTTCTGCGTGGGGCTGACCATGGTCTTCCCCATCTTCTTCTCCCTGTACTATCATGACGCCGGGCTTTATCCGCTCATCGGCTCCATGGCCCTGACCCTGTTTTTCGGGGCGGCGCTCTTTTTTCTCTTCAAGAACCCGGACCCGCGCGCGGCCATGAACCACCGCGAAGGCATGGCCATCACCGCCATCGGCTGGGCCGCCGCGGGCATCTTCGGCGCCCTGCCCTTCTATCTGGCCGACTCCTTCGCCTCCCCGGTGGACTGCGTATTCGAATCCATCTCCGGTTTCACCACCACCGGCGCCTCGGTCATGACGGATATCGAGGCCGCGCCCAAGGGCATCCTTTTCTGGCGCAGCCAGACCCACCTCCTGGGCGGCATGGGCATCATCGTGCTGTCGCTCGCCATCCTGCCCTTTCTCGGAGTGGGCGGCATGCAGCTCTACAAGGCCGAGGCGCCCGGCCCTTCGCCCGACAAGCTGAAGCCCCGCATCAAGGACACGGCCTCGGCCCTGTGGAAGGTCTACCTCCTCATCACCGCCATCCTGACGGTCCTGCTTCTTTTCGGCGGCATGGATCTGTTCGACGCCCTGTGCCACGCCTTCGGCACCATGGCCACGGGCGGCTTCTCCACCCGCAACGCCTCGGTGGCAGCCTTCAACTCCCCCTACATCGACGCGGTCATCACCGTGTTCATGCTGGTGGCGGGCATCAATTTCACTCTGCACTACCAGCTCATCAAAGGCCGTCCCCTGGCCCTGTGGAAAGATCCGGAATGCCGGACCTTTCTCGGCATATTCGCCATCGTGACGGCCGCGAGTTTCGCCTACATCTACGGCCGGGATTACCAGGGCGCCGGGGAAGCCGTCCAATACGCCAGCTTCCAGGCGGCCTCCATCCTGACCACCACCGGCTTCGCCACGGCGGACTACGAGCTGTGGCCGCCCTTGCCCCAGTGCCTTTTGATCCTGTGCATGTTCATCGGCGGCTGCGCCGGGTCCACGGCCGGGGGCATGAAGGTCATGCGCCTGTCCATTCTCGGCAAGCACTGCTACCGGGAGCTGGTGCGGCTCATTCACCCCCGCGCGCTGACCAGCGTGAAATTCGGGGGGCGGGTGGTCACGGCCGAGGTCATGTCGAGCCTGTGGGGCTTTTTCATCCTCTGGCTGGGGCTGTTGCTGTTCTCGGCCCTCATCGTCGCCGCCTCGGGCGTGGACGTGGTCACCTCCTTCGCCTCGGTGCTGGCCTGCATCGGCAACATCGGCCCGGGCATCGGCGCGGTGGGGCCCACGGAGAACTACGCCGCCCTGCCCGATCTGGCCAAATGGACGCTGACCCTGTGCATGCTCCTGGGGCGCCTGGAAATCTACACGGTGATCATCCTGTTCGTGCCGGAATTCTACCGGAAATAGCTGATATTACTGGGAGCGGAAAAGGCTTAACAACCCGCTCCCGCGGCATTCGCCGCAGGCCCCGCT
>CALGYO010000175.1 GCA_937934715.1 uncultured Desulfovibrionaceae bacterium | reverse complement strand
TACAACGAGGTCCGGCCCCACTCAAGTCTGGGGAAGATGACCCCAAAGGCCTACGCGGAAATGATCGGCAACAACCTGAACCAAGGGGCCACCCTCAAGAATTGAGTGGTCCGAAGAAACCCGGCAGGTCACAGACGCTTCGAAAACGACCACGAACCAGACCCCGCCCCCCCGTTATCTTCAACGGCCGACGAAACTTGGGACTATTCGTGGATAATGCATACGGCAACAGTCATCAGCTCAAATACCTTACGATCATAGACGATTATTCTTGAGCGCCTTGCTCTTGAAGTTGCCGGGACCATCCGGTAAAAAAGGGCTGTAGCGCCTTGTAGGCGAATGTATCTCACCTCGCCGGTCGCTATTGGACAGCGCCCGAAGTTTGAATCTACGTCGCTTTTAACCTAGGCTGTGGATCCAGGGCTTGCAGTCGCTAAAATTGATCCCGGCAAGCCCTGGCAAAGCGGTGTGGTCGATAACTTCAATGAATATTTGGAATGAATGCCTCTTTATGTAATGGTTTCACACTTGGCTGTAAGCCAAGGCGATTATTAAGAACTGAGACAAGACCTACAACGGAGTACAGTTGCATTCTAGCCTCGGTACAATGTCGCTTACGTCATTTTGCATATTTGCTCCACCATAAATCAAATTCAGATGCCGCCTTTAAGGATTGACTGGTCCGCAAGATATCAGTAAAAAATACCACTTTTCTACTGTGTTATTTACGGTAAACATTTAGCTTACGCAGTGCATGAACAATTTACACAATCATTAATTTTAGCAATTTACCTTTTATTATAAATGCAATCTTGGCATATTTTGTAAAGCAGGAGTATTGATGTTAATTAAGCAACTACATATTGAGACTTCACGTGGATCATTAAAAGCAGAAATTGAACTCTCAAACAATGCGACTAATCATGAGTTTGGTTTTCAATTGTTCCGAAATGGAGAGGAAATTAACTATCAAAAGCAATTAAAACAACATTTTTTTCATTTTAATTTAGATAGTGCTTCTGGTTATTATTTTGTACGGGCACATGTCAAAGACAATAATGGCATTACAGATCAAAGAACTTCATCCCCGGTATTTATAAACCCGATACACATCGATGTGTACAAATTCAAATCGCTAAACAATCACGAGGCAATAGTCCACTCTGGGAAAGATTGGGAAGTTCCCATTCTATTTTATCCAAATGAGCAAGATCGACTCTTTGTCCTAACGCCATCAGCAATTAATAGATCTAAAAGCGTATTACCAGCTTTTACTCGTTTTACATGGGCCGCTCGCCATTTTTTCCCAGGGAAAGTACTTTGTATCTCGGATCCAACCTTAAAACTTCATAATAGACTTGGCCTTAGTTGGTGCATGGGCACTACTGAATCTGATTTATCAAATGAATTGGCTCAACTGGTTGAAGAGATTGCTAGATCTTATAAAATAAATAATAGAAATATTATATTCTGGGGTTCATCATCCGGTGGATTTTCAGCATTAGCTTTGTCTGCTAGAATCCGTGATTCTACCGCTGTCGCAATAAATCCTCAAACTGATGCGCTCGCGTATAAAGTCGAAGACCAAGTTCAGCTTATTAAAAAAGTGGTATTTAATAATGCATCGGATCAGTATATTAGAGATAACTATAGCAAACGTATTAACATGCTTAAATTAAGAGAAGAATCAAGACAAAATCGAAACATTCTTGTTCAAAATATTCTAGATGAACACCATTTTGAATTCCATTTCACACCATATTGGGAAGGCTTAGGCTACAAAATTCAAGAAGGATGGACTGAATTTGGCGATGATAAATCATTAGTTTATCGTGATATCCGCGGCCATGTTGCTGAAACAGAAACGATGGTGCAAGATATTGTTAAAATGATATTATGATATATTAAAATTCAATATCGTTTTAACATCAGTTTAGTAACGATATCAAAGGAATCAATTTTTCTTTAAGTGATATTCTCCTTGTACCATGCCACAGTTTCGACCAAGCCATTGATCAGAGACACCTTGGGTTCAAAGCCTTCTTTATTGATTTTATCTACCAACGCCAGGGAATGCTTTATATCTCCTGTGCGCGACTGCAAAAATGTAGGATTTTGTCCATTTCCGGTCATATTCGCAATAAGTTCTGCGAGATTTTTGATCGTGACCGCTTTTCCTGTAGCAACATTGAAAACTCCGGAAAGGACTTTCCCGCCTTCAATGCCTGCAGCAAGGAGATAAGCATCAACCGCATCGGCGACATGGATGAAATCGCGTGTTTGGAGTCCATCGCCAAAAATTGTGTGAGATGCGTTTTGTAATCCTTGGGATATGAAGCGTGATATAACGCCACTGTACGGACTTGATGGATCCTGTCTTGGTCCATAAATATTAAAAAAACGAAGCGAAGTTCCAAACCCCGATGCCTCAATTGCGGCTGTAGCTTGATACTTTGCCTGACCGTAAGGACTAAGCTGTAAAGTTTTTTTACAGGCGTACTCTTCCGCCAAAGGTATCCGGGAATCCTCTCCATATTCGGCTGCTGATCCTGCAAAAGTAAAAGAAAGCAAGCCAAGCTTTCTAGAGAATTCATGCAGTCTCATGGTTGAATCGCAGTTGATGGCCATGGTTTCTTTGGAATGGTCTATTGAATATGGAACGCTGACCACGGCTGCGAGATGAAAAACATGTTGAATGTTTGAGAATCTCTCCTTTAAATCTAACAGCAAATTAGCTTCTTCAATTGAACGTTCAAAAAAAGTAAAATTTGGATGTTCAGCGAATGCAGACATATTTCGGCGGTGTCCTGAAAAAAAATTATCAACGCCAACAACATAAAAACCTCTGTCCAAAAGCCGCTGCGTAAGATGGCTTCCGACAAATCCTGAACATCCGGTTACCAGACAAATTGTGTTTAAATTCTGCATAATACAATACCTCAAGGACATAAGATAATTTTCTTTTGTTTATACGATTATTAGATCAAGACCCTTGGTATGTAAAGATGTAGGCGACATCCAATTGTCTACTAAGTCGTGGTTAAGCCCAGCGAATCGGACAGATGGATAATTAACGCAAGAATGATGGAAGCAATCATCAGCGACCACACTTCGCTTGCGTGATACGAATGAACGGTTATGCGGGCGTGGGGTAACCCCCATTTGGAACAGACATCTCAGCCAACCGAGGAGGTTGTGCTGAAGGTATGTCCAGGCATAACGCCAATGAGCTTGCCACGTTCGAGGCGGTGAAACTTGGTCTAGCGTCGCATCCTCGAAAAACATGTTCATGTTTTCAAGAAGAAAACTACTATTTCGGCGTATTGCCTGCAAGACAAATGACCACTTTCTTCGTGGACCCCACACTAGCGTAGGCGCTGGACGTTCGCGAAGAAGTTGCTGCTCGTTGAAAAGTCTTCGCTTCCTAGCATGAACGTCTCATGCGTTGCCCGCGAGCACGGCCTCGCGCCTACTCCCCTCTTCCGCTGGAGGAAACTCACGAACGAGGGGAGCAAAGAGGGGACGGCCAAGGTCGAGCATGAGTATTTACTCAATTCCATGGCCTTCAATCTGAAAAAGACGGCGCTCGAGGCGGGATGCCGGGTGACAGAAACGTCTTTGAGGCGGATAACGTCGCCTCATGGGAAAAATCTATCCCCAAAGACAGCAAAATGAAGTCCAGAAACCATCAAGGACTTTCCGGGATACCTTTTCAACGTCTCCTCAAAAGTGCGCAACGGTCTCGGTTTGGCATTGGGACGGGCGGAGGCCCCTCGCCAGACGCGATCGCGCGTCTGGCGAAGGGCTCGCCTCAGATGAAAGCCCAGACCGATAGTTTGTTGGGGAAAGGGGGCCTGAGGAGGGCGCTTCGCTTCAGGAAAAACATGTTGTTCCCCTGATTTTGTGAACGGCATCAATCCCGCTTGCCATCATGAATGCGGCTTGCCGTTAAACGATGGAACGCCTTTCCATAGCGGCCTCGCGAGATCGATTGAGCGCCTCGTCACCCGCGAGACGCGCCCCCTGAGTAACGCTGGTTCTTGAGATCACCGGTGAACCGAGCGCCGGCAATGCCGGGCTTGCTCGCGAGGGACGAACTCATGCGCGCCGGCGGCATTGATTTCGTCTGCGCCAATCGGGCGTCCCCAAGCCACCTGGCTCCCGGCAAGGACATGCGCTGTCGCCGATCGTCCCAATTGGTCCATTTCATGTCCACCTGATTGGTCAAGATATGTTCGTCTGCACGAGCGCTCCAGCATTACCATTCCCCCCGCAGGCAGGGAGGACGCTGCGAGATTCTTCAGAATATGCGGTGAATTGTTACCTTCTCTCAATGCGAATTGGCAGATCCGCCATCCGCGTTTCGTGCCAGAAATCACGTACGAACACCCGCACGGCGTCCGCTTCCATGTTTTCAATGGGAATAGTAAACATCTTGCTGGGTTGATACTCGAAAAAAGCTTGCTCATTGCCGGATTTTATCAGTGAAAGGGCATACTCAAGATTCGAGGCGGTCGATAATTCCTGAATTTCAATTGCAATGCGCAGCTGTCCATCTATTTCGGCGCAAGAGCATTGTGGCTTTATTCCGGAATCAGGGAGGTCGGCGGTAAACCACTGGCAGTAATCATCTGCGCTCGACATTGTGGCGAGTTCGGCGGCAATCTCCACAACGGTACGGTTCTGGAACGCCTTTGCAACCACCTGTACAATCAAATCGACGGGCGGAGGGACGTGTCCTGAGCCCCAATTGCCGATATGCAGAGCCAGCTCTTCGCCTTGGGCGAAGGAGGTCACCCCCAAACGTCGCCAGCCCTGTCTGCCCAGAAAGGGTTTGGCATGTGTGTGGACATGCCAGTCATCCCTGTTCTGGAGATACAATACGCGCACTCCTTTGGGCCTTTCGATATCGACCACTGATGACAGGATTTCTAGCTTATTGAATAAGTCATGAATAAGTGGAATCGCCTCGGCCTCATTTTTCTTTAAAAGCATAAACGCTTCGGAGGCCATCTTCGGGAAAGCCACACGCACGTAATGAAGCGCATATTTCCGCATATATTTTGCTATGCATGTCTGTGCATTCCACGCAATGGCGGTAGCATTACAGGCAAGATAGGAACTGATCGCCAAAACTGCAAATCCTCCACCGCTCCCTCCAAAAAGTACGAATCGAATCCCGTAGCGCTCAGCAATGCGATCAATAATCCTTGCAATCGTCTTCGCAAGGTACGGCGCTTCACTGTTACCAGCGTACCAACCTAATCGTAACGTTTTATCAAGGAGAAGCGCAATATCTGAAAAAGCAATGAACGGACAATCAAGTTTCTCTGCGGTGCCAAGACCTGCAAAATATGGGGGAAAAGTTGTGTCTCTCTTAATGATTGCCCCGGCAAAACCGATGATTCCGGCGCCCTTAGCAAGCAATCTTGCATTTTCAAACCCTTGAATGAGTACGTCTAGAGTAAGTCCTCCACATGAAATTCTGTGTATGCCATCTTTAATATCTGAGAGTTCAAGAAAATCATCCAAGCAAACCAGGTCATATACCGGACGCTTCCATCTTGCGAAGCTTGACTGTACTACAGCTCTTTCAGACAACGCAATTTCTCCTTTACATCAATCGCGATTTCTCCGGAATCGGTTGAATGCTCTTTGCTAGAACCTGTCGACAGGGAACGTTTATCTATAACGAGATGCGCTATTTTACCAAACGAGAGTGGCCGCCGTGAGACGCGATAAGGCCTTACCCTTGTAAACCTCCCCCGCTGAACGCCAGTCGAAAATTGAGAGATTTCAAAGCGAGGAACCCGGATGGAGTGAGATCTCCGAGCGGCTCGTGGGGTCTTTGCTCGTCGTACTCCTTCAGCCAGTTTCCCGTATTCTCCCTGGCCTCGCTCAATCGGCGGAAAAGATAGAAGTCCAGGACCTCAGCACAAAAGGTCCGATTGAACCGTTCGATGAAAGAATTCTGCGCGGGTTTTCCCGGTTGGATGAACTCCGGTTCGAGGCCGTGTCTCTCAGCCCACTCGGCAAGATCCGCCGAAACCAGTTCGGGGCCGTTGTCCATTCTACGTTTTGTCGGGATTCCTCTTTATGCCGTTACCAGTTCCAGAACGCGGACGACCCTGGCCGCGGGCAAGAACGTGTCCACCTCAAGGGCCAATGCCTCCCGATTACAATCATCGGGTAAGTCAACAGTTCGAAAACGCTGGTCGTTCATGAGGGCGTCGCTCATGGCGTCTAGAGATCAGCAGGCATCGACTGTCTCAGGGGCAGCCGGTATCTCCGGACTGCTTGACGGTAGCCGCTTCTTCCATCCTGATTTCCTAAACAACATGAATTCAACGTGCTGTCAAATTTCAGCAATGTGTTCATAAATCAAAAAATGCATACTGTATACTCGCCAGATGGTCGAGATGCCTCTTAAGCCGCGAGACGAGCCATGAAACGGTTGGACTTCGGGATTACCGGGGAAAGGGACCTTGGTCTACCATGCCAGGCTCAGGGAGCGAGCGCGCAAGCTGGCCAAGGCCCGTCCGCCCTGGATGGATGACGCGCCTTCGGCGGCCAGGCGAGCATGGCGCCCGCAGGGGGCTGGGGACAGCTTCAGCAACCGCCACAATCTGCGCCGGGAGAAGCCGAAAAAAGACCGATGCACGGTAATTTTGAAATAATAGCACTATCGCCCGGCTAAGCTGCCAGGTCTAACAAGCTAAGATAGCAGGGATTTTCGTTGTCTGGCGCTCGTGGATGCAGGCGTTCTTCCAGGGAGCGGGCTCGAAGCAGGTTGCGAGTGAGGATCGGGAATATCTGCTGCACGGACATGCCGATTTTGCTCATGAATTTCTTGTAGGCCAGCAGCAGGTACACGGTCAGTGCGGTGTTGCGCTGAAAGAGGACGGCGTTTTCCGTGTTGCCGATAACGCTTATGATGCGCAGGATTTGCTTGATTTCACGGAAGAATACCTCAATGCGCCCGCGCTTCTTATGGATTCCAACGATCGTACGGCGGACAAGGCGCGCAGGCCGTCACGCATGGATCGTCGCGCCGCAAGCTGGACGAAGGCCATGACTGTAAACGGTTCCTTGAACCCAAGCCTGCAGGAGGAACGGCGTCTACGCGGACAAGAAATGCAACCGCCGGTTGAACGGCATGTCCATCCGGACGCGCGGGAAACGGCTCGCGTCAGGGGCGCCGGGGTGGAGCAAATCCAGCGCCCCTGGCAGGGAAACAAACGAAAACCGGCGCGAGCCGTTCAGCGGCGTATGGGGAGCGCCTAATAATTCATGTCGGTCAGGCAATCCCCGTAGCAGCTGTCCTTGAGCGGGTTCGGGCATTTCGCTTCGCAGAAATTGGCGATCATCTCCTTTTTCTTCCCTTCCCTGCAATAGTCCTTCACCATGATGCAGGTCACCTCGCACGTGTCTTTCTCGTTCAGGAAGCCTTCGGAGGATTTGAAGCCGCAATAGTCTTTGCATTGCGTATACCACAGGTCGCAATCCGCGCCACCGGCGCCGCTCGACTGGCTTGCCCGCGCCTGGCGCGCCTCGTTTTCCCGCTTCTCGATCTGATACCGCGTCAAGCCTTCCGGCCGGGGATAGGTATCGAGATTCTTCCAGATGAACGCCCCCTCATAGGTATCGCCGTCGGCGAACCGCATCGACCCTTTGGATCGCCACCCTCTCACGCAGATTCCCTTGAACCAGGCGCCGTTGCCCCATTCCTGGGAACATTTCCCATCAAGATCGTAGGAAACGTTCCCGTTGTCGACCTGGTAGACAAATTCGCCGGACTCCTTGTTGAGCCCGTCCTTGTTCTTGTAGAGGTACGTTCCCGAGCCGCGTCCGTCCTTGCCGAAAACGAGCTTGCTGCCGAGAGCATCCTTGAAGGAGACGATCTCCCCCACGATTTTTCCGTCCTTAAGCAGCGCCTTGTTTTCGGACCAGCCGCCCGGAAAGGTCCAGCGCAGGACGCCGGGGCCGTTGGCGTATCCGTTGCCGCACGCTCCATCCCAGGAGACCGTTTCCCCTTCCACGGGAAACGGATCCCAGACGAGGCACCCTTGCGCCGATTTCATGAATTTGCCGGATTCTCCCGCGAAACCAGGCGCCGCGAGGAACAGGACCGCCAAGACGCCGCACAAAACGCATGTCAATCGCATACTGTCTTCCTTTTTCGCTTCCGCCGCCTTCGCCGACCCTGCGGAGGGTTCTTGTTCGCCGTCCGTCACGGCGCCCCTATTCGGCCTCAAAGGTCTGCGAAACCTTCTGCCCGTCAGGCGCCGCGTATTCCAGCGTATATTCGCCGGGAACCAGCTCGTAGTCATGGTCGAAACAGAAGCTGAAGGGCTCGTAGCGGACGCCCCCCGCCGTATCCACGGTCCAGTCCCTGCTGGTTGCGACCTGTCCGGTCTTGGGATCGATATGCCCGGGCGTGGTCAGATGTCCCTTCAGGGTGATCATCTCGTCGCCAGGGATGTTCACGTTCATTTTCAGGCCAAAGCACAGTCCCTTTTCCAGGGGCACGGCGCGCGCCTCCTTGTATCCCTTGACGTCACCGGCCCTGTAGACGCCGAAGCCGAGCCTGGTCAGCATGGGGCCGCCCGGGGACTTTTCCGTCCGGGACCGTTGGCCCGCCCATGCGGGCGAAAGCGCCAGAAAAAGACAGGCCGTCAGAATCATCGCGCGGGAAAAAAGCCGCATGCCGGTCCTCGCTTCAGGTTTCGGGCAATGGATGCGATACAAAGGCGACGCGATGGCGTTTAGCGCATCCGCGCCCTCTTTTCAACCGGTTAACGTATGGCGGCATGGGATTTCGTGTTTGCGGACGCGGAAGCATCCGTAAAGAAAACGGTGGTTTTTCTTCCCAAAGCGGCGTCTCCCCCGCTTCTTGCCTTTTGGGCCGCTGTTTCGTAAAAGAACAGCGTAAAGAATTCTACGGCAGGAAATGGGTCAGGGAGCGTATTTCTTTACGGAGGGACCATGCGCATCGGCTACGCCCGGGTGTCCACCCTGGAACAGAATCTGGATTTGCAGCGGGACGCGCTTCACGCGGCCGGGTGCGAGCGGATCATCGAGGACAAGGCCTCCGGGGCGGGGGCTTCGCGGCCCGGGCTGGAGCGGCTGCGCGACGTCCTGCGGCCCGGGGACGTCCTGGTGGTCTGGCGGCTGGACCGGCTGGGCCGTTCGCTCAAACATCTGATCGCCCTCGTGTCCGCGTTTCATGAACAGCGCATCGGCTTCGTCAGCCTGACCGAGTCCATCGACGCGTCCACGCCCGCCGGGAAGCTCGTCTTCCACGTGTTCGGCGCCCTGGCCGAGTTCGAGCGCAACGTCATCCGCGAACGGACCATGGCCGGGCTCGCCGCGGCGCGCGCCCGGGGACGGATGGGGGGCCGGCCCAAGGCGCTGGCCCCGGCCAAGCGGGACATGGCCGTGAGCCTCTACAAGGCCGGACAGCATCCGGTGAAGGACATCTGCGCCATGCTCGGCGTCTCCAAGCCCACGCTCTACGCCTACGTGCGCGAGGCGGACGCCAGGGCCGCGAAACAGGGAGGCGGCGGGGCGGACGATTCCGGGGTGGAGTAGGCCGCGCCCCTCAGCGCGCTTCCTCGTTCAGGAGAAGCGGCAGGGAGGAACCGGCCGCTGGAGCGGTTTGCGGGAGCTTTCCCAGATAGACGGGGAAAAGATCGTGTTCGGGCCAGGCGGACGTCTTGGCGGCCGCCTCCATGAGGGCGTCGTACAGGGCGTTGATGTATTCCAGTCCCGAAGCGTCGTCGCGCTGGTTGAAAAGCGCGGCCATCGAAAGACCCGCCGCCCCGTGAAAGGCGAAGGTGGTCGTTCCCGGCAGCGAGCCGAAATATCCCCATTCGGCGCCGCGTTTCCCGCCCTCCTCCTTGGCGCCCGGCGCGGCCGCGCGAATCTCCTCATAGACGTCCGCCACGCGGCACAGCTCCGGCGCGGTGGCGATCCATCCCCCGTGGGCGTCCATGTTTTCCAGATTGAAGGCGCCGTACGGACTTTCCACGTTCACCGGCTCCTGGGTGAAGACGGACGTCCCCTCGTACTGGGAACGGTAACGGGCCTCTCCGCGCGCCTTGAAGGGCTTGAGCGATCGCCCCAGCTCCATGACCGTCGCCCCGGCCGGCGCCAGGACATGGGTCTTGACGTGGGTTTCATAATCCTCGCCCGTGGCTCCCTCGATGACCCGGCCAAGAAGCATGAATCCGTAGTTGGAATAGACGTAGGTCGTCCCCGGATCGTGACTCAGGGGGACGGCGGCCATATAGCCGATGATGTCCTCCTGGGAGATGGGCAATTCCTTTCCGGCCCAGGCGGCGATGGTCCGGTCGTAAAACATGGGCTCGAAGGTGAGCGACGGGTCCCAGCCCCCCTTGTGGTCCAGGAGATTGGCGATGGTGACTTCGTTTATGCGGGGGTCGAACCCGGCGAGCCCCTGGGGATTGAGATCGACGTATTGGACGGCCTTGTCGTCGAGGCGCAAAGCGCCGAGCCGGGCCAGCCGCAGGATGGCCACCGAGGTGATGGGCTTGGAGATGGAGGCGATGCGAAAGCGGGTGACCGGATCCACCGCCCCAGGATCGGCGTCTTGGGCGCAGTTGAAGCCCCGGGCGTAGACCAGCCGTCCCTCGTGGCTGACGGCCAGGGTTCCGGCGGAAATTCCCCGCGCGGTCATGTACGTGATCATGGCCTGATCGAACGCGTCCAGCCCGGCGACGGGCAACCCCGAAACCAGGCATTCTCCCATGGTTTGCACCGGCTCGCCTCCATACGCGCTGGACGAGGAAAAGAACGTGAGACAGGCAAAACAGGCAATCAGATGGAAAACCAGGGAGAATCCCGGCTTTCGGATATGCGTCGCATGTGAAGAAACAGATGCCCTTTCGATATGTCGCATCTTTTCCCCTAGGGACATTCCCTGCCCTTGTGCGCTGTTGTTTCCAGGCAGCGGTACGCAAGAGAGGAGGCACCCCCATGCAATGTACGGAGATTTTCCCTCTTTTTCAAGAATAAGACGCAAGCATTGCGCATCCGTCGCCCTCTTTTGCGGCAGCCCGAGCCTTGAACGGCTTGCCGCAAGGCGCGGCGTTCCAAAAAAAGAAGATATTTCGCCGGAAATCCTGTTCCTGACGATGTTCGCCTTCCCGGGCAAACGATCTTCCGGGGGGCCCGATTTCCCGCGAAACCGGATCGCAAGGCGCAGGGGGTTGGACCGCGTCAGTCCAACCCCTTGCGTCTTCACGCATGCCGGCGTTATGCGCACGCACGGCTTCTTCCTCGCAAGAGATTCCGCCCCAAGGGACGGGCTTGCGACCTCAGCGCATGCCGCCCTCGCTCCGCGAAGCTACTCGTTCAACAACAGGTTTGTTGGAGCTACATTGGCGCCAGGAGCCGATCCAGGCAACGGCTCGCCGATGAACACCTTTGCGTAGGCGACATCCTTGTTGCCGTACTTCACCGTATTGACCAGGGGGCCCGTAGGGAACCTGTCACTATAGGGGAGACCATACACCGTATTGCCTGTTGCCTTGTAAATCACTTCGGCATAGGGGTTGTAGTAGACATTGGAAGGCTGCAATTCTTCAAAGGCCTTGCCGTAGGTATACCATTGACTGCTCGGTTGATCCTTGATGGCCACTCCCCCCACAACGGCCGGGGTGTTGAAGAATCCAAACAGCAGACCGCCCGTGACCTCGCCGATGAACAAATCCATTGTCGTGTCAAAGGCTCTGTCACTAAAAAGCGTCTCCGGCTGCACCACATGATTGTCTATTTTGTGCGTATCCTTGGTGAACTGGAGAAAATTCTTGAAGGCGCCATCCGGCAGATTGTCCCAACGCGTCACGTCGTTGGGATCGGCTTTTCTCGTCGCGCCATCGAACAGAATCGCATCGTTGATGGCTTGCCCATAGATGGCCTGCTTGTAGAGGGACGCATTGGATGGCGTAAACGTCAGGACGGCCCCTGTCCATTTTCCGCTTTCGGGAGGACTGGGATTGGGGGCTTCGATGGTTCCGGCGGTTATATTGACCGTGATGTCTCCGGAAACCCTGACGGTTCCGTCCGTATGGCTCGTGGCGTACATGTCGCAGCCGAACTGATAGTTGACGCCATTCAGCACAAATGCGTTTTGTTTTACGATATGCGCCGTTTGAGTGGAAGGAATGGAACTTACGTAGGAAATGAAATTCGGCCAGGGATTGGTTTTCGGCGAGACGAACGTATTGCTCGGGCCGAGATAGCGGATGATCTTCTTTTCATCGTTCAGGACCACAGCATCGGCGTTTCCATTGCTGGCCGCCGCCATAAGCGCTCCAATCTTTGCGGCCGTGTTGGCGCCCCAGCCCTTTTCCTCAATGACCGCGCCGTTCGCTTCATACGTACGAAGACCGAGCGGCGCGGTGAAGTAGTTGATGGAGGTCATGTTCCCCTGGTCGCTCGTGTATGTCGGCCCCCGCATGGTCACCTCGAAGGGCTGAAACCGTTTCTTGGACGTCATGTGGGCCGGGGCGGACTTGCGCCAATCGCTGGAGGAAGAATCGGAGGGCGTCGGGTCTTCGTAAAAAACATAGAAAATCGCGCTGTTGGCGGTATTAACGAGGAGCCCGCCCTCGCCGATGTCCGAGAGCTTGACCGGCGCCGACATGAGGATGCGCTTTGTCGGGTCGGATGGATCGGTCACGTCGATGGACTTTGAGCCGTTCGCGTAGGTGACGTCAAAGTCGAGGCCGGTCGGCACCTGCGCCTGAATCCAGACATCCCCGGAATAGGCGCTCTTGTCGAAGTAGATGGTAAAGGCGTCGCATTGCGGGGCAAAAGACCCCCTGCCGAGGAGCATCAAGAGGCAAAAACCGGCTCGGATGGCGAGCGTCACGGATCGCGCCTGGAACGGTACGAATACCGCAACTCCCCATTTTCGCAACAACCGTCCCGCAAGCGAAACTCCAAACGTGTTCGTGTGGCAAGTAGACATGGCTGACCCCTGTTTTGCCTGGACTACGGCAAATGGTCACAGATTGTTGTTTCAATATGGAGCATCGTGCAAAATCTCCTGCCAAAGACGCCGTATCCTACACACGTACGGTCGAGTATGAATTGTCGCATCAACAAGAACCTCAGATACATCCTGTAAGGGCCAAGGGATTCCTTGGCGGAAAGAAGAAGGGCTGAATGGACAAGGACAACATGGTGTACAGAAACCTCTGTCTCAAATGTCAGGCGCGGATCACGAAATGAAGGGTAATGGTTGTGGGATACTGTTCCGGACTGTCTTATGGAAGGCATTGCGACTCGACGTTTCGGACATGCGCTTCATGGAAAGATACGGATCCTATCGTGGCGAAGCGCATTCGTCTTTGTTGGACACCCCCTGTCGTTGTGAAGTGTTGTTGCCAGGCGGCAGGAACCACGAGTGAAAACGCCCGTATGCAGCGGACGGCGTTTCCCCCACATTTCAAGCAAACGACGCGGCATGGCGACTCGCGCCGGCCGCTCTTCCGGCGCGTTGCGCCCTGGACGGCTTGCCGCAGGGCGCGACGCTCCAAAAAGCGGTGATCTTACTGAGAGCGCAAAATGTTTAACATGTTGTAGCTCGAAGGTATAAGAACGGCCACGCTAAGCGGGGCCTGCGGCGAATGCCGCGGGAGCGGGGTGTTACGTATTTTCCGCTCCCAGCGCTCTTTCGCCGGGACTCCTGCTTGTGACGATTTTCGCCTGGCCGATTCCCGGGCAAGACATCTTCCGGGGCGCCGTCCGCAACGCCTCTTGCGAATCCGGCCAGGCCATCCCGCATTTCGATCTTCAAGGAATAATTTTTTCAAAGACTCAGAAATATTGCACTTTTAAAACAACATCGGAAATCTGGAGCGGATTCCGTTTTCATATCCGGCTTCTTGCGGCGACGATACAAGGGCGATGTGAGGTCTTGCGCCGCAAAACCATGTTCTCCGCCGAGATGCCCTTTGTTCTTTCCTATACCTTCGCATGCTACGCGGCAAGCGTCGCGTACTGATTCGCCGCGATGGCGAAAAAATAAAGGGGATATTGACTAAAAAAACAATGCGAGCGCTCAGTTATCGCGCATCGCTCTTTGAGAGAACGAGAGATCAGGAATCGCGGTCAGGAGGGGCGGGCCGGTTGGCGGAGGGCGCGAGCATGCCGCCCGGGTGGAAGCGCTCCAGGAAATGCCACCAGCCCGGGTTTTCGCGCACGGCCTGGCTGAAAACGTCCAGGAACGCGGCCGTGAGGGCCAGAACCTTTGCGTCCGGGCTGTCCGCGTCCCGGGGCGGTTCGAGGGGGGCGCCGATGACCGCGCGAAAGGAGGCGGTCCGGCCGGGCTCGATGTGCATGGGAAGTAGCCGTGCGCCGGATTTCACGGCCAGCCGGGCAGGACCCAGGGGGAATTCCACGGCATGGCCGAAAAAGGGGAAGGGGGCGAATTTGCCGAAGCGGCGCCCGGCGCCTTCGCCGTCGCCCAGGGTCATGACCAGCCCGCCCGCCTTCAGATGGCGCATGAGGCCGCGCAGATCCGACCCGGGCCGCACGATCTCGGCCCGGATTTTCCCTTCGTAGGCCAGCCGCAGCCGGAAGGCCACGGACCGGCCGATGCGTGAGAGCCCTTCGTCCGAGGGGTAGCCGATCTGCTTGACGGGGTAGCCCATGGCGCCGAGGGCGGCCAGGGGGGCCTGGGTGGGGCCGTGGTGTCCCAGGACGACGACCGCGCCGCGCTTATCCCGTATGGCCGCGTCCAGGTGTTCGAGGCCGGAGAATTCGATGTAGCGGCCGATTTGTCCGGCGGGATCGGCGTTGAATTTCGGGAAGAGAAAAATGCTCAGTTGATGGATGTAATGGATGTGAAAGGAGGAGCGCACGGCGCGGCGCATATCTTTGGGCGCGAGCCCGGGACGCAGATTCGCCAGACAGCGCGCCAGATGGGCCTTTTTCCCCCGCGAGGCGAGATAATGCATATCCCCCATGCGCCGCAAAACGAAAAGCCCCGCACTGATGGGCAGAGCGAGAAGCAGCCAGCGCAAGGGATACCAGACGACAAGGCGCAACGCGTCGCGCAGGGGGCTTTCCGTGGTGAGCACTTTTTTTTGCTATTTTTTTGAGGTGGTTAGCGAACCATATATTATCAATTGTAAGGATTCGTAACAAAAGGTCAATCTCATCCTAAACTTTTCTCCAATCGGCGAGCGTTACTCAAGACACCTGCAAGCTATATATAATTCAATTTCATGTATGATCTATTCAACAAACGCTTGATCAACCAGTCTGAGTAGGCTAGAGTAAAGTTGTCATATGTAATATACTTAAATATTTACATAAAATATGAGTTGACTGCGGATATTTGAATTCCGAATGAACGTAGTTCGTGGAGCGTCGCTCAAACCACAAGGGGAACCATGATGGCCAATTCAAAACGAACGCTTTGCGCCATATGGCTTCTTGGGCTTCTCTGCTTACTTTATACACCCAGCCAAGCCGCATCTAAATGCGCAGATCTGTTTAAGACTCTGTTTGATGCATACTCTACAACTCTCAAGTTTCCAGGCATAAACGTAGAAGTTACGGAGCTTGATGCCACCAGGATTAATGAAATAAAAGAAAATTTTGTCAAGTCTGCCATATTACACACGGTGCTCTATATACCGGTCAAGACAAAGATAGGATATCTGAATATAAGGATCGAAAAAAATGGCGCCGGGGCAATAAGTGAAAGCGTCTATGGAGCAAACGGGTTATCCATAAGCGAATGTGAGAAGCTCCTTACGAAAGCAAAGTCAATGACTTCATTCGCAGCACGAAAAGAACTTTATGATACGCTTATGCCACCCAAGGAGGAGGTGGATGCTGGAAAGGAGATTTTCTTTTATGACTTATATTATAATGGATTATTGCCGTACTTATTTTCAAAAGAGAATGCCATTTTACTAGGAACAACAAACTTTTCAAAGGGATATGAAAACTATACCGCATTGCAAACAAAGAAAGGAAGTGCGGAAGACTACTCTGCATTCATTGGGTACCCTGAGTCAGAGACTGGACTGCAGCAGATGCGTGGGTCAGACAAACAATCAGAATTGTCGCAGTGGAGAGACAGTCTAAATTCTATTACAGAAATTCTTAGTGAGTATGGTGTCCCACAGTATGATCAGCAGTATTTTGCAAAGTGCAAAGGTATTGAACGCATTTTGCGCCAGATGACTGAATCTAAAGGAATAATTTTCGTCGTTGCTCATGCTGATGGTTGTAAGGTTCATCTTCCTGGAGGCGACGACTTGACGCTCACTCCAGAGCTTATTGAGAAACTAGAACTAAAGAATAATCCCTTTGTAGTGGTGCGGATTTGCAACGGAATTGAAAACGGCTATGCCAAGGCTTTTATAAAAGCTGGAGCTTCGGGAGTATGGATAAACCAACAAACATCGACAGGCGAACAAGCAAATCAGGATATCGGATTGTTTTTAAAAACAATCAATGAAGGCCTGAGCATATATGACGCGATTAAAGAATTAGAGAAAAGTCACAGCAGGTTTCACTTCAGAACAGGGCTCGTTGTAACAAATGAAAGGAGGAACGATGAACAATACTCTTCAATTATCACAAAATGATGTTGACAGGCTACTTTCTCTTGAGGACAGTGAGCTTTTTTCACTCATCGGAGTATACTCATTACCGCTTTCTGCATCTCCAGTAGAAACGCTGGAACTTGGGAGAAGCGACAAACTCTATCGGGAAGACACATTAGGACCTGAAGATCAGTTTGAAAATAAGACGTTTAGAAATTTCGGCATCTCTTTTTTTAAAAAATGGGCAAAACAACTCCAGGAAGCTATTTGTTCCGACAAAGAAAAATATAAAGAAGTCCAGAAGAAGTGGCTGAAAGAGAGCGATATCGCCGTTGCCACTGTTGTAGGAATTATTTCCTCAAAGATACCTCTCCTCTCTCCATATACTGGTCTATTGACGTTAATCGGAGTTGTGGTTGTCAGGACCGGAATGGACGCTTTTTGTGAAACTTTTTTTGAATATTTGGATAATATTTAGTAGATTGCGCACGATTATCCGCGCTCAACGTTCTCGAGAGGAGCTCCTTAAGACGCTGTATCACTTTTTCAAGGCCCGCAGGCCCGCGTTCATGCACCATTCGATGTACCGGGTGGATTTCTGGGTGAAATAGACGGGCTTCAAGAGGTCCTCGCCCTGACGGATGATCCCTTCTTCGATGGCCAGCTTTTCGAGCGCCGTATGCGGCTCCACGCGCAGGGAATTGAACTCGAAGTGGGCGCGGCGGCCCATGGCCCGGCGGGCTTTGACCACGAAGCGGGCCATGGACAAAAAGGCGGACAGGCTCTGCCCGGGCGGGTTCTTGAAGAAATTCCAGCTGGCCTCGATCTCCGTCCTGTCCCGCACCAGGGAAAACGCCCGCTCGATGTCCGCCGTGGATATGGATTTCCCCAATTTCTTCAGCGCCGCATCGGAAAAGGCGTCCGGCGAGAAGATCACGTTCTCGCAGCCCGCCGCGATGGCCAGATCCAGAAGCTCCCGGTCAAGCTCGCGCTCGTTGAACCAGGCCGACCACTTGAGCCCCGTCCCCCTGGCGATGAGCGCCCGGCACACGGCCGCCGCGTGCTCCTTGGGGATGTTGAAGACCGAATCCAGGAAGGTGAAGCGCCTAGCCCCCTGGGCCTCCAGGTTCGCCGCCTCCTCCGCCACGGTTTCCGGGGATTTCAGCCGGTAGCGCTTACCGTTCAGGAACCCGTACGGGCAATAGACGCAGGACAGCGCGCAGCCGCGCTTGGTCTCGAGCCCCACGCCCCAGGGCATGCCGAGATAGGGCGCAAGCGGCAGGACGCTGAAATCGAGCGGCCCGATGTCCGGCCCCTCCGCCTTTTCCCCGGGGCCTGAAAACTCCACCCGGCCGTTACTGCGGTAAAAGACCGAGGGCGCCTTCCAGGGCGCGGCCAGATTGCCCAGAAGGGCGGCGAACGCGTTCTCGCCCTCGAGATAGACCCCGTAATCGACAAGCGGCTCGTCCGCCATGACGCGCTCGGCGAACATCGAAAAACCCGAACCGCCCGCGATGATGGGCGCCTTGGTCAGGGCGCGGATTTCCTGCAGCAGCTCCTTGAAGAATTGATAGTAGAACACCACCACCCGCTTGTTGGTGGAGTCGATGTTGCGCAGGGAGACGCCCACGGCCTCGGGCGCGAAATCGCCGATGATCGCCGCCAGCTCGCGGGCGGAGCCTGCCTGGCCTGTGGGGTCAGGCAAGTCTGGCGAATCTGGCGGGCTGGAGCTGATATTGGGATCGAAGACCCGGACCACGTGCCCGGCCCGCCGCAAGACCGGAGCCAGACAGGCCAGCCCGGCCGGGTAGACCGGGGGCTCGGCGCCGCCCAGGGGGGATTGGATCAGAAGTACGCGCATGAGCGTCTCGAATGGGGTATAGGCGCCAAGGGTCCGCCGGGCGGAGCGCGCCGGTTGGGTTGTCGCGGATCCTCAGGTCCGGCCGAGCAGGCGCTTGACCGTGCGCTTGGCCAGCCGCAGGCCTTCGAACACGGCCCGCACGGCGGGTTCGGCCGTTTTTCCGGCGAACAGGGCGGCCGCCGGTTTCGAGGCGAGGATTTTGAGCAGCCATGACGGGAACCGGCCGCCCTTGGCCAAAAGGATGAGCAGGTTGAAATAGTCCGGACGGCGCATGACGTAGCTTTTGGTGTAGACGTCGCGCCGTTCGTCGCCGATGAACCCGTCCGCCGCCGCCATCTCGTGCAGCTTGGTCCCGGGATAGAGCACCAGGGAAAAGGGCTGGAGCCTGAAGGGCTTGGGGATGTCCGCGATGAAACGGACGGAGAGGCGCTTGTCCTCCCGGGTCTCATAGGGCGTGTCCAGGATGAAATCGTAGTTGGGCGGAAACATCCGGTCCTTGTATCTATTGATCACGGCCATGGCGGCGAGCATCTTCTCGTTGCCCATGGCCTTGCGGTTGAAGAGCTCCTGGATGCGCGGGCTGCCGCTTTGCACGCCCATCTGCAGATAGACCAGGCCCGCATCGATGAGCGCGGAAAGCTTCTCCTCGCTCATGGTGAGGGGGCTGGCCAGACAGGTGAAGGGCAGGCCCACCCGGGCCTTGTACAGCTCGCAGAACTCCTTGATGCTTTCCAGGGGGCGGCCGAAAAAGGCGTCGTCGGAAATCCAGATGAAGCCGATGGCCGGAAGGGTCTTGCGGACCTGCTCCAGCTCGCGCATGACGTGGTCCGTCCCGCGCCAGCGCAGATAGCCCTTGGCGCCGTACAGGCGCTTGATGGCGTCGTTGATGCAGTAGGCGCATTTGTGCGGGCAGCCCCGGCCGGTCATGGTCTGGTAGCCCATGGCCCCGATGAGCCGGGAGACCGTGCCCCTGGAAAGAAACGCCTCGGTGATGGCCGGGGTGAGCGGAACCACCCGGCCCTCATGGAGGATATGGTGGTCCTCATGGGAATAGTCCGGGGCCGGGAAGGCGTCCAGATCGGCGGTCAGGGGCCGGGGGGGATTTCTGTGGAGAACCTCCCCCCGCCGGGTCCAGATGTTGGGAATGGCGGTGGCGTCCCGGCCGTTTTCCAGGGCGTCGGCCAGCTCCAGAAAGGCCTCCTCGCCGTCGCCCACGCAGGCGTAATCCGCGATGCCGGCGCATTCCTCGGGGCGGATGGTGGGATGCACGCCGCCCCAGACCACGGGCGCGGCCAGGTCTTGCTTTAGCCTGCGGGTGATCTGTTCGGCGTTGTCGAAATAATTGGTCATGAGGCTGACGCCGATGAGATCGCAATCCGCGCACAGGGCCCGGACCTGGTCCAGGACTTCCGGCCGGTAGCGCTCAACCCCGCCCAGCAGCTCGTCCCCCAGGGGGTCGGGCAGGAAGAGGAGCCGGGTCTGGTGGCCGTTTTCGCGAAGATAGGCCGAGATGGAACGCAGGCCGAAGGCGGTGATGTCCGGATAGGGGGAAATGAGGGCTATTTTCATACGTTCGCGGGGGTTCGGGGAGGGCGCCCTTGGGGCCCGGTCCATGCGCGCCGTGCGCCTGCGCGCGGGTTGTGTTCCTGGTTCCTGGCATCATTGCGGATTTTCCAGGCCGTGGCAATGAAAAAGGCCTTTGCGGCGGGCGCGGCGCAAGACAAGGCCCACCGTCGCACGGCCATATTGTGGCTTCTCCGGCGCCGTGATAAGAGCGCCCGGACGAAAACGCCGTCCGGCAAACGCGGCCCTGGAATCGTCCCTCCGGGACCGGAAACCCTCTTCGCGGGCGATGCTCGTCCCGATCACGAAACCATCATGCTTCTATTACGGCGCGATGCGCGGAACAACGGGAAAAGGGAAGCGCGCGGCATGACCGGCGAACGCCGGGTCTTCACGCTTAGGCCCGGCTGGCTCGCCGTTCTGACCGTCCTGTCGGCCGCCGTCTTGCGCCTGGCTTTTCTCGGCCGCAACGAACCGTGGTGGGACGAATACCTGACCCTGTACCGGGCGCTGCTTCCCTTGCCCGAGCTCATCCGCACCCTGGCCATGCAATCGGCCTCGGAAGTCTTTTCCGACACCTCGCCGCCCCTGCACCACATGCTCGTCCATTTCGGGCTCTCCCTCGGCCGCGACGCCTTTTTCGCCCGCCTGCCCAACGCCCTGTGCGGGGTGGGAACGGTGGCCGTGCTCTATTTCCTTGGCCGGGAATGCGCGAACCGGCGGACCGGCCTGCTGGCGGCGCTCATGTGCGCGCTGCTGCAATCCCACCTCATCCTGTCCCGGGACATGCGCTGGTACGCCTCCTTCCATTTCCTGTCCCTGGCCTCGCTGTACTGCCTGCTGCGCATGACGCGTTCGCGGTCCTGGCCCGCGCGCCTGGGCTTCGTGACCGCCTCCGCCGCCTCGCTCTACGCTTCCTACATCGGCGGGCCCTTCCTGGCGGGCCAGGGCGCGTTCATCCTGGGCCGGGTCCTGTGGCTGCGCGCATCCGGGCGCCCCGGAGAGGCCAGGCGTCTTTTCACGGACTACGCCCTGTGCGCCCTGTGCGTCATCCTGCTCTACCTGCCCCAGCTGCCCGGCCAGCTGGTGACCATGCGCACCTTCTACACCGGCCACGGCCACGTTCTCGAATTCGCCCCCATCCTGGAGGCCCTGCGCAGCTACATGGCTCCCTTCCAGCGCGGGCCCGTCGATTTCGCCTGGATCACGGCGCCGCTCATGATTCTGGGAAGCGTGGTCATGTTCCGGGGAAACAAGCGGTCCGGGGCGCTGCTTTTCATCTTCTGGGCCGTCTTCCCCATCGCGGCGGCCTACATGGTGGACGTCAAGGCCGAGATCAAGCCGCGCTATCTCGTGGGGCTTTTTTTCCTCATGATCATGACCGTCTCCGCGTCCATGGACGCCGCGGCGGAACTGGCATCCCGGAAACTGCCGGGCGTCTGGCGGGAAAACAGCCGGACCCTCGGGGGCATGGCGCTCATCGCCCTTTTGTGCCTGCCCAACTACGATTATCCCGGTTTTTATAACGGCCGCGCGCCCGCCCTGGGCGCGGTGGCCCGTTTTCTCGCCCTGGACAAGGAGAACGCGGAATTTCTGGCCTTCGACGTGAACCGCCAGCGCAAATTCATCTTCCAGTGGCTGCTGGGGGACGTCTTCGAGGGGCTTGGCGCCATGCCCTCCCCGCCGCGCTACCAGCGGGGCTTTTATCTGACCTCGGACAAAGGCTTCGTCCCCCAGGGCGCCGCGCACGAGCGCCTGTTCAAGCTCTCCGGCGAAACGGCGGACGTCTACCGGCTCGGCCTGGCGAACCTGGCTCCGGTTCCCCTGGTCCCCGGCCCGGACGGGACCTTCGTTTTCCGGGAATCCTTCGAGGATTTCTCCTTTTACCAGGACGCCAGCGGCTGTGTGAACACGGCCCCGGACATGCAACGCAACGCCCTGTGCCTGTACGGGTTCGGCGGCAAGGGAACGGCGGACTATCATTTCGCGGACGCGGGCGCCGGAACCCTGGCCCGGGCGGTTCTTTCCGCAAACGCGGCCCTGCGCTTCAAGCAGCGCCAACTGGCGCCGACCGCCGTCCTGAAGGCGTACGCCGGACCGTCCGAAGACGCCCTGACCCTGATCGGAACGGTGGATTTCGCGGCCTTCGCGGACAAGATCCCGGCCCTGCGCGATCCCGATGCGACAGGGGACTTCACCGCGGCCTTTTCCTGGGATGCGCCCGTGGCGGCCGGACAACGCGATCTGTTCATCCGCTTCGAGTTCACCCCGGGGGACTATCAGGGAATGATCGAGATCAACGATTTCACCCTGACGGCCGGACTCGCAGGCGGCGCTTGCGCAACCGCTCCGGACCCGGCCGGGACGGCGGACCCGGCTCTTGCCATGCGCCTTGGCAACCTGTCCAAAAACGTCTCCCTGGCGGCGTGGCGGGAGGGGGAGTACGGCCTCGGGCAGGCGCCGGTCTTTCTGTTCGCCCTGCCGGGAGAACCAACGCCCGCGCCGCCGGGCGTCATGGTCAACGGCCCGGACGCGCGCGAACGGTTCCTGCGCGCCCATCCGGGCGCCGTTCCCGCGTTGCGCCTGCGCGACCATTCGGGCGCCGTGCGGTACGAGCTCTACGACCCGGCCCTGAGCGACCCGAACATCCCCCTGACGCCGGGACGCCCCGCGCTGGTCGAGAACCCCGCCCCCGAACCCTTTGCCGCAAAGGGCCTGCGCATGGAGGGCCGCATCCACCGGCCGGTCCTGCGCCTTGGGGGACAAACCCTGTCCGTCCCCCTGAGCGCGCCCGAGGGAAGCGTCATTCTGCTCAATCCGGGCGGCTCCTCCCTGGTCCGGTTCACGCCGCGCTTCACGGAAAAGGCATTCGCCACAACCAACATGATCGCCCACGACCCCGCCTTGCGGCGCAACCCGGACGAGGATTGCCTGTCCTGCCAAACGGACGCGCCCTGTTCCTTCTCCTATCTGTTCGCCTCGGACCTGCCCTTTTCCTCGTTCCGTCTGCTCGTCTATCCCCGGGTCAACACCCAGGGGCGAAACGCCGTACGCGTTTCCTACGCGGTCAACGATCCGGACGCCCGGACCGTTCTTCTGGACTATCAAAATCACGGCCCCCAGCCCTGGGCCGGGGTCATGGACGGGCTGGATTTCACCCGGGAGCTCCCGAAAAACACGCATCTGCTCTATGTGCGCTTCGATCTCACGGGCGACGGCGCCCAGCTCTGGTCCACGGACAGCTACCCCATGACCATAGAAGCCTCCTTCGACGCCTCGTCCCTCGCCGAACCCATCCTCCCCCCGGGAAAAACCTGGATCGAGGAGGTTTCCGGCGAGGACGGAACGCTTTCCCTGTGGTTCGACAGGCGCCGTCTGGGTTTTTTCGAACGGCTTTTCCGGTGATCCGCGCGGCCCGCCGGGCCGGTTTCCTTGATTGCCCGGGCCGTATGGTTTAGGAATCCCTCACGCCCGGCGCATCCGTCATCCGGCCGGGCCTCGCGGAGACGTCTTGCGCCATTACCTCGCCGCTTTCGCCAAATACTGGCTTGCGCCCATTCTCGTGAACGTCCTGGCCTTCGGCTGGGTTCTCGGGCTGTTCTACGACGTCCCCGTCCTGACTCCGGCCGTCCGGGACGCCCGGTGCGCCTTTTCGCGCGGGCCCGGGGAAGCGGTCTTCACCCATGAGAAATTCATCACCCAGAGCGCCTTCGAACAGTCCCTGGCCAAGGGGGAGAACGCGGCGGACGAACCGGCCGAGATCCCGGGCTGGCGCATCTACCGCCCGGCCGATCCCGGGCAGCCCGCCCGCATCCTGCTGACGCTCACGGGGCCCGAGGAGGAAGCCATCTTCTTCCCCAGGCTGGAGGGGGAAGGCGCCTTCATCGCCGTAAGCGCCCTGAAAGACGGCGAATCCTCGCCCGTGTTCCGCCTTGCGGGCGCCCCCGGGGCCTGGACGCCCATCAGCGCCCAGTATCCCGTGAACCTGGCCTGCTACCGCGAAAACGGCCGGGTGAACCTGGAAATCACGCTTTCCGGGCGCTGGACCCAATTGTGGCACAAAGACAACCGGATTTTCTTCTGACGGATAAGCCATGAAATTCTTCAAAGCCCTGACCAACGCCTACGTCTACGCGGCCGTGATCCTCTTAAACACCATCGTGGCCTTTTTGTGCGTCAACTGGCTGACCGGCCTCTATCTGGAACACGCGGCCAAGGAGAAGGTCATCACCGAGAACAAGGTCATGGCCAAGTACAAGAACATCTTCAGCGACAAGGAGATGCTGGCCAAGATCTACCCCGGCATGACGGAAGCCCAGATCCGGGCCATGCTGGACGAATCCTGGAACCGCGATTTCGTCTATCGCCCCTGGGCCATGTACGGCGAGCAGCCCATTACGGGCGAGTACGTCACGGTGGACCCGGCCGGATTCCGGGCCGTGGCCAACCAGGGCCCCTGGCCGCCGTCCAGGGACAACTACAACATCTTCCTCTTCGGCGGCTCCACGCTCTTCGGCTACGGGCTTCCCGGCGGCCAGACCGTGGCCGACCACCTCCAGGAGGCGCTCGATGCGCTGCCCTCGCGCAAACCCTGCAAGGTCTACAATTTCGGGGCGGGCACCTATTATTCCACCCAGGAGCGCATCTTCTACCAGAACCTCCTGGCCCAGGGCTTCGTCCCGGACGCGGCCGTCTTCCTGGACGGGTTCAACGACCCCCAGCGCCAGGAGGACGCGCCCTGGAACAGCGAGCGCTTCCGCCAGATGATGGAGTCCAGCGCCCGGCACACGGGCGCCTGGGAGGAAATCCACATCAACTGGCTCAAGACCAAGATCATCCACTATCTGCCCATCACGGAAAAGCTCTTCGACCTGGAACGGCTCATGCCCTCCAAGGCGCTTCTGGGCGAAAAGGACAAGGCCGCCGTCTCCACACAGCTCGCCGTCAGGCAGATCGAACGCTTCGCGGCCAACAAGAAGCTCGTGGACGCCGCCTCCAAGGCTTTCGGCGCGCGGGACCTGTACGTCTGGCAGCCCGCGTCCAAATACGACGCCGACACCCTGGCCATAAACCCCTTCACCACCGAGGACGACGCCCAGCTGACCTATCTCTACGCCCAGGCGGAAAAGCGCTACAAGGACGGGGAGTTCGGGGACAATTTCGTCTGGTGCGCGGATATCCTGAAGGGCCGCCAGGACGTCCTTTACGTGGACAGCGCCCATTACGGGAATACGCTTTCGAAGATGTGCGCGGACTGCATGCTCCGGGGCATGCGGAAAACCGGGCTGCTCGCGCCGGTTCTTGAAGAGGCCGCGCCCGGGGAGACCCCGGCCCCGGCGGCCGCCGGGACGCCCGCGTCATGACCGCCGCCTCCCGCCTCGATCCGCCCTGGCCGCCGTTCCGGACCGCCCTTCTGGCCGCCTGCCTCTTCGCCCTGGGCTATCTCGTCCTGTGCAATGCGCGCGGATCCTGGCAAGGGACCCTGTACGTCCTGCCGGGCCTGGGCGCCATGTTTCTCGGCGGGTCCATCATCCTGGCCAGGGGAGAAAAATCCGCGGGCGCGGGACGGGCGCTTCTGACCTTGTCCTTCGGCGCGGCCGGGGCCTGCCTGCTGCTCCTTTCGGTCTCGGTCTGGATCGAGGCCGCCCGCATGATCACCGTGGACTGGGGCGCCGCCCTGGCCAACCCCTTCCCGCGCACCTTCATCGAGGGCCGGGAACCGGCCAAGGCCTTTCTCATGGCCCACGGCCAGACCATCTATCCGCGCTTCACGGACTATCCCTTCATCGCCACCCTGTACGGTCCGGTCTACCACGGCCTGACCGCCCTGGTCCTTCTGGGCGTGGAAGCCGCCGGAACCCCGGTCCGGGCCGGGCTCATGGTCAGCATGGCCGGCGCCGTCCTTCTGGCCCTGGCCTTTTTCGGGACCGTCCGCCTGTCCGGCGCCGGATGCTTCACCGCCGCCCTGGCCACGGGCGCGCTTTTCACCGCGCCCTATCTGGAATACGCCCACCACACCCGGCCGGACATGACCGCCTGGGGGCTTTCCTTCGCCGGGTTGTTCGTCTTCCTGTTGGCCCGGCGCTCCCGGGGGGCGGACAGCCCCTGGCTCTATCTCGCCGCCGCCCTGGCCGCGGCCGCCTATTTCACCAAACAGCAGTCCCTGCCCTTCCCCCTGGGCATCACGGTCTTCTGCCTCGCAAAACGCGAGTACCGGGCGGCGGCGGCCTACGCCCTGACGGCCGGAGGGCTGGCCCTGGCGGCCATGGCCATGCTCCAGGCCGGTCCCGGGGACTTCCTGCTCCACGCCCTGCGCTACCCCGGTCTCATCGCCAAAGATCCGGACATCACCAAACTGTCCTTTCTCTGGGAGCGCCTTTCCCGGCTGGCGGCGGACAACTGGGCCCTGCTCGCGGTCTACGCCGCCAGCGCCGCCGCAAACATCCGGGCCCGGCGCCTTTGCCTGACGGACGTTCTGGCCGCCGCCCACCTGCCCTTTTTGTACGTGCTGCTCAGCACCTGGGGGGCGGAGGTGAACTACTGCATCAGTTTTCTCGCCGTGTGCTATCTCGGGGCGGCGATTTTTCTTTCGCGCCTGGCGGCCAGGGGGACGGCGGGGCTCGTTTTCGCGGCCGCAAGCTGCGTCCTCATCATCCCGCCCCATTTCGACCTGTCCTTTCTGGACGCGCGCCCGGCGGACGTTTCGGAGCAGACGGCCAGGGCCGTGGAACTGCGCCGGACCGTGGCCGAAATGCCCGGCTTCGTCATCACGGACGCCGAGGGCGCGGCCATGCTTTTGGCCGACCCCTCCCTGGCCCCCAAGCTGCGTCTCTACGACGGCACGGAAACCCTGTCCTTCATCAAGGCGGGCCTGTGGGAGCCCGGGGACACGGCGTTCGGCGAGGACATCCGCCAGCGCCGGGCCGCCGCCTTCATCGACAGCCACGTCTTCATCTCGCCGAAAATAACGAGCCTGTTGTCCTATTACTACGCGCCCGCCGAGAGCGTCAGCGGCTATCTGTTCCACCGGCCGCGTCCCGAGGACGCCATCCTGACCCTGGCGGGCAAGTCCCTGGGCGCCTCGGCCAGGGCCGAGGGCATGCCGGGGTCGCCCGCCGGAACCTGGCTTTTGGGGTCCGTCACCGGCGTGACCGGCCTTACGGACTGGGGAAACTACCTCCAGCCCGCGTCTTCGGACGCGCCCGGCGTCTACGAGGTCCAGATCGTGTCCGGGCGGCCCATGAAGGAATTGAAGCTGGCCTATTTCCCGAGGCTCTTGCCCGAGGGCGGGCAGGTGCGGCTTTCGGTCTCCATCGACGGCGCCGCCTTCAGGGACGTTTCCGTCTTCGAAACCCAGAAGGGCGCGCCGGGCGAGGGTTGGGAAAACCGCCAGGACGTCCGCATCGCCCCGGCCGGGCGCGAGGCCGTCCTGCGTTTCACCCTGCGCGGCGGGGCCCAGCTGTGGCAAAACGCGGAACACCCTCTTGGCTTCTGGGCGGATTTCGCGCCGGGGAAACCCCTCCCATGAGCGCCTCCCAAGCGCCCCCCCGCGACGCGCGCGAACGGTTCCAGGCCCGCATAGGGGCGGGCATCTCCTTTTCCCGCATCCTGCTCATGTTCTTCATCGTGGCCGGACACGCCGCCCTCATCGCGGACTGGTACGGCCACTACTGCGCCGGGCTGACCTATCCCTATACGGACGACGCCTTTCCCGCCTTCCTGGCGGCCCTGGCCGCCCAGCCCTCCCTGGCGGACAGGATTTTTCTGGTCTACGTCTACAATTTCTGGTCGCTCAATTTCGCCTTCTACGCCCTAAGCGGCTTCAGTCTCTGGTTCTCCCTCATGCGAAAAGGGGTCTTCGACCTCAGGGACTATTTCTTCAGCCGCTTTTTCGGCGTCTACCTGGGCTTTTTCGCGGCGGCGCTGGCGGCCTTCGTGGTGGCGGTGGGGGTCATGGGCCACGTTCCCGGCGAGCACGATCTCAACTACATGCTCCTTGGCGCCGTGCGGGCCAGGGAAACCATGCCCTACAACGACACCCTGTGGTTCCTGTCCGGGCTGTTCATCCTCTACCTGCTCTTTCCGCTTCTGCCCGCCCTGTACGCCAGAACCGGCTACCCCGGCCTTGCGGCCCTGTTCGCCGGGCTGTGCTACGCCGTCTACGCCAAGGGCTATCTCGCGAGGTATACCTTCCTGCCCACGGCCGCCTATTTCTTCGTTCTGGGCGTGTTCGCGGCCGCAACCCTGCACGTCCTGGCCAGGCGGCTTGCTCCGAAAGGCGGCGGCGCCCTGAAGATCAGCCCGGGCCCGCTGATCCTGGCCGGTCTCGGCCTGGTCCTGGCCTTCGCCCTGTACCGCCTGTATGCGCTGACCTACGCCGATCTTCTGGCCGCCGGGCGCCTGGGCAAGGACACCCACGCCATCGGACTCTTCTCCTTCCTGGCCTTTTTACTGGCCGGAACGCTCATTCCCTGGGGCGCGCGGACCGGGCGCGTCCTGCGCCTTGTCTCCCGGGGGACCTTCGCGGTCTACGTCTACCATTACCTGTTCATGAAATTGTACGGCAACCACGCGGGATTCAAGGCGTTCACCCTGTCCGTTCTCCCCTCCTCCGGCTTTTTGACCGAGCATCTGCTGGCCGGGTCCCTGGCCTTGTACGGGCTGTTCCTGGCCGCCGGTCTCGTCTACCAACTGGCCTTCGACGCCGTGACCGGCGCCGCCCGGCGCTATTACGGCAAGCCCATCGTCCTGCGCGAGAGGAACTAGCTGTCCCGATTCCGCAGCGCCCCGGGCGGTCTTCCGGGCGCTTCGCGGGCGGCCGTTTGCGCGGGGCGGCGAATCGCGCTACACCGCCCGAAACGCGCCCATGCGGGCCATCGGCCTTCCCTTTTTGCAGCCAACGCGAACCCACGCAGGAGAGCTATGCGCGCGCCCAGAATCGCCCTGTGCCAGATCAACCCGGTGGTCGGCGGACTCGCCGCCAATGTTGCGAAAATCCTGGATTTCCTGGGTCAGGCCAGAAAGAGATCGGAAGAGCACACGTCTGAACTCCAGTCACGGCTACATCTCG
>CALGYO010000174.1 GCA_937934715.1 uncultured Desulfovibrionaceae bacterium | reverse complement strand
TGACCACTTGCGTTTGAAGGGTCGAGTGTCAGGTTATAACCATCTCACTTCACTCATTATGCTACTATGGGGAAGGCGTAATTTTTCGAAGCATTTTCCAGCCTCCAGGCAGCTTCGCCTTTCTGGGGAACGAACCGGACCGTCCGGTGATGGAAGGCGGCCAGAGAGGGGCGGTGGGAGATGCTGAGCATGGCCGTATCCGGCAGGCGGGAGACGAGCAGGCCGTAGAGGGTCTTTTCGGAATCCTCGTCCAGGGCCGAGGTGGCCTCGTCGCAAAAAAGCCACCTGGGCTTGAGCAGGATGGCCCGGGCGAAGCTCAGGCGCTGCTGTTCGCCCAGCGACAGCTCCTGGGACCAGTGCCGCTCTTCGCTGAGCCGCCCGGTCAGATGGGACAGGCCGCAGTCGGCGAGGACGGCCGCGATGTGTTCCGGACCATGGACCTCCGGCGCGTCCGGATAGGCCGTCGCGCCCGCCAGCGTGGCGATGGGCAGGTAGGGCCGCTGGGGCAGGAACAGGACGCGCTCGTTTTCCGGCATGGCGAGCCTGCCGTCAGCAAAGGGCCACAGTCCGCCGATGGCCCTGAAAAGCGTGGATTTGCCGCAGCCGGACGGCCCGGCCAGCATGACCCGCTCTCCCGGAGCGAGGGCCAGGGAAGCGCCCGACAGGAGCGTTTCGCCGTCCGGGAGGGCCAGCCGGACGTCGCGCAGGGTCATGCGCTCTCCGGCCGGAGCGCTCTCGCGGACAAGCCCTTCCTCCCGCCTCTCGTCCAGGTCCTCCAGCGCCGCCTCGAAGCCGGTCAGACGGTCCACGGTGGCCTTCCAATTGGCGAGACGGGTGTACGCGTCGATGAACCAGGACAGGGCGGACTGGACCTGGCCGAAGGCCGAGGCGGTCTGCATGAGCCCGCCCAGTTGCAGGGCGCCGGTGAAATAGAGCGGCGCGGCCGCCAGGAAGGGGAAGATGACGGCGGCCTGGGAATACCCGGCCGTGAACCAGGTGAGGCGCTTCTGGCGGCGCATGATGTTCCACCAGTTGGTCACCACGCTGTGGAATCGTCCGGAAAGCCCGCGTCCCTCCTGGCCTTCGCCGCCGTAGAGCCCGATGGCCTCGGCGTTCTCCCGCACCCGCACCAGGTTGAAGCGGTAATCCGCCTCGTAGCGCTGCTGGAAGAAGTTGAGCCGGATGAGAGGGCGGCCGATGTAATGGGTCAAAAGCGACCCCACACCGGCGTAGAGCAGGGCCGCCCAGAGCATGGAGCCCGGGATGGGCAGGTCCAGGATGTGGATGGCGCCCGACAGGTTCCACAGGATGACCGAGAAGGAGGCCAGAGAGACCACGGATTCGAGGAACCCCACCGTGAGGGAGATGGTCTGCTCCACGAAGCCGTTGATGTCCTCGCTGATGCGCTGGTCCGGGTTGTCGGTCAGGCCGTTTTCGAAGCGCAGCCGGTAGGCGTTGTGCGGGGTGAGCCAGCGCTTGGAGTAGCGTTCGGTCAGCCAGCGCCGCCAGCGGATCTGCAGCATCTGGCTCAGGTAGACCCGGTAGACCGCCACCACGATGAATATGCCGGCCAGGATGCTGAACCGGCCGAGGAGCCGGAAGAAATCGTCGATGTTTTTATCCTGGAGCGAGGTGTAGAACAGATTGTTCCACTCGTTGAACAGCACCTGGAGATAGACGATGCCGAGGCTCATGCCGATGATGACGGCCAGGAGCAGGCCGGATTTGAGCCGCTCCTCGCTTTTCCAATAGGGCTTGGTGAGTTTCCAGAGGTCGGCCAGAAAGCGCCGCTTGGCTGCGGGCATAGGGATGCTCCTTTTGCGATGGAGTTGGCGCGCCGTGACGGCGCCTTCCCGGTTTCCCGCCGCTTCCTGAAAGCGCGCGAGCGGGCATTGGTAACAATAGGTCGCAACCCTAACATTTTTCTTAACAAAGCATGTAGGATTTGTAAGGGGGGGCGCGGGCCGTCCGGGCCTGTCTGTTTGGCCCACGCGAGGGACCGAAAAAGAAGAAGCCCGTCCGGCGCACGCGCCGGACGGGCTTTCGTTCCAGAATCGGGCCGGGCTAGTCGGTCACGACCATGACGCTGGTGGCCTTGACCATGGCCTTGACCTCGGAGCCTTCCTTGATGCCCATGCGTTCCACGGACTCCTTGGTGATCACGGATACGATCTCCACGCCGGGGGCGGCTTCGATCACGACTTCCGCGTTGACCATGCCGATGGTGACTTTCTTGACCTTGCCGGGAATCAGATTGCGGGCGCTGACTTTCATGATGCTGCTCCTTACTGGTTACGGATGCTGAGACGTCCGCGTCCAAAAGACGCGGTCAATGATCATTATTCTGAAAAGCCGTACTAGTCGGTCACGACCATGACGCTGGTGGCCTTGACCATGGCCTTGACCTCGGAGCCTTCCTTGATGCCCATGCGTTCCACGGACTCCTTGGTGATCACGGATACGATCTCCACGCCGGGGGCGGCTTCGATCACGACTTCCGCGTTGACCATGCCGATGGTGACTTTCTTGACCTTGCCGGGAATCAGATTGCGGGCGCTGACTTTCATGATGCTGCTCCTTGGTGTTTTTATGGGCGTCGCCGCGACGGCGGCCCGAGGTTGTTATGGCGTTGAAGCGGCCGGATAATTCTGACTTATATACCATGGTTTCCTGTTCGTGTTACAAGTATTTTTTTCTTTACTCTTCTTTTTTTTGCATCGGTATTTCAGGGGGATGTCTCGAAATTCTATCACGGTTTCAATACAAAACGTGACACATTCCCCTGATGTCGCATGAAGACGGACCGCTTGAACGCCGAAGGTGAATCGCCGTCGCGGCGTCATTCCCACATAAGAACCTCCTTGGGATGAAACGGCATTCCTGACGGATCATTCTGTAATCGTTCCTCTTTTTTGTCGCTTTGGGGTGAGCGCGTATTGCGCGCATCATGCTGCGGACAGACCGTCCGGCCTCGGGGAACGCTCTGATTCCGGCGAGAGGGCTTGTTCTTCATCCGGGACTCCGGGCGCCAGGCGTCAGGCGCGAAAGGAGGGGCGGCGGCTTGCGTCGCCAAAGCGTCGCGCAATCGTCAAACAAGGACCGGCCTGGACGGATATGTTCTTGCGCCGCCTTTGACGCGCAACGAGGCGGCCAGGCGCGGGAAGTCGCCGCGCCGGAGCAACATTCAACAAGGAGCGGGAGAGCATGCCGTTTACGAAGACTGTGGGCGCCGCCCTGTGCGGTCTGTGCCTCGGCGGGATCGTGGGCCTTTCGAACCAGGCCCTGGCTGGGGAAAAAACCAATCAGGCCGATCTGGACGCCGCCGTGGCGGCCCTGGGAGCAAAGGGCGCGACGCTGCCGTACGAGGTCATGCGCTCGGACATCCCGGACGCCAAGCGGCCGGGCAAGACCATCGAGATCAGAAACGGCGGCTACGGCTCGGCCATGGCGCCCCATCCCGCCGTCGCCAACCAGTTCTACGTCCTGACCGATCGCGGTCCCAACGGGGATTACAAAGGGGAGCAGGGCAAGGGCAAGATCTTCCCCGACCCGGACTATACGCCGCGCATCGGCTTGTTCGAGCTGCAAAAAGACGGTTCCGTGAAATTGCTGAAGGCCATTTTGCTGCGCAGGCCCGACGGAACGCCCATCACCGGCCTGCCCAACCTCTCCGGTCTCGGCGGCACGGGAGAAACCCCGTATCAGGCCGACGGCAAGCCCGTGGTCAAGGACCCTTCCAAGCCCTATAACGACGACAAGGCGAGCCCGGACTACAACCCCATCCGCCTGGACGAATACGGCCTGGACGGGGAAGGGCTCGTGGCCCTTTCGGACGGGACTTTCTGGGTGAGCGACGAATACGGGCCGCACATCGTGCATTTCGACGCCGAGGGCAAGGAGATCGGCCGCATCAACGCCTTCGCCAAGGACGAGCGCTCGAACATCAAGCTGCCCGCCGAATTCGCCCATCGCCGGGCAAACCGGGGCATGGAGGGCCTGGCCGTCACCCCCGACGAAAAGACCCTGGCGGGCGTCATGCAATCCGCCATGCACAACCCGGACAAGAGCGTCCAGAAGCTGGACCTCACCCGCATCGTGACCGTGAATCTTACGACCGGGGCCGTTTCCCAGTATCTCTACAAGCAGGACAAGCCCGCCAATTCCAATTCCGAGCTCGCCGGTCTGCCGGACGGGAAATTCCTCATCATCGAGCGCGACGGCGCTTTCGCGTCCGAAAAGCCCAAGGCCCAGAAGAAGGTCTTCCGCATCGATCTTTCCACCGGAACCGACCTGGAAAAGGTCGCGGCTGCGGGAACCTCCCAGGACGAGGCCCTGGGGCTTCTCATCGACGGCAAGACCGTGGAGCAGGCCGTGCTCGACGGCGGCTGGGAGGCGCTCGCCGCCAAAGGGATAAAGCCCGTGGACAAGGTCGAGGTCCTGGATATGGTCGCCGCGACCGGCTACCCCCACGACAAGATGGAGGGGCTTTGGGTCATGGGCAAGGACAGGCTCGGCGTGGTCAATGACGACGATTTCGCCCTGTGGTCCGACGACAACAAGCTCGAACAGAAATACCTGGATGAGAAGACCATCGACGGCGACACGCTCTACGTGGTCACAATCAAGCCGGAATGACGCGAAGGGACGGGCCGTCAGGCGGCGGCCCGTCCGCATTGCGCGCTGGGTTGCGGCCCGGGGAGGCGCTTCCGGGCCTCTCTCTGGGGCGAAACGCCCCTGCGGGCGAGTTTACTTCACCCTAAGGATGCTGGTAGAACCGCCGCATGAAAGAAGAACGGAAACGGGTACGCTTGTCGGTCATCGCCGCCGCGACCTCGCTGGCTGTGGGTTTTTCGCTCATGGGCGTCAAATTCTGGGCCTATTTCGAGACCGGCTCGGCGGCCATCCTCTCCGACGCCCTGGAATCCATCATCAACGTGGCCGCGGGCGCCTTCGCCCTCATAAGCGTCATCGTGGCCGCCGCGCCGCCCGACCGCAACCATCCCTACGGCCACGGAAAAATTGAATATTACGCCGCCGGGTTCGAGGGCTCGCTCATCATGCTGGCGGCCTTTGGCATCATCTGGGAATCCTGGGACAAGATGCTCCATCCAAAGCCTCTGCCCAACCTGGATTTCGGCATCCTGCTTCTGGCGGCCGCCGGGGCGGTCAACCTGTTTCTGGGCGTGGGGTTGGTTCGGGCCGGGAAAAAGACCGGCTCCATAACCCTGGTGGCCGACGGCAAGCACGTTCTGACCGACGTCTACACCTCGGCCGGGGTGCTCGTGGGCCTGGGCCTCGTCTATTTCACGGATTGGCTCTGGCTGGACGCCGGCGTGGCCTGCCTGGTCGCCCTCAACATCATCTACACGGGCTACAAGCTGTTGCGCGAATCCTTCGCCGGGCTCATGCACGAAACCGATCCGGCGCTCATCGAGGAGATCTGTCTGGCCATCGAAGAGAAGCGCTCCAGGAACTGGCTGGACGTGCACAATCTGCGGGCCTGGCGGTCCGGGCGGCAGGCGCATATGGACTTCCACCTGATCCTGCCCCGGGACATGAGCCTCGTGGCCGCACACGACGAGGTGCGCGCCCTGGAGGACATCCTGCGGGAGCGTTTCGGTCAGGATGCGGACGTGCTCATCCACGCGGACCCCTGCCGCAGCTCCGAGTGTCCGGTGTGCGCGGAATCGGCCTGCGACTCCCGGGCGGCGGTCTTCGACGGCGAACGCCCGGTGGAGGCCGGAACCTCCTGCGCCACGGGACTGGCCGATCCCGACGATTGAGGCCGGGTCCGCCGGCCTTTTCTCCGCGCGGCCGGGGCCGTCCCCGCCCCATCCCGATCCGCCCTGGCGCGCCTGCCGGTCCCGCCGTTCGCGCGCCGCTCGCCACGCGCATTCCCCGCCACACTCCCCGCCACGCTTCCTTTCGCGCGCCGCGCCCCCGGCATGAGGACAGGCGCGTTTGGCCTGGGACCTCCCGGATCGGCGAAATGCCGCCAGGGACGCCGCGCTAGCTCGCCATGGGCGTGACGTAGTCGTTCACGACCATCTCGGAGAAGGCCAGGGAGGCGGTGAAGGCCGGGGAGATGGCGTTCAGCACGTGCACCGAGCGCTCGGCCTTCTCGATGGCGAAATCCATGATGAGCTCGCCCGTGGACAGATCCACCAGCTGGGGCCGGATGCCGCATTTGGCCGTGGGCAGGACGTCCCAGGGATCCAGCTCCTTGACGAGCCGTCTGGCGTCATTGAAGAACGCGCTGAACCAGTATTTTTTCGGCTCGGTCAGGGCCACGTCGCGAAATTTCGGGTTGCGGAAAAACAGCGTCAGATCGCGCCAGAGAATGGTCAAGGCTTCGGCGTCCATGCCCGCGAGAATGCCGTAGTTTTCCCGCCCAAGGGCCGGGATGGCCGTGGGGCCGATGTAGACAGCGCCGCTCACCCCCCGGGTGAAATGCACCCCAAGGAAGGGGTTGCGCGGATCGGGCACGGGGTAGACGTTGCCCCGGATCATGAAGGATTTTTCCGGCCGCAGCTTGCGATAGATGCCCTTGAAGGGGATGGCCGCCATGCCCTTTCCCGCCCCGAACGGCGCGGCGACCTTGTCCGCGTACGCCCCCGCCGCGTTGATGAACAGCGAAAAGCCGATGTCTCCCTGGCCCGTGACGGCCACGTCCCTGGCCTTGAGCCCCTTGAAGGGCGCGTTGAAGAGGAAGGCCGCCTTGCCCGTGGCCTCGATGTCCCGGCGCAGGCTCGCAAGCACGGCCTTGGGGTCTGTCATGGAGGTCCTGGGCGAGAAGATGGCCCGGCCGGCCGTCTTGGCGTAGGGCTCGATCTCGCGCAGCCCGGCTTCGTCGATGAGCGCGACTTCGGCGCCATTGGCCTGGGCGCGCTTATAGAGCGCGTCCAGGGCGGGCAGCTCGGTTTCGTCCCTGGCCACGATGACCTTGCCAGCCTCCAGAAGGGGCAGGCCGCGTTCCCGGCAATAGGCCCGCATGCGGCGCGAGCCTTCGATGCAGGTCTTGGCCTTGAGGGAATCCGGGGCGTAGTAGATGCCCGCGTGCAGGACGCCGCTGTTGCGGCCGGAGGCGTGACGGCCGGGCTCGTCTTCCTTTTCGATGATGAGGATGTTGGCCGCGCCCTGGTTGATGAGTTCCCGGGCGATGGTCAGGCCGCTGATGCCCGCCCCGCAGATGAGGTAATCGGCGTGTCGCATGAGAGATGTTCCTTAATTGGGCGGGCGGCGGTCTTCCGCCAGCAGGGTTTGACAGGTTCCGGGGATGGCGGCGTGGATGACGCTGGGGGCGGTCCGCCCGGCCGCGTCTTCGAGAAAGCGCAGGACCCGGCGGATGACGGGCGCGTGGTAGAGCATGTAGACGTGGCCCACGGGGGCGGTCAACTCCAGTTCCCAGCCCGGCGGCGGGGTGAGCGCCCCCACGGGCAGGACCATGTCGTCCATGGGCGAGGCCAGGCTGAGGCGCGGAACGTCCATGGGCCGCTCCGCCTTTGCCAACCGTCTGATGAGCGGGCTATGGCGGGTGATGGCCCGGCCGCTGGCGCCGAAGGCCAGGACCGCCAGCTTGCTGCCCTGGTGCGGCGTCCCCAGGGTGACGGCGCCGAGCGTGTTGGCGGCAATGACGGGATCGCCGCAAAGCGCCCGTATGAGCAGGCCGCCCATGCTGTGGCCCACGAAAAGGACCGGGCCTTCCGTGGCGATGACGGCGCGCGCCTGGGCGCGCAGGTCCGCGGCGATCTCCTCGAAGGTTTTGGCGCCGTAGGAGAAATAGCGCGGCATGTAGAGACGGGCGAAGCCCGCCCGGCGCAGGATACGGCGAAAGCGGATGAAGGCGCCCGGATTGTGGTAGAGGCCGTGGATGAGGATGACGGCGGGCTTATTCCGGGCGGCGTTTTTGGCCGGGCGCCACAGCCAGGGGACATAGCCCAGGAAAAAGACGCCGATGGCGGCCATCTGGCTTGCCATGCAGGTGAGAAGGCCCGTCAGGGCGCAGCGGAGCTTTTTGTCCTTGCATGGCGCGCCGATGGGACAGGGCGGTTCGTTTTCCGTCTCGTACCAGCGGAGCAGGGAGACGGCGGCCGCGACGAAAAGCGGCGGTCCGAGGAGGAGAACGGCGAGCGTGAGGAGGAGAAGGGCCATGGGCATGCATACTCCGGGCGGGGACGCCGGGCAAGGGGCGGCGGGGTGCCTTGGCAATAGGCTGAAATAAAAGATAAAAATAATAGCCAAAAGAAAAATGCGGGCCGGAATGATTTTTTGTTGACAGTTTGGGCCCGCATCTATAGATACCTGTTTCTCACGGGGCGGGCGGATAGCTCAGCTGGGAGAGCATCGGCCTTACAAGCCGGGGGTCACAGGTTCGAGCCCTGTTCCGCCTACCAGAGAAGGGTCTTTTAATATGCGGAGCCGTAGTTAAGTTGGTTATAACGCCGGCCTGTCACGTCGGAGGGCGTGGGTTCGAGTCCCATCGGCTCCGCCAGCGAATCATCTCACATTGCTGGTGAGTTCCGCATAGAAAACCCCTTCAGGTTAACGCCTGAAGGGGTTTTCGCTTTTTCAAGGCCTGTTCGGCCGTCTTTCGCTCGTTTCCTCCGTGAGGCGGGGTGTCCCCGGCACCCCCGGTGAATCCATCTACCAACGATCTAAAGATAGACTGCCCTTGCCTATGAGGCGGCATATCGGCGGCGTTACCTTTTTTCAGGAAATTCTTGACGGTTAACTCGGGCTGAGCCTATTTTTCCGTTGCGATGCTCCTATTAGGGGCCATTGCCAAACGCAACCCCTCCTCCCAGGATTTTTCCGGGGTGGAGGGGGTTTTTTTGCTGGATGGGTGGCGAAGAAAACGAAGCAAGTGATGTAAACAAATTCCTCGCGGGAGCATCTCGCTTTCCGTTTCGAAGCATGATGCGCCCCGGCCCCTGCGCTTTTGCGCCCCGGGCCGGGGCATGCGGGAAGGCCGGGCTATTCGGATTTCATTTCAAACGTCACGGGCTTGGTGAGAAGGGCGTGGATGGGGCAGCCTTTCATGGCGCCGCGCAGACGCTTCTGCTGTTCCTCGGTCAATCCCTTGGGCAGCTTGGCCACGCATTCGAACGCGGCGCCGTCCTTGTCGCTCATGAGCGTCACCGTGGTCTCCACGCGCTCCAGGGGGATGTCGTGGGACTTGGCGTAATGGCGCAGGGTGATGTTTATGCAGGAGCAAAGCGAAGCCTCAAGCAGGGCGAACGGAGAGAAGCCCTTGCCGCCTCCGCCTTTCTCCACCGGCGCATCCACCTCGGCGGAGCGGGTTCCGTCGGAGATTTCGGTAAGATACTCGCCGGGCAAGCTTTTCGAAATGATCATGACATACTCCTTATTGTCGTCGAAAGGTCGCACGCCGGTTGGATGCGACGCCGTAACAGTCGGCCCGGCCATGATAATCCGCGGCGCGCCGAAAGACAATGCGCCGATGCGAAGATGACCGCCATGCGCGTCCTGACGTATGGTGTGATGGGTGGACTGGACGCAAAACGCTCGCGTCCGTCTATATAATGAAAGAAGCATCATAGGGCTTTTCGATGGGAAAGGCGCGGACCGGGAGCGTCGCAGTGCGGGCCATGCCGCTTCATACGACGTACATTTCCTGCAACGCGGGATGACGGCGCTCCTCTTTCCCCTTTCTTTCCGTTGCAATCCCCGTCAGCCTCCCGCAAGCTGGCCGAATCCTTCCACCAGTCAGGCGGCCTCGTCATCTCTCGGATGAGCTTTCCCTATCGCGGGGAGGGCGCGGCGATGGACAGAACCGGGGATTCTGTGTTTTTGTTGATAGCTTGCGCCGAAATACGACTGCGGCCGGACGCTTCGGGTCGTGAAGGATGTTTTCATGGGCAATACCCTGTCAGGAATTCGCTTTTGGACGGGCATTGTCGCGTTCATTTTGGCCGTCGCGATGCTTCTGATCTTTTTGAGCGCGCGTGATCCCGCGTTCACGCAAAGCGCGCCCCCGGCTAACAGCGTCGATATCGCGGAAATCCGGTCCAGGCTGGATCTTTCGGACGCGGAGCGCGCCTGGATCGAGGCCCATCCCGTTATTCGAACCCGTATCGGCGACTGGCCGCCGTTCATGTCTTCGGGCAATCAACCTTCCGGCATCAGCCTCGACTATCTGCGCGTGATCTCCCAGACGACCGGTCTGACGTTTTCCTACCTTACCGGAAAAGACATCGGCTGGTCCGAAAGCCTCCAGGCCATCGAAGAGCGGCGGCTTGTGGATCTCATCCCGGTCATGCAGCCTTCCAAGGAACGGGAGCGCTTTCTTCTTTTCACCGATGCGTACCAAATCCTGCCGTGGGTGATCATTACCAGGGATGACGAGGAATTCACCGGCGGCATGGAGGACCTGGCCGGGAAAACGGTGAGCATCCAGGAGGGCTTCGTCCTCCAAGCCATGCTTGCGCAGCGTTATCCCGAGATAAAGCTGCTGGTTTCCCACGGGGACAGCCCGGCCTTGGCGGCCCTGATGGACGTTTCCGCCGGGAAAGCCCAGGCCACGATTACGGCGCTGCCAGTGGCCGCGTACTTCATCTCCCGCTACGGCCTGGCGAATCTGAAGATCGCCGCTCCGGCCCAGCTCGGCGACATGAAGCTGGCCATGGGCGTGCGCAAGGATTGGCCGGAACTCGTCGCCATCATGGACAAGGTCTTCGCGGCCATGAGCAGAAAAGACGTGGCCGCCATCAACAACGCCTGGCTGTCTCCCCATTACGAGTATGGCCTTTCCCCCAAAATCGTGCTCGGCTGGACCCTGTCGGCGGCGTTTCTGGTCATCGCCGTGATTCTGTCTTTCATCTGGATCAACAGGATGTTGAAAAAACAGGTGGCCGAGAGGACCAGGGAACTCAACAAGGAACTGGACGAACGTAAGGCGGCGGAAGCGGCCTTGCAGGAAAGCGAGGGCCGGTTCCGGTCTCTCGTGGAAAACAGCCCCTTTCCCATGGTCCTGGAAACCGTCCAGGGGAAGCTCCTGTATTTGAACACGCGCTTCACGGAAAGTTTCGGCTATACTCTGGAGGATTTTCCCGATCTCGAGACGGGCTTTCGGCTTTCCTACCCGGACCCGGCCTACCGCGCCATGGTGGCGGCCAGGTGGAGGGCGGCCGCCGAAAAAGCCAAGAAGGAGGGCGGCCCCGTGCTAGGCGGGGAATGTTCCTTCACCTGCAAGGACGGCTCGGTCAAACCGCTCGACATCACGGGCATGCCCATGGGGGACAAGGTGGTTACCGTTCTCGTGGACCTGACCGAGCGGAAAAAGGCCGAGGAGCTCATGGTCCAGACCGAGAAGATGCTGTTTCTTGGCGGGCTGGCGGCGGGCATGGCCCACGAGATCAACAATCCCCTGGGCATCATCCTGGCGGCCGCCCAGAACGCCCAGCGCCGCCTGTCGCCGGACATTCCCAAGAATCGAAGCGCGGCCGAGGCCCTCGGGCTCGATCTTTCGGCAGTGGCCGCTTATACGCGCGAGCGCGGCGTTCTGTCCTATCTGGAATCCATCCGCGAGGCCGGATCCAGGGCGGCCAGGATCGTGCGCAACATGCTGGATTTCAGCAGGCAAAGCGAGTCCCGGCGTACGCCCCGGTCCGTGAACGTTCTGCTCGACAAGACCGTCGAGCTGGCGGCCAATGACTATGATCTCAAGAAGAACTATGATTTTAAAACGATCGAAATCATCCGCCAGTATGACCCGCAAATCGGTCCCGTTCCGGTCACGGAAACCGAGATCGAACAGGTCTTTTTGAATGTCCTGAAAAACGCCGCCCAGGCCATGGCCGGAGGTTTGAAGCCCGGCGTGCGCGGGCGCATCGTCCTGCGCACCATGGAGGAGCCCGGCGGGGTCCGGGTCGAAATCGAGGACAACGGCCCGGGCATGACCAGTGAGGAGCGCAGGCGCGCTTTCGAACCCTTTTTCACCACCAAGCCTCCCGGCATGGGGACCGGGCTTGGCCTGTCGGTTTCCTTCTTCATCGTGGCGCGAAACCACGGCGGCGAAATGCGGCTCGAATCCGCGCCCGGAGGGGGGACCCTGTGCGTCATACGCCTGCCGAACCGCAAGGCGGAGGACGCCCCGGCGCATGCCGCACAGTCGCCTCAAACGAGGCGCGATCCCGGCGGGGATGTTCCCGCCTGACGGCGGAAGCCTGCCTTTTTACCGCGCGTTTTCCCTCACAGGCCGAGGCATGGCGGGGAATGCGCGGGCGGTTTTCCCGCCGCCCGCGTCTTTTTCCGGAAACAACGAGTTTTGAAATGGGGGTATGCGCGAGGCGGCCCCGGGAGGCCGCCTCGCGAAGCGTTTTTCGCGCGGCTACAGATCGTATTGGGTCTTGATGAGCGCAAAGACGCCTTTTTCGCGCAGCTTGTCCACAGGCGCCAGGAAGGTGGCCGTGACCACGCCGGGCGCCCGGCCGATCCGGATGTCGCCGGTGATGGTGGCCCGGTTCATGATTTCGGGAACCTCGCGGTCAAGGAAAGCGGCGGCCCGGGACAGGGCGCAGGCGGTCGCGTCGTTCAGGGTCGCGCCCGTGCCCACGAAGGAGATGGGCGCGGATTCCTCGAGCGCCACGCCCCAGTTGTCCGCTTCCCTTTGGGCCTGACGTTTTTCCTCGGCCGTGAAGGGCCGGGCCAGGATGGGCAGGTCGTCGTAGACGGGCAGGATGATGGGGCCGCCACAGGTCACGCCCTTCAAGACCGAAACCCGCAGCGTGGCCACGCCCGCCACGTCGGTGGTGTGTCCGGCGATTTCGCCGTCGCCCTGCATGGCGTGCATGTCGCCGAGATAGACCCCGCCGCCCGGGACCCGCACCGGACAGATGAGCACGGCGCCAGCCCGGACCCGGTTGATGTCCATGTGCCCGTCCGTCACGTCGGCCAATTGCTCCTTGGTGATGCCGTATTCATGGGGCGCGCCCACCAGGAAACAGCCGAAATCCCCTGCGTTGTGGGAATCCGGAGTGTCCCTGACCGGGGTCACGCCGAGCTGGCCCAGAAAGGGGATCATTCTGGCGGCCACGCCCGGGATGTCGCAGGGCGCCATGGCCGCCACCGGGTTCTGGATGGAGTTGTCCGGCGTGGCCATGAACGCGCGCGCCATGGCCGCCGCTTTTTGCGCGGCCTGCTTGTCCAGGGTCACGCCCAGGGTGCGTTTGTCGTTGAACGCGATGGTGTAGCCGTTGGTGAAGGCGAAGGGAGCGGCCGGCGCGCCGCAGGCCTTGCATCTGACGCATTCCGGCCCTGTGCCCTCCACGCAGGTTTCTTCATAAAGCGCGCCGCATTTCGGGCACTTGCCCGCCACGTACGGGTCTCCAAGACAGCGGTCCGCGAACATGCTGTCGTTGCCCGAGGCCGTGCCGCGCGAGGTGACGTTGATGGACAGGATGCGGATGGCGATGGAGTCGCCGGGCATTGCTCCTTCCACCAGGACCGGCTGGGTCACTTCGTGGCCGCCCCGGATGGCCGGAGTGAGCATGGGGCCCCAGCAGCCCGGGGCGGTATTGGCCACGATGACGCCGCCGTCCTTGACGGGGCCGAGCATGGGGACGCCGGGGCCGAGGATGCCGTTGGTGAAGGTGTTGACGAAGAGCGTTTCGCAAGCCATGGCGGGCCTCCTTATTGGATGACGCTTGCATGCGGGATGGTCGTGGCGGACGCCGCGCATTGGACAGCGGCGTCGCGGCCAGGCCGGGCGGAACATCTCCCCAGGCCTGAAAAAGGCTACCAAGCCGCTTCGCAAAAGAAAAGCGCCGGATCCCGGACCGGCGGGGCGGTCCAGATGACGGGCGGCTTGAGGCGTTTCGCAAAACGGCCTTTCCTCCCGCCGGAAGGAGCCGGGGGGCGTTGTCCGGGTATTCCCGCACCGTTCCGGCGTCCCACATTTTCGTGCCCTTCTCGGGAGTTCCCACCAAATCGTCGCGCGCTTGAAGCGATTCCGCGTTCCGGGCAAGGCGCAGGCGGGCTTCAAGCGAGACCCTTATCGCCGAAAAAACGGCGCAATGACGCCCTGTTGCGCCGCCGGTCCGGCGGCGTCCGCCTGGACATCCGTTCTGGCCCGGTTTTTGAGAGAGAACCGCAACGGCCCGGCCGGCGCCGGAGCACATCGCGCAAGGAGCATCCATGATCGAAGCCGTGAAACCGCTGGGACTCGTTTCCTCCCTGATCGAGGAGATGGGCCTTAGCGTGACCTACGCGTACGACGACCTGGTCTTCATCTCCCACAACGCCTTTTTGCTGCAATTCACGGACGCGCCTAACGAAGCGTTTCTGTATTTCAACGAGCAGTGTCCGGAAGACGAGGCGGCGAAGATCGAAAAAGACATCCTGGCCTTGGCCGAAGCCAAGGGGCTGACGATCATCCCCAAGGGCCGCTACTCCCTGAGCCAGGGCGAGGGAGACAACCTCGATCTGCGGTTTCTCTGATCGCGCGGGCGCGTCCGTTTTGTGCGGTAAGCGCGAGAGGGGCTATCGCTGAAAACGCGATTCCGGACATGGAAAGGCGGCCGGATCGCTCCGGCCGCCTTGGGGGAAACGGCGCGGGGAGGGCGGACCCGGCCGTTTTGAGGAGGAATTTCGCTTAGCTCTGAAGCGGCGCTTCCTCGCTTTTCTTGCCGCCTTTGCCGAGAAAGGCCAACCGCATGATGATCTTGAAGAAGACCGGAATGAACAGCGGCGCGATGACCGTGGCCCCGAGCATGCCGCCGATGACGCCCGTGCCGATGGCGTGGCGGCTGTTGGCGCCCGCGCCCGTGGAGATGGCCAGGGGCAGACAGCCCAGGATGAAGGCCAGCGAGGTCATGATGATGGGCCGAAAGCGCAGCTTGGCGGCGGAAAGGGCCGCCTCGTCCAGGCTCAGGCCTTCCTTGACCTGCAACACGGCGAACTCCACGATGAGGATGGCGTTTTTGGCGGCTAAGCCGATGAGCGTGATGAGCGCGATCTGGAAGTAGACGTCGTTGTTGAGCCCTCTGAAGTACACGGCCAGAATGGCGCCCAAAAGCGCGAAGGGCACGGCCAGGATGACCGCCAGGGGCAGGGACCAGCGTTCGTACTGGGCGGCCAGGATGAGCGCCACCATGACGATGCTCATGGCGAAGAGCATCATGGAGGAGCCCTGGGCCAGCTTTTCCTGGTAGGCCGAGCCGGTCCAGGCGATCTGGTAATCCGCCGGGAGGGTCTCGGCGGCCGCGCGCTCCATGGCGCTGATCGCCTCGCCCGAGGAATGGCCCGGGGAAGGCTGGCCCATGATTTTGGCCGCCGGGAAGACGTTGAAGCGTTCCATGACCTCGGGTCCCGTGCTTTTTTCTATGGAAGCCAGCGCGGTGAGCGGGATCATTTCGCCGGAGGAGGAGCGTACGAAGACGTCGCGCAGGTCCTCGGGCCTGTCGCGGAACTGGGATTCGGACTGGATTTGCACCTTGAAGGTGCGGCCGAGCTTGTTGAAGTCGTTGACGTAGTAGGCGCCGAAGGTGGCCTGGAGGGCGTCGAACACGTCGCTGACGGCCACGCCCAGGGCCTTGGCCCGCTCCCGGTCCAGATCGATGCGCAGCTGGGGGGAGCTTGCGCGGAAGGTAGTGGACACGCGGCCCAATTCCGGCTGTTGGGACGCGGCCGCCACCAGCTTGTTGGTCATGGCCTCGAGCGCCTTGACGTCGCCCTCGCCGCGGCTTTGCAGGTAGCATTCGAAGCCGCCGGTGTTGCTCATGCCGGTGATGGCGGGAGGATTGAAGGCCAGGGTCATGCCCTTGGGCATGCCCGCGCCCCGTCCGAAGATGCGGCCCACCAGGGAGAAGGAGTCCTCGCCCGGCTTTTGCCGTTCATCCCATGGTTTCAGGGGAATGAAGGAGGTGGCGAAGTTGGAGCGGTAGGCGAAGGACAGAAGGTCCAGACCGGCCACGGAGACCGTGTATTCCACGGAAGGATCGGCCAGGTTCATCTTGTCCGTGGCGTTCACGTACTGTTCGGTATAGGGCAGGGCGGTTCCTTCAGGCAGGATGTTGAGCATGAGCACGTAGCCCTGGTCCTCGTCCGGAACCAGGCCGCCCGGGGTATGGCCGAAGAGCCAGCCCGTCAGGGCGCAGACGCCGATGAAGAACCCCAGGGCCACGATCCATCGTTTGATCAGAAACCGCACCACGCCGGCGTAGAGGTCCGTTCCGGCGGAAAACGCCCGGTTGAAGGCCCGGAAGAGGATGTTGGGCTCCTTGTGCACGGGCTTGAGGAGCATGGCGCACAGGGCCGGGGTAAGGGTCAGGGCCACCAGGCCGGAGATGACCACGGACACGGCGATGGTGACCGCGAACTGCTTGTACATCTGGCCGGTCAGGCCGCCCATGAAGGCAACGGGAATGAACACCGCGCACAAGACGAGCACGATGGCGATGACGGGGCCGGTGACCTCCTCCATGGCCTTGGCCGTGGCTTGCCTGGGCGGCAGCTTTTCCGTGGTCATGATGCGTTCCACGTTTTCCAGGACCACGATGGCGTCGTCCACCACGATGCCGATGGCCAGCACCATGCCGAAGAGCGTCAGGGTGTTGATGGTGAATCCCAGGGCGTACATGCCAGCGAAGGCGCCCACGATGGAGACCGGAGCGGCCAGACATGGGATGAGCGTGGCCCGGAAATTCTGCAGGAAGATGAAGACCACGAAAAAGACCAGGATCATGGCCTCGACCAGGGTCTGGATGACTTCCTCGATGGACACGCGCACGAAGGTGGTGGTGTCCAGGGGAACCTCGTAGGCCATGCCGTCGGGCAGACGGCTTTTGAGTTCCGCAAGCTTTTCCACCACCCGGTCGGCCGTGGCCAGGGCGTTGGCGCCCGGCGCCAGGAATACGCCCACGATGATGGCGGGATCTCCCGAAAACTTGGTGACCGAGTTGTAGTCCTTGGCCCCGAGTTCGATCCTGGCCACGTCCTTCAGGCGCAGAAGCGACCCGTCGGGCTCGGCCCGGACCACGATGTTTCCGAATTCCTCCTCCGTGACCAGCCGCCCCTTGGTGGTGACCATGTAGTTCATGGACGCGGGGTGATCCGGATCCGAGGGTTCGGCGCCGATGCGGCCCGCCGCGAACTGGGCGTTCTGCTCGCTGATGGCGCCCGCCACGTCGCCCGGGGTGAGCTTCAACTGGGCCAGCTTGTCCGGCCGCAGCCAGACGCGCATGGAATAGTCCTTGGCCCCGAAGATGGTCGCGTCGCCCACGCCCTTGAGGCGTTTGAGTTCATCAATGATGTTCACGAGGACGTAATTGCTCATGAACACCGAGTCGTAACGTCCGTTGGGCGAGGAAAAGGCCACGACCTGGAGGATGTTGGAGGATTTCTTGGTGACCGTGACGCCCTGGCGGCGCACCTCCTCGGGCAGGCTGGTCAGGGCCGCCTGGACCCGGTTGTTCACGTTGATGGTGTTCTGGTCCGGGTCCGTGCCCACGGCGAAGGTGACGCTGATGCTTAAGGAGCCGTCCCCGGCGCTGGTGGAGCGCATGTAGAGCATGTCGTCCACGCCGTTGATCTTCTGTTCCAGGGGCGCGGCCACGGTGGCGGCGATGACCTCGGGGCTCGCGCCGGGGTAGACCGCCGTGACGTTGACCTCGGGCGGGATGATGTCGGGATACTGGGCGATGGGCAGTTCGCCGATGGCCGCGAGACCGGCCAGGACGATGACCATGGAAATGACCATGGAGAAGACCGGGCGCCCGAGAAAAAAGCGCGAAATCATGAGCGGGGCTCCTCCTCGGTTTTGGCGGTCTGGCCCGCCTGGGCGGCGCGTTCGGTCTTTTTCGCCGTTTCGGCCGGGGCCGCGGCGGCGTCCGGAGCGGGAGCGGATTCTTCGCCCCGCACCTGTACGGTCATTTGCGGCCGCACGGTTATGACGCCTTCGGTGACGATGCGCTCGCCCGGTTCAAGGCCTTTTTCCACCAGGTAATTGTCGCCGGCCTGATCGCCCAGGGTCACCATGCGCGGGGCGACCATGTTTTCAGGGGTGAGCGCCCAGACCATGGCCCCCTGCTGGGTGTTGAGCACGGCGTTTTGCGGAATGGCGATGGCGTCCGCGTAGTAGGCGCCCTCCAGGCGAACCCGGACGAACTGGCCGGGGAGGATCTGGGAGTCCGGGTTGGGGAACGAGGCCCGAAGCTTCACCACGCCCGTGGATTCGTCCACCTGGGTGTCCGTGAAGTTGATGGCCCCCGTGCGCTCGTATTGCGTCCCGTCGGGCTCGATCAATTTGACCACGTATTGCCCGTCCCCGGACACGGCCACCTTGCCCTCGGCCCGCAGTCTGCGCAGATTCTGCAATTCCTGGCCGGACATGGAGAAATTGACGTAGACGGGGTCCACCTTGCGCATGGTGGTGAGCAGGCTGTCGGCTGTGGTGATGAGACTGCCCTCGGAGCGGGCCTCGCGGCTTGTCTGGCCGGATATGGGCGCCACGACTCTGGTCCACTCCAGGTTGAGTTCGGCCTCGCGCAGCTTGCCCCTGGCTTCCTCCACCGCCGCCTTGGTGGATTCCAGCGTGGTGTTGGCGTCGTCGATGTCCTTTTTGGCCACCACGTCGTCCTTGAAGAGCTTTTCCATGCGGCCGAGATCGCGCTGGGCCTGGATGTATTTTGCCTCGGCCTGGCCCAGGGCGCCCTTGGCCTGGGCCAGAGCGGCCTCATACGGCGCCGGATCGATCTCGAACATGAGATCGCCCCGGCGTACCGGCCCGCCCTCCACATAGGCCCGGCGAAGGAGGATGCCGCCCACCCGGGCGCGCACTTCCACCTCGCGCGACCCGGCGGTCTGGCCCATGAAGGACAGATCGAGCGGAATGTTCGACCGTTGTATGGTCATGGCCGCAACCGGCGGCGCGGGCGGCGCCTTGGCCGCTTTTTCCACGGGCTTGTCCTGGCTGGCGCCGTCCGAGGCGCAGCCGGAAAGGCCAAAGGACAAGGCGAGGAGAGCCAGAAGAAACGCGATGCTACGAACGCGGGGACAGGGTGACGACATGGGACCCTCCAAAAGAAACTCTGCCGCGGCCGTCCTGCCGTTCAGGGCGTGTGGCGCGGCGTTTGGCCGGGGCGTTCGCTCGGAAAGCGATCCTCGGCGCGACATGGCGAGAGATTTAGTTAACAGGCATTCACTTTTGGCCGAAAAAAAATTAGACGGTCACCGCATCGCAGAATAGCGCCCAGCTCGATTCCGCCTGCTTGTCCAGATCAACGAAGTTTTCCTTGTAGCTGTAGAGCAGATCGGGGGTGATGAAGATGCCGAGGTAGTGTATGTAGAGCTCCTCGACGCCGATATCCTTACGGATAAGGCCGATCTCCTGGCCTTCCTGAATGACCCGGACAAGATTGTTGTGCATGACGTCCCGAAAACGCTCGGCGGATTCCAAAAGCCGGGGCTCGCAAAACATGACGAATTCCGACGTGAAAATCCTGATGGCCGAATGGCGTTCGTGGATGAGGCGCATGTAGCCGAAATAATAAGAGCGCAACGTCTCCAGAGGCGTTTTCAGGCGCAGGGCCTGGGCCAGGAGGGAAAACGAGGAGGAAAAATGCTCCTCCATGGCGGCCAGAAGGATTTCCGACTTGTTCTTGAAATGCCGGTACAGGGCCGGAGCGGAAAAACCTACTTTTTTCGCCACCTTGCGCACGGTAAGACCGCCGACGCCCTCTTCGGAAACGATGTTCAGCGCGGCCTCGGCGATTTGCTCCCGGCGTATTTCCGTCTCAAGTCGTTTGCGCATGGGGCTAGTTAACGATCGTTCACAAGGCTGTCAAGGGGGAATCCCGCGGCGGGTCCGTATCGGAAAAGGCTTGTGGAAAGCCTCAAGGGAACGCTAGAATATGGACAAGGCGATCAATAAACCGGTGGGAGCGCCGGAGGAGCACGCATGGGCAAAGCCGGGGACGACGCGGAAAACATGCTGAAGAAACGGGCTGCAGCCTTGGAGAAGGCCAACGAGGAGATGGCCTCCGTCATCGAGAACGCTCCGGCCGCCTATTTCCGGACCACGCTCGACGGGCGGTATCTTCGGGTCAATGCGTATTATCTGAAGCTGTTCGGCTATGCCAGCCGGGAACAGCTGTTTTCCGAGGTCGATTCCATCGCGCGGCGGACCTATGCGAACCCGGAAGACCGGGAACGCGTCGTGGAGCTGCTGGCGCGCGAGGGGGCGCTACGCGACTATGAGGTCCTGCGCAAGCGCCGGGACGGCTCGGTTTTCTGGGTTTCCATGAATGCGCGCCTTGTGCTCGGCGAAAACGGCGAGCCCGGTTATTTTGAAGGGTTCAGCACGGACATCACGGAACGCAGGAACGCCGAGGAAGCCTTGCGGCGGCGGCTTGAACTGTTGACCAATCCCCGCGAGGACGGCGAACTGCGCTTCGAGGATCTCTTCGAAATCGAAAAAATCCAGCGGCTCCAGGACCGGTTCGCCCAATCCGCCCAAGTGGCCTCCATCATCACGGATGCGGACGGACGGCCCATCACCCGTCCGAGCGGGTTTTGCGAGCTGTGCATGCGGGTCATCCGCGGGACGGAGGAAGGCCGGGCCCGCTGCTTCGCTTCGGACGCGATCCTGGGACGGCCCAATCCCGGGGGCCCGACGGTCCGGGCCTGCCTGAGCGCAGGTCTCTGGGACGCGGGGGCGAGCATCGTGGTGGAGGGCAGGCGCGTGGCCAACTGGCTCATCGGGCAGGTGCGCACCGGGCCGTTGGATGAACGGAGGGCGCGGGCGTACGCCCGGGAGATCGGGGCGGACGAGGAAGACTATCTCGCGGCCTACCGCAAGGTTCCTCACATGTCCAAGGAGCGTTTCACCATCATCTCCGAGACCCTGTTCACCCTGGCCAGCCTGCTTTCGGACTCCGCATACAAGAACGCGCTCCAGGCCAAGTCCATCAACCGCATCCGCGCCGCCGAGGAAGCCCTGCGCAAAAGCGAGGAGCGCTACGCCCTGGTCATCAAGGGAACCAACGACGGCGTCTGGGATTGGGATCTGCGCACGAACGAGGCGTATTTTTCTCCCCGCTACAAGGAAATTCTGGGTTTTGGGCCGGATGAGGACTTGGGCGACGCCGGGGGCTGGATGGAGCGCATCCACCCCGAGGACAGGGAGCGTGTTCTCGCCGTGAACATGGCCTGCGCCGAGGGCCGGACGGAATCCTTCGAGGTCGAGTACCGGCTGCGCCACAAGGACGGGAGCTACCGCTGGATTCTCGGCCGGGGCGGATCGAGCCGGGACGAACAGGGCCGGATCAGGCGCATGACCGGCGCGCACACGGACATTACGGAAAGCAGGAGGGCCCGGGATGAATTGAAAAAAATCTTCAATCTCAGCAGAGATTTCATCTGCGTGGCCGATACCGCTTCCAAAACGTTTCTCCGCGTCAATCCGGCCTGCAGGGCCATTCTGGGCTTTACGGAACAGGAGATGGAGGGCCATGTCTATTCGGAATTCGTGCATCCCGATGATCAAGAGGCCACGCGCGAGCTTATCCGGAATCAGTGGAAGAGCGGCTCTCCCGTTTTGGATTTTACGAATCGCTATCGCCACAAAAGCGGCGGTTACCGCTGGCTGCAATGGGCCTCCACCATCTCCCTGGAGGATGGACTGCTCTTCGCCACGGCCCGGGACGTGACGGAAGCCCGGCGCGTCCAGGAAGCGCTGCGGGAAAGCGAAAAGCGCTATCGCAAGCTGTTCACCTCCACCATCGAAGGCGTGGCCATCCACAAAGTTGTCTTCGATGAACAGGGCGAACCCGCCGATTACCGGATCGTGGATGTGAATCCACGCTTTGAAGAGATCTTGGGCATCGACCGGGACAAGGCCTTGGCCGCCAAGGCTTCGGAGGTTTACGGCGTCGAGCGCCCTCCTTACCTCGCGGAATACGCCCGGGTGGCCGAAGGCGGAGAACCCTACTCCTTCGACGCGTTTTTCGAGCCCCTGGCCCGGTATTTTCGTATCTCGGTCTTCAGCCCCAAACGCCATCTTTTCGCCACGGTGTTCCAGGATATCACGGAATCCAAAAGGGCGACGGAGCGGCTGGCCGCCTCCCTGCGCGAACTGGAAAACACGCAAGCCCTGCTCGACGCGGTGGCGCAACAGTCCCCCATCCCCATGGCCGTGGCGGACGCGGGAGACAGGACCCTGCGCATCTTCAATTCGGCGTGCCGGGAACTGTTCGGCGTGGACGGGGATTGCGTGGCTTTGGGACGGCGTTTTTCCGAGCTCGACCGCGATTTCCGGGAATGCGACGTCTTTGGCGCGCCCCTTGCGGAGGAGGACTTGCCGCTTGAACGGGCGCTTCAGGGCGAGCGGATGTACGGCCGGGAGCTGCGGCTTGTGGGGCGAAACGGGATGGAGCGCTGGGAAGCGGTCTACGCCGCGCCCATCTACAACAAGAAAGGCGAGCTCATTGCGGGATTTGCGGCCTTTCCCGACATCACCCAGCGAAAGCGGGCCGAAACCCTGCTCGTGCAGACCGAAAAGATGATGTCCGTGGGCGGGCTCGCGGCCGGCATGGCCCACGAGATCAATAATCCGCTCGGCATCATCCTGGCCAGCGCCCAGAACGTGTTGCGGCGGGTCGCCCCGGATTTTCCGAAAAACCTCCAGACGGCGGACAGGCTGGGGCTGGATCTCGGAATGATGGACGCCTATTTGCGCGAGCGCGGGGTGACGAGCTTTTTGGAAGGCATAAAGGACGCCGCCAACCGCGCCTCCCGGATCGTCCGCAACATGCTCGATTTCAGCCGGTTCAGCGAATCGCGCAAGGCGCCCCATCTGGTCAGCGCTTTGCTTGAATCCAGCCTGAATCTGGCCAAAAACGATTATGACCCGCAAAGAGGATATGATTTCAAGAAGCTGCACGTCGAGCGCCGCTACGACCCCGATCTGAAACCCATCAGTCTGACCGAAACGGAAATCGAGCAGGTCTTTTTCAATATCGTGAAAAACGCCGCCCAGGCCATGGCGCACAAACGCTACCCGCCGGGAGAGAAGCCGGTCCTGTCCCTGTCCGTCTCCATGGAGCGCGGGCATGTCCGGGTGGAGATCGCGGACAACGGCCCCGGCATGGACGAAGCCTTGAGAAAACGCATCTTCGAGCCTTTTTTCACCACCAAGCCGCCGGGATCAGGCACCGGTCTCGGCCTTTCCGTCTCCTATTTCATCATCACCCAGAACCATCGCGGCCAGATCGAGGCGGTATCGGTTCCCGGTCAGGGAACCCGCTTCATCATCAGGCTCCCCGCCTATTGAGCGGATGGAAACGCCCGGACCGTCCTGGAAAAGCGTTCTTGACGGCGGCATGAGGCCAGCATAAAGACGAATCTGACCGCTCCCCGGGCTTTTGCCCGGCTTACTTACGAAACGGAGCGCTCTGACCCCGGGGTCCCGGGCGCGGGCAGGCGTCCGGGACTCATTTTTTCTCGGCCGTCCTATTTCAGCGTGAACGTTTTTGTGATTTTTTTGCCTTCGCAATCCACCACGATGGTCAGCTCGCGCTTGTCGTAGACGGGGTTGTACTGCAGAAGCGCGTCGTACTCGACGTTGGTCTCGCGGTAGGTCCTGACGCTGGCGGAGAGCGCGCCGTTGCGGTAGACGAGTTCCTTGCACACGGCGTGCGCGCCCGGATCGCCGGAGAGCATGTAGGTGATGCCGAAGCGGTTCTTCCAGTCGTCTTTTCCGATCACGTCCGTTTCCCGCTTGAGCGTGGATTTGCGCATGGGACCGCCAGCGCGGCCCATGACGGTTTCCCCTTCGTAGACGCCGAAGCTTTTCAGCGTGAGCTCCTTCACGTTCTGCGAAAAGCCCCCGGAGGGGGTGAAAAGCACAAGGGCCAGGAGCAAAAGGGGTATCTTCACGGCTTCCTCCGTTTCGTGAAACGCAAGGCGGGGACCGTCCGCGACGGTCTGTCCCGGACCGGACTGTCCGCCGTCCGGTCATGGAGCGTACGCCAAAACCGCCGGAAGCGAAAGTTTGGGGAAGCAGGGCGTCGTTTCGAGGAAAAAGGATGCGCTCCGGCCGGGCGGTCTGGGATGCGCGCGCCCGCCTCGAGAGCGTGGTTGAGGCGGGTTATCCGGCGAAACGGGCGGCGATGCGTTCGATGAGGCTGGTGGTGGAATAGCCCGGAAGGACCGGCAGGCTGAAGACCTTGCCCCCGTCCGCCAGGACCTCGTCCCGGCCCACGATGTTCTCCACGCTCCAGTCCCCGCCCTTGACCAGGACGTGGGGCCGCACGGCCTTGATGCACGAAAGCGGGGTGTCCTCCTCGAAGGGGACGATGAAGTCCACGCTGGAAAGCCCGGCCAGGACAAAGGCGCGTTGGTCCAGGGGGACCACCGGCCTGCGGTTTCCCTTGAGCCTGGCCACCGAGGCGTCGCTGTTGAGCCCCAGCGTCAGGACGTCGCCCAGGGCCTTGGCCCGGGTCAGCAGATCCACGTGTCCGGGATGCAGCAGGTCGAAGCAGCCGTTGGTGAAGACGATGCGCCTTGTCTCGCGGATGGCGTCAAGCAGCGGCGACAGGTCCCCCAGGGTGAAGAATTTGGGGTTGGCCAGCCTGGCTTGCATCAGTCCCGCTTCCTGCGAAGCCGCTCTTCCATGCCGAAGAGGGCCAGCTCAAGCCAGTCCAGGCCGAAGACGAGGCTTGCTTCCTCGTCTTCCATGACGGCCCGCTTGCGGGCCTCGTCCATCTCCAGACGCTCGAAAATGCCGGTCTGGGCGATGAAATTCTGGAAGGCGTCGGGGTTGTACTGGGCCAGGTAGACCATCTGGGATTGCTTTTGGGAGAGCCTGGCCCCGCGCGACTGGCAGATGGCCATGAGCCGCATGTAACGGTCGTTCATGCGGTTGTAATCCTCGAGGCCCTGGTCGCACAGCCAGGAGGCTTCGTCCCAGCGGGTTTCCTGCTCGAATCCCCGGCAATGGTCCTCGCGCACCACGAAAAACTGCTCCACCACGCCGCCCTCGTCGTCCAGCCGGGTGGCCCGGCCCAGGGGATAAGTCCGGCAGGCGCCCGGGCGGTTCGCGTAGACCGTACAGCCCTCGGGCGAAACGAATGGGCAGCTTTTGCGCGCGTCTGCGAGCATGTTGAGCTTGAGCATGGGGAAGCCCGTGTCCGGGGCCATGGCCAGGGTCGCATGCCGCCGGATGAACTCGCCGCCGGAGATGCCCAGCGCCCGGCGAAGGCGCAAGGCGTCGTATGGGGTGATCATCAGACTGAGGTCGCTGCAGCAGGCGTTGAAGCAGGGCACCTCGGGGTGGCAGGCGAAACGGAATTTCTCGCCTTTTTTCAGCTCGGGCAGACTTTTCAAAAACGCTTCGGCGGCGTCGGCCTCCCGGGCGGAATCGGCGCCTTGCGCGGTCTTTTCAGGGGGAAGGATGATTTCTTTCATGATCGCTCCAGACCGGCCTCCTACCCGCAAACCTCTTTTTAGGCAATGCTTGAAGCGCCGCTTCGACGGTCCGGGAGATTCCGGCGGCGCCGGGCTTGACATGCACTTGGAAAACGGAGAGTTTTTCCGAGCAGAATGCATGCGCCGCCGGTAACGCTTCTCGCGCCGTCACAACCGGAGGCCGGCCGCTATGGTGGGAAAAACATGCCCGACAGCGTCTTCATAACTCTCGATAACCGCTTGTCCGAATTGGACCGGCTCGCCGACGAGGTGGAACGTTTCGGAGAGGCGCATGGCTTTTCCCCCAGGACCACCTATCAGATCCGTCTGGCTTTGGATGAACTTTTGACCAACGTCATCTCGTACGGCTACCACGATCAGGAGCGGCATGAGATCGGCGTACGGATGCGTCTCGAGGACGGGCGGCTCGCCATCGAACTCATGGACGACGCCGCGCCGTTCAATCCGATGGAAGCCGGATTGCCTGATCTGACCTGTCCGGTGGAGAACCGGCGGATCGGCGGGCTCGGCATCCACCTGGTGAAAAAAGTCATGGATCGGGTGCGCTATGAGCGCAAAGAGGGCAAGAATCTGTTAATGCTGGTGAAAACCATAGAATAACGGGAAAAGGGGTTGGACATGGAATTGGTCGAAAAGACGAACGGCGAAGTGACCATCCTGGAGCTCAACGGCAGGCTGGACAGCAACACCTCCAAGATCCTTGAGGACAAGGTCATGGAGGTGTTGGGACAGGGGCGCAAGAAGCTGCTCATGGACTTCGGCGACGTGGATTATATCAACAGCACCGGTCTTCGCGTGCTGCTTCTCGCCTTGCAGCAGCTCAAAAAGAACCAGGGGCGCCTGGTCCTGTGCTCCATCAAGGATTATATGAAGGAAGTTTTCGAGATCTCCGGATATACCGAGATCTTTCCGATTTTCCCGGATCAGGGGGAAGGGCTCAAGGGCTTTGCGTGATTCCACGCGTCCCGGCCGTTCACCCGGCCTGACAGGCGGTTCGTCACGTGCGCGGCCGGGGAGATGGGCGTCGTCCGCTCCGGCCTTTCCGGTCTTTGCAACGCGCGGCCCGCAAGGAGAAAGCATGATGCTTCGCGCTTTGGTTCTCGTCCTCTGTCTGACCCTTTTCCCGGCTGCGGCCCTGGCGGACGCCAAGGCGCCCACCGGGATCGCCGGGTTCGACCTCGGCGTCAACATCAAGCAGTACAAGGGCAAGGTCGAGCTGGCTGAGGCCGACAAGGAATTCTTCCGTCCCTATCTCGACGTCGTCCCCGTGAACCCCTTGCCCGGTTTCCGCAGCGGCTACTTAAGCTACGGCTTGTGCAAGTCCAAGGGCGAAGTCCTGCGCATCAAGCTCAATTATGAGGACTCCTCCCTGGAGTTCTACGAGAAGCTGCTCGCCGCCCTGAAGAAGAAATACGGCGATCCCGCCGAATGGCGCGGCAACGCCTTCGGGACCCTGCGCACCTGGAAATGGAGCCTGACCTCGGAGAAAGGCGACGATATCAGCCTGATCCTCATGTACTACCAGGGGGACGACGGCGCCTACACCAGGGGCAACTCCATCAGGATCAACGCCTGGAGCAAGATCGAAGCCGAAGAGGCCTGCTACAAGGAGAAGGACAAGACCGCGGACGCCGCCCCGCAGGACATAAGCTCCAAACCGGCGCCGGATTTCAACTGGTACCTGCCCAATTGACCGATTTTCCCCCGGGGGCCGCCGCGCGGAACCCGGGGAATCCGGGCGGCCCGCCGTCGGGTCGCCCTGGCGATTCTTGCCAGGCTCCGGGCCTCGCGCCCGGCCAAGGGCGCCGTCCGCGCGCGGACCGCGCCGCGTTCCCCGGCGCCCGGGAGCTCGCCGCCCATCTCCGATCCCGTCCGGCCGTTCCCGCCGCCCAGGGCTTCGCGTCCGCTCCGGCGGTTCCGGCCGTCCCAGGCCTTCCCGGAGGCGGATGCTCCGGGACGCTCGCATGAGGACCACCCTGTGACGCATTCCCTTCTGCACGCCGCCTTTGTCGAACGCAGAACCCAGACGGCCGGTCTGCTCGGACGGCTGGCTGAACTCTGCGACCGCGCGGGCATGGCCGATCTTCGGGAAATGACCGGCGGCCTTTTGGCCAACATCAACGAACCCTTCCTGTTCGTCATCGTGGGCGAGGTCAAGACCGGCAAGTCCAGCCTGATCAACGCGCTGCTTGGCGAAGAGGCCTGTCCCGTGGCGCCCGATCCCTGTACGGACCGCATCCAGATCATCGCCTACGGCGAGACGCGGTCCGAAAAAGCCGAATCGGCCCTGCTCAAGCGCGTCTTCCTGCCGCTTTCCATCCTTAAGGACATCGCCATCGTGGACACCCCCGGGGTGGACAGCATCATCGACCGCCACCAGGAGATCACCGAGGGCTTCATCCCCCGGTGCGACCTGGCCCTGTTCGTCTTCTCGGCCATCAATCCCTATTCGCGCTCGGCCTGGGAGTTTTTCGACCTGGTCAACGCCAAATGGCGGCGCAAGATCGTCTTCATCCTGAATCAGGCCGATCTGGCGAGCGAAGAGCAGCTCGACGTGAACGTCCGTTCCGTGGCCGGACTGGCCGGGGAGCGGGGCATGGCCGAGCCGCGCATCTTCCTGACGTCGGGAAAAACCGGCCTGACCGATCCGGAGAAAGGCGGGATCGAGGCCCTTCGGGCCTACATCCGGGAGATGGTCACGGGCGGCGGGCATTACGCCCAGAAGCTTCTTTCCGCCATCCGCTCGGCCGGACGCGCGCTTGAGCGCATGGCCGAGGCCCAGGAGCGCGAGCGTCTCGACCTGGCCGAGGATCTGGCCGAATCCGATCGCATCCGGGAGCGGCTGGCCTCGGCCCGCAAATCCGCAGGCCGCGAGATCGAGCGGCTGGTGGACCGGACCACCGGCGCCTACGCCAAGCTGTGCGTGGAGCTTGTGGAGGAGATCGAACGGGAGCTGCGTTTCGGCAACATGATCTCCCGGTCCGTGAAAAGCGTGTTCAGCCGGAAAAAGGAAAAGGCCATCCGCGAGCGCGTCCGGGAGCTGACCGAGGCCTTTCGGCGGGATCTGGCCAAGGAAGTGGAGATTCTGGCCCGCCAGGGCGCGGAATACGTCTCCGAGAGCCTGACGGACCGCATCCGCCCCCTGGCCGAGGATCTGGAACGCGCCTCGGCGAGGCGCGAACGGCCCGTAAGCGGCGGCCGCTTCGACCTTACGGCCATCACCCGCCAGCGCGAAAAGGTCCTGGCCGAGGTGGCGGGCGGGGTGGCCGGGCTTATCGACGAAGGCGCGCCGCTTTCGGGCATCTCCCCCAAGACCCTGGAAAGCATGGACCCCGGCGCGGCCATGGGCAGCGTTCTGGTCCTGGTGGGCGCGGTGTTCGCCGTGGCCGTCAAAAGCGTGATCATCGACGTGACCGGGGGCGTGATCGCCGGGGCGGGCATGCTCATGGCCGGAAGCGCCCTGGCCTGGAAGCGGCCGCGTCTGGTGCGCGAACTCAAGGACAGGCTGGCCAAGGGGGGCGGCAAGCTGGAGGAGGACCTGGCCGAGCGGTTATCCGCGCGCATGGACCACGTCTTCGCCGAACTCGACGACCGCTTCGCCCCCTTTTTCAGCAATCTCGACGACCGCGGCCGGGAACTCGAGGCCCTGTCCGCGCGCAGGCAGGCCCTGGAACAGGAGTTCGGCCAGCTCGCCCGGTCGCTGGGCGAGACAGCGGAAGACTGAACCCGGCCGGTCTTCCCTTTTTCTCCCGTCTCCCCGGTTCCGGCGCCCCGGTTTTGGCGCCCCGGTTCCGGCGCCCCGGTTTTGGCGCCCCGGTTCCGGCGCCCCGGTTTTGGC
>CALGYO010000173.1 GCA_937934715.1 uncultured Desulfovibrionaceae bacterium | reverse complement strand
GTGGCGCTGCATGCCGTAGCCGATCCAGATGGCGGCGGGCTTGGCCGTGGCGAATTCCTCGGCCACCCGCATGATCTGTTCGGCCGGGACCCCGGTCAGCTTGGCCGCCGCCTCGACGCTGATCCGTCCGCGCAGATAGCTTGCGAACTCCTTGAAGCCGATGGAATTTCGCGTCACCCAGTCCGTATCGACCAGCCCCTTGTCCAGGATGTGGCGGGCCATGGCCAGGGCCAGCATGCCGTCCTGGGCCGTGTCCACCTGCCAGTAGACGTCGCCCTTGGCGGCGGTTTGCGTGTAGATAGGGTCGATGACGACCACCTTGGCTCCGCGCTCCCTGGCCGCGTAGACGTATTTCATGGAATGCACCGAGCACCAGGCCGGATTGACGCCCCACAGGATGATGTAGCGTGCGTCGACCATGTCCTCGGGATCGTTGCACCACATATTGCCCATGTCGTAGTTCTGGGCGTCGATGCCCGCGGGCCAGCAGGGCGTGCCGATAAGGCGCGTGGTGTAGCCGAGCGACGACATCATGCCTTCCACGCCGTAGTTGGTGATGCCGAAATTGCCGGAATACTTGGTCAGGGCCAGCCCCAGCATGGAGCCGTCCTTTTCGTTGATCTCGATGAACTTTTCGGCGATCTCCGTGAGCGCCTCGTCCCAGGAGATGCGCTTCCAGTTCCCCGAGCCCCGGCCGCTTTGGCGCATGGGGTATTTGATGCGATCCGGAGAATAGGGACGCCTGGAATAGGCGTGGCCCTTCACGCACAGCCCGCCGTTCGTGAAGGTGGATTCCTTGGCCCCTTCCACGAATTGCAGCACGCCTTCCTTGACGTAGGAGACGATGGAACAGGTGTCGTAGCAGTTCCTGGGGCAGGCGTTGCGGAAGACCTGGTAGTCCCCCTCGTAGAAGATGCCGGCCTCGGCGGCCAGGGGTCGAAGCAGCGCGCCGGGCGCCAGGGTCAGCGCGCCTCCCGCCAAAAGCGCCTTCAGGAAACGGCGCCTGTTCAGCGGGCAGGCCATCGCCCGCGCGATGCGGTCATCGCCCGATGATTTCATGAGCGAACCTCCATGGTTTCAGACGTTGTGAACGAATGGGCCGCCGGGCGGCCGGACTTCCCGCCATGCGAAAGATCAAGGCGCGCGTCCTCCAGCCAGGCCGCAAGCGCCGCCGCCATGGCCGCCACGGCGGGCGGCGCGCTTTCAAGCTCCAGGATGCGCGCGCAAAATCGCGGCGCCCATTTGAGGACGTGGCGTTCGAGAAAATACCGCCGCAGTTCCCGCAGTTCCTGGCGGTCCTCCCGCCCGAGGCTCTCCTCCATGGCGGCCAGGGCGTCGAGTTCCAGCCCCAGGTGGTCGTCGGGCAGCGCGCCGGGCGCGGGCGATTCCAGGCCCAGCATGTGATAGACATGCCGGGCGTCCAGGGCGCTTTTCCCCATGAGATAGGGTTCCGGCGAAAGCCAAACCGAGGAATACGGCGGCGCCTGAAGGGCCATGGGCCCCACGAAAAGCCTGTTGAAGCCGAACAGCGTCTCTTCCCAGTCCACGTTTGCGGCCTCGGGCGCGGGGATGGCGCCGGGCGCCAGCGCCCCGGTCGCGGCCACGTAGGCCAGGCGCAGCTGGTCCTCGTTTTCGGCCATGAAGAAATCCCGCAGGCCGATGAGCAACCCCTGCTCTCCGGTTGGGGGGGAGGCGTTCCTACCCATGCGCGTCCTCCTTACGAAACGTGCGTAGCGAACAATCCGCGTAAACCGGATGGGTTCACCGATAGTGCACGCTTACGGGGAAGGAGTCCTTGTCCTCAAGGAGAGAAACCGGTGATTTAGTGGGTATTTGTCACTACCCATTCAAAAAGAGTGACAGGAGCGGAAGAGAAGAAGCGAAGGAATTTCGCCTAATTGAAGGAAAATACCCTGCCCGCCTGTTGAAACAGTCCGTTTCAGCGGGCTGGTGAAAAGCATCACCGGGCAGACGCGGGAAACAGTCAAGGCCGAAGCGTACAGGGCGTACGCGAGGCTTCGACTTTTTCGCAGCGACGGCGCCGGGGGGAATGTATCGACGGCCCGCTCGCTGTCTGTTGAATAATTCCTTTTCAGCAGGCGTTTGAAAACTTTCTCTGGGTAGGCGCAAGAAAAAGTCAAGGCCGAAGCGTAGATGGCGTACGCGAGGCTTTGACTGTCTCCCAGCGGCGACGCCGGGGGGGGATGTATCGGCGGCCCGCTAGGACTCCCGTTCAGGAGGAGCGGCCAGGAAGGTTTGCAGGTTGATGTCGCTGTGCAGCAGCTTGAGCTTTTTGCGGATGTTCTTGCGGTGGGTCTGCACCGTGCCCGGGGAGAGGTTCAGGGCTTCGGCGATGTCCTTGGTGGAGCTGCCGGCCTGCACGAACTGGCAGACCTTCATCTCGGCGGGGGTGAGTTTGAGCAAAAGCGGGTTGCCTCCGGTCTTCTCGCCGGAGGAGAGCCGCAGGAGCTGGTCCTCGAGCACGTCCACATAGCCTCGGCGCACCGCCGGATTGTCCTCCTGGCGGACCTTGGCCAGAGCGGGAAGCAGGACCTTGGCCACGGCCTCGTCGATCAACCGGCGGTGTTCGTCCAGCTCCCGGTCCACGCTGCGCATGACGTTGCGCAGGGTGATGTTCATCTCTTCCAGCTGTTTCTTCTCGTTTTCCAGGGCGGCGGTGCGTTCGCGTACGCGCCCTTCCAGGGCGGCGCGGTGGGTCACGTGGGGGGTGATGTCCTTGAGCGCCACCAGATAGCCGTCCGAAGCCAGGCTTACCGGCTTGAGCGGCAGGATGCGGCATTCGAAGAAGACGCTTTCGTCGTGAACGGCCAGCTCGTGGGCCACGTCGCTCGGGTAGTAGGCCAGGACCTCCTCCATGGCCCGGGCTTCCAGGCCGAGCACGTCCCAGATGCGCCGGCCGCTGATCTCCGAGAGGGAGAAATGCTTGCGGGCGGCCTCGTTGCATTCGATGACCGCGCCCTTGTCGTCCACCACGAAGACCAGGTCCGAGATCACGGACAGGATGTTCTCGTACTTGTTCTTCTCCAGAGTGAGCAACCGGTTGGAGGCGTAGCAGCGCGATTCCACCTCATGGCGGGCCAGGGCCGACCATTGGCGCACGATGAGCGCGCAGCCCGCGTCGGCCAAGCGCCGGATCCCGGCGAGCGCCTCCATTTGCGCGGCCGGGGGGGCTTTTTCCTCCAGGACCATCTCCTCCACGGCGTGCAGCAACGTCTTGAAGCAGCCCACGAACATGTCCTGGGTGACGCCGCGAAAGCGATGGCGGTCCGCCGTGGCCAGAAGGGAGTCCGCCCAGCCCCCCGCATTGCGAAGAAGCGTGGCGAAGTCCGGCAGGGGCCGCCCCTGGCGGCCAAGGCGCAGAAGCGGCTCCAGGAACCATTGGAAGGAAAGGATGCAGTCCTCGGTCTTGGCCGTGGTGCTTTCCAGGTAGCCCGCCGCGTTCATGTTGCGGGTCCACTTCTCCAGAAAGTCGTCCACCCGCAGGGCCACGGCGGAAATGACGGCGAAGGATTCAGTCTCGCTCATCCGGATCGCTCCTCGTGGATTGACCGAAGCGGCGGTTCGGAAAAATCCCGGGCCGCCGGTTTCGCCCTCCCGTTTCCGGCCAGCGCGACGTCATGACGAACGAAGATGCCTGCCGAGAATCGAGAGGCTGTACGTTTTTCCGTCCATGACCGCCACGCCGGGCAGGCGCCCCCATTCCTCGAAGCCGAACGCCCTGAACAGCCTGAGACTTGGTTCGTTGTGGGAAAAAATGAAGCCGACGAGCGTGTTGATCCCCAATTCGGGCGTCAGCTCCATGGCCTCGCGCAACAGGAGCGTCCCGAGGCCCTTGCCTCTGTTCTCCGGCGCGACGTAGATGCTTATTTCAGCCGTCGCGTCATAAGCCGGGCGGCCATAGAAGGGCTGAAAGCTGACCCAGGCCGCGACGGCGCCGTTCTCTTCATGCACGAGGATCGGCCGCGACGGGGTATGGGCGTCAAACCAATCCTCTTTGGAAGCGACGCTGACCTCTTCCGTGTCCGCGGTGGCCAGACGCGTGGGCACGGTCGAATTGTAAATGTCCACGATCTTCGCGAGATCGTCTCTCGTCGCGTTTCTCATTGTGAAACCGCTCCGGGCGCCCAGAGATAGTAAAAACCGGGCTTCATGTGCGCCAGCGCCGAGGCCGGGCCGAAATCCACAAGTCCCCTCCCGGGCGCCGACGCGCTCATGGTATTGTAGAGATTGTCGTTCTTGTACTCGGCCCGCCGGTAGACCACCACCTTGGCGTCCTCTGAAAGCTTAGCCTTTTCCCGGGCGAGGGCCAGCGCGTCCTCGAGATAGCCCGTTCCGTCCGCCAGTCCCAGGGCGACCGCCTCCTCGCCCGTGAAGACCGCCGCCGTGGACACGGTCTTCATGCGCGCCTCGTCGAGCCCCCGGCGTTCGCGCACAAGGGTGAGGAACCTGGCGGCCATGCGGTCGATCATGTCCTGGAAGAGTTTCTTCTCCTCCTGCGTGGAAGCCCGGAAGGGCGAACCCATGTCCTTGAGCGCGCCGGATTTGACCACCTCCGCCCCCACTCCGATCTTGTCCATGAGCCCTTCGAGCTTGGGGGTGATGAAGATGACGCCCACCGAGCCCGTGACCGAGGTGGGGTGGACCATGATGGCGTCGGCGGAAAGGGCCGCGTAGTAGCCCCCCGAAGCGCCCACGTCCATGATGAGCGCGATGACGGTCTTGCCGGTTTCCTCGCGAAAGGCGCGAATCTCGTGGTACAGGATGTCGGAATCCGTCACCGTCCCGCCCGGGCTGTCGATCTGCAGGATGACCGCCTTGATAGCCTGGTCCTTGCGGGCCTTGTCGAGCCGGGCCGTACATTCCTGCAACACGCCCGGCCGCTCGCGCACAAGCCCGGACGAGGGTTCGGAGGAGATGAATCCCCGGATGGGCAGGGCCAGGATCTTGTCCGCCCCCTTGCCCCGGATGGCGTATTCCTCAAGGGGTTCGGTATAATCGGGGAACAGCGTTATCTTGGGCGAGCAGGCGAAGCACAGGGCCGCCAGGACAAGACCGGCGCAGATCGCCGCCAGGAACCGGACGCGCGCGCCCGGATTTGCGGCGAGCCGCATCAGCCGCCGCCCACGGCCGGGAAAAGCCCCAGACGGTCGCCCTGATTGAGCGGCCGGTCCAGTTCCGCCTTGGCGCCGTTGACGAACACGAGCTTGACGTCCTTCCCGGCGATCCCGATCCGTTCCATCACGCCGCCCACGGTTTCGCCCTGGGCGATGGGAAAGGCGGAGGCGTTTTCAGGAGCTCGCGGGGCCAGCGTGGCGTAGCATTTGACTTCGATGTGCATGGGACCGAATATACCCGAAAACGCGGCGGCGGGAAAGCGCCCGGAGCGCCGCCCCGCGAAAAAGCGTCCCCGCGACGCGGCCAAGGAGTACGAACCGTGCGGAAAGTGAATCTTGCGGAAAAATTCAGTCTGTTCACCGAACAGTGGAGCCCGAAAATCGTGGGCGAAGTCAACGATTCCATGGTCAAATTGTGCCGCCTGGAGGGAGAATTCCTCTGGCACAAACACGAGGCCGAGGACGAAATGTTTTTCGTGGCGGAGGGGGAGCTGGAAATCCGCTTCCGCGACCAGAGCGTTTTCCTCGGTCCGGGGGAATTCCTGGTCATCCCCAGGGGAGTCGAGCACATGCCTGTGGCCGCGCGCGAGGTGAAATGCATGCTCATCGAGCCCAAAGGCACGCTCAACACCGGGGACGTCACGTCCGAAAAAACCAAGGAACATCTGGATTGGATCTAATCCTGACCTCCGCCCGGCCTGAAGGAGCGGAGAGGAAGGGCATCAACATTGGATCTAATCCTGACCTCCGCCCGGCCTGAAGGAGCGGAGAGGAAGGGGCATCAACATTGGATCTAGCCCGGGCCTCCGCCCGGCCTGAAGGAGCGGAGAGGAAGGGGCATCAACATTGGATCTAGCC
>CALGYO010000172.1 GCA_937934715.1 uncultured Desulfovibrionaceae bacterium | reverse complement strand
GGGCTCATCGCGGGGGAGTGGCAGGCAGATCATCTTCGTCGCATTCGATGTCGCCCCCTTTGACGCGGCCCTGGCCGAGGACGTGCACAATACGGTCATTTTGTCGGCCATCCTGTTTCTACTTGGCGTGGGCGGGGTCATGACCCTGTTTTGGGCGCAAAGCTACCGATTTTCCAGGCGGCAACTCCAGGACACGAGGGCCTTTGCCTCGGAGATCGTCAACAATCTCCCCATCGGACTCATCACCACAGGCAGCGACGGTCGCCTGGCCGTGGTCAACGGCGCGGCCGAAAGGATTTCCGGGCTCAAGGCGGCCGACATCGTCGGCAAGTCCCCCGAGGAGGTTTTGCCCGAGGCCTGGTGCCGTCTCAAGGATGTCATCGACAAGGGGGAGCCAGTCATGGAGCACGAGACGGAGTGCTCCTTTGACGGAGAAAAGAACCTCCCCTTGAGTGTGAGCGCCTCGAATATCCTCAATGAGGAAGGAACTTACCTCGGCAATCTCTTCATTTTTCGGGATATGGGAGAGGTGAGAAGGCTCCAGGAGGAGGTGCGCCGCAAGGAAAAGCTCGCCGCCCTAGGCAGCCTAGCCGCCGGCGTCGCCCACGAGATCAGAAACCCCCTCTCCTCGATCAAGGGTTTCGCCAAATACTTCGAGGGGCACTGCGCCGAGGGCAGCGAGGGCAGGGAGCTTGCCGTCGTCATGGCCAAGGAGGTGGACAGGCTGAACCGGGTCATCACGGAGCTTCTGGATTTCGCCCGGCCCTCGGATTTGAAGACGCGGCCGACGGACATAAACGACCTCATCGAGCACTCCTTGCGTCTGATCCGCCAGGATGCCGAAGGGAAAAAAATACAGATCGAATTTCACCGCGACGCGCGTCTGCCCCTGGTCGCCATCGATCCCGACCGATTCACCCAGGCGTTGCTCAACCTGTACCTGAACGCCATCCAGGCCATGGAAAACGGCGGCCGGCTTTCCGTAAGGGCGGCGTTTGATTCCCGAGAAGGAATTCGCATTGCGGTCGAGGACACGGGAAAGGGAATCCCGGCCGAGAGCCTGGGGAACATTTTCAATCCCTACTTCACCACGAAATCCTCCGGAACCGGGCTTGGCCTTGCCATTGTCCAGAAGGTGGTTGAGGCCCACCGGGGAGAGATCAAGGTCAACAGCACACCCGGTCGGGGCACCGCCTTCCAGATCCTCGTGCCCGCGCGCCCGTAGCAAGGAGAAGCATATGGCCGTAAAACGCGAAGCGACTGTTTTGGTCGTGGACGATGACCAGAGCCACCGAACCATTCTCTTGGCCCTCATCAATGGGTGGGGCTACAAGACGGCGGGGGCCGATGACGGAATCAAGGCCGTGGAGCTGGCCAAGGAGAAACCCTTCGATCTCATCCTCATGGACGTGCGCATGGCGGTCATGAGCGGAATCGAGGCGCTTAAGGAGATAAAGGCCTATAATCCCTCCATCCCCGTCCTCATCATGACCGCCTACTCGAATGTGGAGTCGGCGGTGGAGGCGATCAAGGCGGGGGCGTACGACTATCTGACCAAGCCGCTGGACTTCGATGTGCTGCGGTTGACCATGGCGCGGGCCTTGGAGCACGTCTCCCTCAAGGCTGAGAACCAGGAGCTTCGACAGCGCCTTGTTTCCTCGTTTGATCCCAAAAACATCGTCGGCCGCAGCGAAGCCATGCGCCGGCTCATGGAGACTGTGGCCATGGTCGCGCCCTCCGAGGCGACGGTGCTCATCACCGGCCAGTCCGGCACGGGCAAGGAGCTCATCGCCAAGGCCATCCATTTCAACAGCCCCCGCCGAAAAGGCCCGCTCGTCACCGTGAATTGCGCGGCATTAAGCGAAACGCTTCTCGAATCGGAGTTGTTCGGGCACGAGAAGGGGGCTTTCACGGGCGCGGACAAGCGGCGCGAGGGCCGGTTCATGCAGGCCAACAAGGGGACGATCTTTCTCGACGAAATCGGAGAAATATCTTCCGCCATGCAGGCAAAACTCCTCCGGGTGATCCAGGAGCGGGAAATCCAAAGGGTGGGGAGCGACAACGCCCTGCGGGTGGACGTCCGCATCGTGGCGGCGACAAACCGCGATCTGAAAGCGGAAGTTGAAGCGGGAAGGTTCAGGCAAGACCTCTATTATCGCCTCAATGTCATGACCCTCACTGTCCCACCGCTTCGAGATCGCGGGGAGGACGTACCGCTTTTGGCCATGCACTTCCTTCACAAGTTCGCGGAGGCGAACAGGAAGGTCGCCAAGGGATTCACGCCCCAGGCCATGGACATGCTCCTTAAGTACGACTGGCCGGGCAACGTCCGCGAGCTGGAAAACGCCGTGGAGCGGGCGGTCGTACTCATGCCGGGAGATTTCGTCACAGAGAAAGAACTGCCTTTAAGCGTAAACCAGGAAAAGGCCCACGAGGAGCAGAATGCGAACCAATTGATTGAGCGAGGTCCAGCGGAAATTTTACCGCTGGAGGCGGTGGAGCGGGAGGCCATATTGGCGGCGTTGGAGGTGACGGGTGGCAATAAGACCGAGGCAGCCAAGCAGCTTGGTATCACACGAAAAACATTACTGGCAAAGCTTCAAAGATAGTCGGCAGGTTTCCCGTAGGTGGCGATGCAGCAACGGGGCCAGTGCTATCGTAATAGCAGAATACTCCAAATGAACACGGCGTAAACTGTAACCCAAGTTCGCCTTTTCGATAAGCCTAGCGGCTGTAGTCCATGCCTTTGATCTGGTGCTTGACAGCCTTCTCAAGGCCGCACTGCTGCATGAAGACGCCGGCTTTTTCGAGACCGAAAACCTTGGCTATTTCCGCCTTGACAGCCTGCTTGCCAAGCGTCCCCGCCAGCTCCTTGCAAGACTTCCTCAAAACCAGGTCCGCTTCCTGCTCCTTCCCTTCCAGCCTGACCAGCTTTTTCACAGCCGCTCGGTAATCCAGGCTTTCGGGCCGCATCTTCACCATGGCGGCCTTGTGCTTGTCTCTGGCCGTGATCGTTTCCCGCAACTCCCTGGCCTTGGCCTGGATGTGTTCCCGGGCCTTCTCCGAATTGGCAAAGCGTTCCTGCCTGTCCCTGGCCTCTCGGGCCGCCCGGAGGCGCTCCGGATCAATCTCCAGCTTGGGAGCATCCAGGGAAGGCTCCTCTACCCGCGACCGCCCTGGCAACGTCAAAGCCGGACCATCCCGGTCCCTCCCCCGCTCTTTGACCTGGTTAGCTTGACGCTCGTCCAGATAGCCAAGCGTCGAGGCGCGGTCCTGGCTCCGGCTCATGCTCCGGGCCAGCTGCTCGAAGCCCTTGACCTTCTCACTGTCCACGTAGAGCGTGAAATTGCCCTTGTGCCGGGTAGCGCCGACGTAGGTTGTCCGGTTGTTCCAGGTCACCCCGTGCAAGGCGTAAACATCTGTCTGCGTCTTTCCCTGCCCTTTGTAGACCGTCCCGGCATACCCAAGGGCAAACCCTTTGTACTCCCCAGGGTTAAAAGAAACCATCGCCCCACTATCAAGCCTGACCTCAATCTGCTTCTGACTTTGTTTCTGAACAGTGCCAAAATTTCCATTGATCAAATTCTTATCAATATTCTTCGCCGTGGCGTTAAATTGAATCCTGTCACCAACGCCTATCGTCTGCTGAAACTTCTTATCTCCTTTTTCACAATCATAGGTTATCCCGCCACGTACCTTCCCAAACTCTCGCATGGTCTTGCTACATGCGTCGTTTATCCGGTTCACTTCCATATTGACTCCAGCATAAATGAATCGGTTCACGTCTGGATTCCGCCCGACGTCCCGTTTCCAATCCTGCAATAATGTCTCTATCGGCTCCTTCGATGCCTTGATGCAATCGTGCTCCCGATAAGCCGCCATGGCCTCCTTGATCTTGCCGTCGGCAAGGTCCATGCTGGCTTGCCGCATCCAATCCTGCTTTTGCCGCCTGACCAGCGAGATCAAGGCCTGGTCCGTTTTCTGCCGAATCTCGGTGTACATCCCCCCGCGCTGAATGCTGGCCAGCTGCGCGTCGTCGCCAATCATGACGACCTTCGCCCCGGAAACGTCCGCCTGCTGCAGCAGGCGATGCATGGTCCTGTTATCCAGCATGGCCGCTTCATCGACGAAAACAACCGTCTTGCGGTCCCAGGCCTTGACCCGGCTGCGCGGGTTGGTGCGCGCCTTTTCCTGGCGCAAAAGCTCCGCATGGACCGTGGACGCCTCCTGAAAACCGTCCGTGTGCATGTCCCGGCTGACCGTGTTGGTCGGGGCCAAGCCCACCACCCGCCAGCCGTCGACCTCGAAAGCGTCCCGGGCCGCGCCCATGGTGTAGCTCTTGCCGGCCCCCGCCCGGCCCTGAATGACGCAAAGCCGGTTTGCGGCCGTCATCACGTCGAAGGCTTCCCGCTGCTCCGGGTCCAAGGTCTTGCGGGAAAGCGCCTGCTGCCGCGCTCGTTCCGAAACATGGCCGCCGCCCTCCCGCATCTTCCGGTCCGTCAGCTCCAGGATCGCCCGTTCCTCGGCCCGCACGAGCGTGGACGTGTAGAGCCCCGTTTCCTGACCCTGCCCGTCGTAGAGCTTCACGCACTCCGGGCAGGACAACACCCGCTGCTTCGCGGCCTCGCGTTCGATCATGTCCTCCACGCCGGCCTTTTTGAGCACCGCATTGAGCTCACGCTCCGTGAACAGGCATTGCCGGGCGGTCAGCTTTTCAAGGATCGTTTTCGGCTCCACCAGCGCGGTCTGCCGGGCGTCTTCAAGACGGGCCTCGTTCTCGGCCGTCTTCCATGACGCCTCGATGTGTCGGGCCTTGCCCTCGTGGAGCTGGAACACGACCCCGCGAGGATCAACGCGCAACTCAAACTCCCGTTCCTCGAAATAGCGATTTTGAAACGCCTCCCATTTTTCGCTGATTCGGTCCTGGGTCGAGACGAACCCTTTGCCATTTTTCCGGGCAAAGTCTGGGTTCAGGTCCGTGGCCTTGTGCTTGTCGAGCCCTTCGCGCCCAAGACGGCGGGTTGTCACCAGGACATGAAGATGCGGATTGCCCGCCTGCATGTGGATCGCCCACTGGCAGGCCAGGCCGTTATCCGTGAATTGTTCCTGGATGTGCTGCCGCGCCATCTCGATGCGTTGGGCGTCGGTGATCTGCGCGTCCTTCGGCAGAGCGAAGACATAGTGCTTGGCAAGCTGGGCACCAGCCCGAAGGCGGACTTCTCTGGTTCTGGCGAGGTGCTTTGTGGCTATCTCCGCCTTGTCAACCGCATCCCAAAGGCGCTGTCGATCCCAGGATGGTGAACCTGGGGGAAGCTCGAATCCGCGAGCCAGTACAGGCTCGTCCGTTTTGTGGTTTCGGAAGTCGAAGGTTTCGCCGGTCAGGTCGCGAGTGTACCTATCACGATCGATATAAGCGGCCACGGCGACGCCGGATGTGCCGGTGGACATCCCTACGATGGAGCAACCAGCGAAGCAGCAAGCCATATTCCGCTAAAACGCCTTTTGGTTATTGACTTTATTCCCACGAAAGTGGGGCGCAATGTTTTGGCTCT